>NZ_CP049362.1:0-314568 GCF_019343455.1 Alcaligenes ammonioxydans | reverse complement strand
GGCGACCCGTTTCTATGGCGCTTTGGCACCGAAGCCCTATTGATCGGCTGCGCCGTGCTCAGCATCAATCTGCTGATCGGTTATGGGGGACTGGTCTCTCTGGGACATGGCGCCGTTTTTGGCTTTGCTGCCTACGCCACGGCCATCAGCAGTCAGTATTGGGGCGCATCCCTGCCCCTGATGCTTCTGGTCGGCATGGCGGCAGGCACTTTGCTGTCCATATTGATGGCACTGATCAGCCTGCGCAGCTCCGAACTGTTCTTCATGGTAGCCACGCTCGTTACCGGTCAACTGATTTGGGAAGTGGCGTTTCGCTGGCGGGATGTCACCGGCGGCGCCGATGGCCTGCGCGGTTTCCCGCGTCTGAGCCTGGGCGAACTGCCCTTGAGCGCCCCCTATACCTTGATGGTTCTGGCCCTGCTGCTGGCTATCATCTGCTGGTTGTTGCTGCGCTCATTTAGCCGCGCTCCTATCGGTCTGGCCTTGACTGGTCTGCGCGACCAGCCTTTGCGGATGGCCGCCCTGGGTTATCAGGCATGGCGTATCCGCCTCTACACATTCATGATTGCAGGTGCGATAGCCGGTGCCGCTGGCGGGCTGTATCCCTTTGCGAATCAGTACGTCAGCCCGCAGCAGGTGCATTGGAGCTTCTCGGCCACGCTGATCATCATGGGCGTGATCGGTGGCATACGTACCTGGCGCGGCGCATTCATCGGCGCTACGTTCTATCTGTTTGCCCAGACCTACCTGAGCTCCTATACCGATCGGTGGCAGTTGCTGGTGGGTTTGATCTTTGTGCTGACGGTTCTGTTCATGCCCCATGGGCTGGCGGAACGACGCAAGAGGTCTGCATGAGCGTTTTACTGAGCACTCGCGAACTGGCCCTGCAGGTAGGCGGCCTCTCTATTCTGACTGACGTCAGTCTGGAACTACGCGCCGGCGAAACGCTGGGTTTGATTGGCCCAAATGGCGCGGGTAAAACCACGCTGTTCAACATCATCAGCGGGCTTACCCGCCCCACAGGCGGCCAGGTGTTGCTACAAGGCCAGGATCTGCGCAGCCTGGGCCCCATTGAGCGGGCTCGTCAAGGTCTGGTGCGCAGCTTTCAGACCAGCCGGATCTTCCCCGAGCTGACCTTGCTGCAAAACCTGAGCCTGGCAGTACGCATCAAGAAAGACTGTGGCTACCAGTGGTGGGGACGCAAAGCGGCCCGTGCCGCCAGCCAGCACGCAGCCCAGGCGCTGCTGGAACACAGCGCGCTGGCCGGCCGCGGCCATCAACTGGCCAGCGCACTGTCTTATGGTGAACAGCGCATTCTGGATGTACTGATTGCCCTGGCTCAGCAACCCCGCGTACTCTTGCTGGATGAGCCTACCGCCGGCCTGTCCGAATCCGAGTCTCGTGACGTCATGGCACTGGTCCATGCCAGGCGGGGTCAATGTGCCGTGCTGCTGATCAGCCACGATATTGATATTGTTTTTCAAGAATGTGACCGTATTGCCGTGCTGTCCGGCGGCATGTTGCTGACCTGCGATACGCCCGAGGCCGTGCGCCAGCACGCGGGTGCGCGACAGGCCTATTTAGGCGAACTGGCGTTGGAGACGGTATGAAAAACGCACTGAGCATCTCCGGCCTGACGGCCCATTACGATCGGGCAGACATCCTCCACGACATCAATCTGTCCATTCCCGTCGGGCAAAGCGTGGCCTTGCTGGGCCGCAATGGCGCGGGCAAGACCAGCCTGCTGAACTGTTTGTTCAATATGGGCCCCATGTGGCAAGGTCAGATTGAGGTGCTGGGTCAGGACATTGAAGGCATGCCCACGTACCGCATCGCCCTGCTGGGCATGGCCCTGGTGCCGCAGGGGCGGGGGCGCTTCCCGACGTTGAGCGTGCAGGAAAGTCTACGTCTGGCTGGCCTGGCCCATCGTCCGCAAACCAAGGACCGCTGGACGTTGGAACGCATTTACGACGGCATGCCGCGGCTGTACGAGCGTCGCCAATCCTCCTGCTCTGCACTCAGCGGGGGCGAGCGTCAGTTATTGGCTCTGGCCCGTGCCCTGCTGACGCAGTCTTCCCTGATTATTCTGGACGAACCTAGCGAGGGCCTGGCCCCCATGACCATTCAAGATACCTTGCTGCCCCAACTGCAATCCTTGAACCAACAAGGCATTACCGTGCTGATTGCCGAGCAGAATCTGAGCCTGGCCCTGGAGCTGGCCGATCGTGCCTTGCTGCTGGGCCACGGCCATCTGGTCTACGACGGCCCTGCGGCCCAGTTGCGTCAGGATGCCGCACTGCTGCAACGCCATTTGGGCCTTTGACATGTTCTCGGTGTATAGCCTGTCCTTGCCCCTGGCCCCTGGCCTGGAATCCTGGTTACAGGACCAGGTTCCCGGCAGCCTGCGAGCCACCATCGCCCGCCGCCAGCGCCAGTCCGACCAGCACTTGAGCCTGCTGGCTCACGGTGCCTTGCGCCATTTTCTGGCTCCCCTGCTGGGCTGCGCGCCACACGCTGTTCCTGTCAAAAACCTGGAGCATGGCAAGCCCGTGCTGGATCTGGATAACCCCGATCTGCACTTTAGCCTGTCGCACAGCGGCGATCGCGTGTTGTTGGGCATCGCCGATCAAAGCATAGGCGTCGATATTGAAGCCATGCGGCTGCCCGTGCGAGCCGGGCTGGTAGAACATTGCAGCGTCCACGCCGAACGTGCATGGCTAAAAAACGATCTGGACTTTTACGCGCTCTGGTGCGGCAAAGAAGCTGCCTTGAAGCATGCGGGAACAGGCTTTCATATTCCGCCTCAAGAATTATGGTTGAACGCCCACCCGCAGGGCGGTTGCACCGTACAATCCACCCATCCCATCTTGCAGGGACTGGTCGTACACAGCAGCCGGCCAGCCGCCAATTACACGGCTGCGGTCTGCCTGAATACTCCCTTTCCATCCTGGACAATCCGCTTTCTGGACAGCGCTCAACTGCCTGACAGCCAGCTGACTGACTACGACTAAACCTGACAAGCCTGCTTATTTATGTAATAGTTCTCATTACCATGATGACATCTATTCCTGTTAAACAAATTTGGCCTGACGCCTTTGCCCAGCGATACCGCGATGCAGGACATTGGCAAGGGGAAACCTTTGGCGCCTTGCTGCGCACACGAGCACAACGCCACCCCGAGCGGGAAGCCATTGTGGGCGGCACCCAGCGCTGGACGTACGGCGCGCTGGATCAGTACGCCAGCCAGATCGCGGCGGGCCTGCTGCAAGCCGGTTTGCGCAAGGGCGACCGGGTTCTGGTTCACTTGCCCAACATTCCTGAATTCGTCAGCGTTATCTTTGGCTTGTTCCGTGCAGGTCTCCTGCCCGTGTACGTCTTGCCGGCACACCGCATTACCGAAGTCGAGCACTTTGCCAACACTGCCCAGGCGCGCGCCTATATCGGTGTGGATACGCATGCCGGTTTTGATTATCTGCCTTTGGTGCGCGAGCTGCGCGAGCGCTGTCCTCAGGTAGAGCAGGTGTACATCGTGGGCCAAGCTCAGGAATTTGTCGCGCTGGAACAACTGCAACGCCATGCGGCCGATGTGGACGTGCCCGACTCGGCGGCCCAGCCTTCCGAAGTGGCTTTCCTGCAAATCTCGGGCGGTAGCACGGGCTTGTCCAAGCTGATTCCCCGCACGCACGACGACTACATCTACACCTTGCGCGAAAGTGCCAAGATTGCCGGTCTGACCGAGAACAGTGTGTTCCTGGGCGCCTTGCCGATTGCACACAATTTCCCCATGAGTTCGCCCGGCTTTCTGGGTGCGCTCTATGCGGGTGCCAAAGTGGTGCTCAGTCCTGCCCCCAGCCCGGACGTTTGCTTTGAGCTGATCGAGCGCGAAGGCGTGACCGACACCAGTCTGGTCCCCCCGCTGCTGATGCTGTGGATGGATGCGGCCACCAAGACCCACGCCAGGCTGGACTCGCTGAAAGTCATTCAGGTTGGCGGCGCCAAGTTGAATGCCGAGGCGGCCAAACGCGTACGCCCTACGCTGGGCGTGACCTTGCAGCAGGTGTTTGGCATGGCCGAAGGTCTGGTGAACTACACCCGCCTGGACGATCCGCAGGACATCATCATCAACACCCAGGGCCGTCCTATCAGCCCGGACGATGAAATACTGATCGTGGATGACAACGGCAATCCGGTCGCCCCGGGCCAGCCTGGCTATCTGCTGACTCGTGGCCCCTACACGATCCGGGCTTACTACAACAATCCGTCGGCCAATGCCCGCTCCTTCACCGAGGACGGCTTTTACCGCACCGGCGACGTGGTGCGCATGACGCCAGAGGGCTATTTGATCGTTCAGGGCCGTGCCACCGACCATATCAACCGTGCGGGCGAAAAAATCTCCGCCGAGGAAATTGAAGATCATCTGCTGGCCCACCCGCAAGTCTTTGACGCCGCCGTGGTATCGGTGCCCGACGAATTCCTGGGCGAGCGCAGCTGTGCCTTCATCATCCCCAAGGATGACAAACCACGCGCGATTGAACTGAAGAAATGGATACGCAGCCGCGGTCTGGCCGACTTCAAAGTGCCGGACCAGATCGTGTTTGTGGATCGTTTCATGGAAACTGCGGCCTTGAAAATCAGCCGCAAGGAACTGCGCGCCCAACTGCGCGAACAACTCGAGAACACGACACAAGAGCAATCATGAGCACAGCACTTACCCTGGAACGCATGCGGGCCGATATTGCCGCCATGCTGCACGAAGATCCCCAGGACATTCTGGATGATGACAACCTGATCGACCTGGGCCTGGACTCCATGCGCGTCATGACCCTGGCCACCCGCTGGCGCGAGGCGGGCGCGCCGATTGAATTTTCCGAAATGGCCTCCGTGGTCACTCTGGGCCAATGGTGGTCGCTGATCGAGCGTGCCCAACAAAACGGCCGCTGATTTTCTTACTGCAACACGCTTATGTTTAGCCCCCCTTCCGAACTGCCATTGCGCCCCCTGACCGAAGCACAAGAAGGTCTTTGGTACGCCCAGCGTTTGGACCCGCTTAACCCGATTTTCAATACCGGGCACTGCACGCATATTCATTCGGCGCTGGACACGGCGCTGTTTGCCCGAGCCATCAATCTGACGCTGGCAGAAGCCGACGCCTTGACCTTGCGCATGGTCGATACGCCCGACGGCCCAGCCCAGTATCTGCGCCCGCAAGAGCCGATTCAGCTGGAGGTTGTTGATCTGTCCTCGCATGCCGATGGTGCAGAACAAGCCCAAACCCTGTTGATGGCCGACCTGCGCACTCCGCTGGACCCGACCGTTGCACCACTGGCACGACACATCCTGTTTGTGCTGGGGCCCAAGCACCATCTTTGGTATCAGCGTATCCATCATCTGGCCGCGGACGGCTATGGCATGGCATTGATCGAGACGCGTGTGGTCAAGCGCTACCAGGCCTTGCTCAGTGGCCGTGAAGATCATGGGCATGAGCTGGAGTCGTTCACTCTATTGCAAGATGACGATCAAATCTATCGGGATAGCGAGCGCCGCAGCAAGGACAGGCAGTTCTGGCTGGACACCTTAAGCGATGCGCAACCCGCACAAAGCCTGAGCGAATCCCAGGCCTTGAGCGACCATCATTTCCTGCTGGCACGCAGCGCCGTCACACCGGAGCTGACGGCCAGCCTGCAAGCATTGGCACAAAGCAGCGACATCAGCTGGCCAGACATTCTGACGGGACTGACCGCCGCCTATGTGCGCCGTCACACCCGCCAGGACGAATGCACGGTGGGCGTGCCCTGGATGGGCCGTCTGGGCCATATCAGCGCCCGCATTGTTTCGACGGTCATGAACGTGGCCCCGTTGCGTCTGCAGATCGATGAATCCCTGCCTGTAAACCAGTATCTGATCCAGGTCGCCAAAGCACTGCGCCAGGCACGTCGTCATGGTCGTTATCGCAGTGAGCAACTGCGCCGTGATCTGGGCTTGCTGGGAGGCATGCGCCGCCTGCACGGCCCCATCATCAACGTGCTGCCCTTTGACGCCCCCTACGAGCAGGCGGGCCTGAGTGCCAGCCAGTCAGTGCTGTGCGCCGGGCCCGTAGAAGATCTGAATTTCACATTCCGCGCTCAACCCGATGCCAGCGGTCTGCGCTTGGAAGTGGAAGCCAACCCCCGTTTGTACACCGACGAGCAGATTCAAACCCATCTTGTCCGTCTGGAACAATTCCTGTTGCGTGCTTTGCAGGCCGATACCCTGTCTGCCGTACCAACCCTGACCGATGCTGAACATCATCACTGGATTGAGGCCGTCAACCAGACGGCTCACCCGGTTCCTGAAACCACGCTGTGGGCCTTGATCCAGGCCCAGCTTGTCGCCCACCCGGAACGAACCGGTCTGGAGTTTGAAGGCAAGAAGCTGAGCTACGCCCAGATCAACGAGCAAACGGCCAATCTGGCCGCGCAACTGCGTCTGGCAGGCGTACAAACTGGCGATATCGTGGCCGTGGCCCTGCCCCGATCTATGGAGCTGGTGCTGTCCTTGCTCGCAATCCATCGCGCGGGGGCCGCCTACTTGCCACTGGATCTGGACCAGCCTGCCGATCGTCTGAACACCATCTTGCAGGCAGCTCAACCGCGCCTGCTGGTCGGCCAGCCCGATTGCACGCTGAACGCCTCCCTGCTGGTTCCTCAGCCTGAACAGGCTTGCAGTGCAAAAGCCTGGACCGCCGCAGGCCCGCACGATCCCTCTTACCTGATCTACACCTCCGGCTCTACCGGCACACCCAAAGGCGTGCTGGTCAACCACGACGCCATCGTCAACCGTTTGGTGTGGATGCAAACCCATTACGGCATGGGTGCCGGCGATCGCATTTTGCAAAAGACCCCCGCCACCTTTGACGTGTCGGTGTGGGAGTTCTTTCTGCCTTTCCTGTCGGGCGCGACCTTGGTCGTGGCGCCCCCGCAAGCACACCGCGACCCGGCCCATATCGCCCGCCTGATCCGCGAACAACACATCACGGTGCTGCATTTTGTGCCCTCCATGCTCAATGCTTTTCTGGATGAGCCTGTTGCTCGTGGACTGGCGCCGCGTCTGGTGTTTTGCAGCGGAGAAGAGCTGTCGGCCGCTACCCGCGACCGCTTCCACTCTCTGCTGAATGCCGAACTGCACAATCTGTATGGCCCCACCGAAGCCGCCGTGGACGTGTCCTACTGGCCCGCTTCGCGTGACGACCACTCCCAGCCTGTTCCGATCGGCTTTCCCGTGTGGAACACGGCCCTGTACATCCTGGACGAGCAGTTGCGACCTGTACCGCCCGGTGTGGCTGGTCATCTGTACCTGGCTGGCCGTCAGCTGGCACAAGGCTACTGGGGCCGCCCGGATCTGACAGAAGAACGCTTTGTACCCGACCCCTATGCCCTGCATGGGCAACGCATGTACGCCACCGGCGATGTAGCCCGCTGGCGTGAGGATGGTGCCGTGGTTTTCCTGGGTCGTTCCGATCACCAGATCAAGCTGCGTGGTCAACGTATCGAGCTGGGAGAAATTGAAGCTCTGCTGGCCCGTCACCCCGCTGTGGCACACGTTGCCGTTATCGCTCGTGAAGATGTACCCGGACACATGGCCATTGTGGCGTACTGGGTGCCGCAAGCAGACAGCCCATGCACGGACAAGACACTGGCCGCTTATGTAGGCGAGCACTTGCCGTCCTACATGGTGCCCAGCGCCTGGATCAGCCTGGACGCCTTGCCGGTGACGGCCAACGGCAAGCTGGACCGCAAGGCCCTGCCGGTGCCTGCGCTGCAAGTGCGTGCAGCCGGTTTGCCGCTGGAAGGTGCCACTCAACACCAGATCGCCGCCGCTTTCGCCAGCGTGCTGGAAAGCAGCGAGGCCTTTTACGCCGACGACGACTTCTTCGCCCTGGGCGGGCACTCCTTACTGGCCGCTAAGCTGGCCTTGCTGCTGCGTGAAGCACGCGGTCAGGCCGTGTCGATTGGCACTATTTTTGAATACCCCACCATTGCGCGCCTGGCCAGACATCTGGATCAGTCAGGCAATGCAACCGCCGATGGTTTTGGTCCTCTCATCACCTTGCGTCCGGGGCAGAACGATCAGCCCGCACTGTTTGTGATTCACCCGGCCGGTGGCTTGTCCTGGTGCTATGGCGCGCTGGCGCGTCATCTGCCCCCAGGCCGTGCTGTTTATGGTTTACAGGCTAGCGTGCTGTCTGACTCCTCGCTGGACCTGGATGGCAGCCTGGACGCCATGGCCAAGGTATATGTAGATCGTATCGAGCACGTTCAGCCTAGGGGCCCTTACCATCTGGCAGGCTGGTCCGTGGGCGGCATTATTGCTCAGGCCATGGCCGTGGAGCTGCGTCGTCGCGGCCAACTGGTAGGCATGTTGTCCTTGCTGGACGCCTACCCCAGCGATGCGTGGCGTAACGAGCCGGCGCCCGAGCCCAACGCCATCTACAAGGCGCTGCTACATATTGCGGGCCATGATCCGGACAGCTTGCCCGACGTTTCCCTGACGCGTCAGGGTGTGGTGGATTTCCTCAAGCGCAGCGGTCACCCGCTGGCCGAGCTGCCCGACACGCGTCTGGACAGCGTATTTCAGGTGGTGGAAAACAATAACCGCCTGGTGCGCCTGCACGAGCATCGCATCTATGACGGCCCCCTGCTGTATTTCCGCGCGGCGCTGGATCACGCAGGCACACAATTGCATCCCGGTTTGTGGAAGCCTTACGCAGAACAGCTGGAGGTCTACGACATCGCCTGCCTACACGCCCATTTGACCGGTACTGAAGCCGTGGCCGTCATGGCTCCGCTAATGGACACGGCCATAGCAAGTGCCGAACACGCACAAGCCCAACCTGAACTCAATATATAAACCATGTCTGTAAGACGTTTTTTTCTGGATATCTCACCCCTGATCGAAAGCCGGGCATTTCGCTTTGCCTACTTCGCCCGTGCCGCCACCGTGCTGGTCACCGGCATGTTGATGGTGGCCGCCAGCGTTCAGCTCTATGATCTGAGCAAATCCAGTGTCGCCGTCGCCTTTCTGACCGTGTCCATGGCCACTCCCATGGTGCTGGCCTTAATTGCCGGCGGAGTTCTGTCCGACCGTCTGGACAGACGCAGCCTGATGGTCTGGTCGCGCAGTGTCTACATCATCAGCGTCGTGCTGTTTTTGCTCAACACCCTCTTGCCCACTCCCCAGATCTGGCTGATTTACGTAGCCGCCGCTATTGGCGGCGCCGCGGGTGGCATCAGCGTGCCGGCCATGATGTCCGCCACTCCGGCGCTGGTCGGTCGTGACAAACTGGCAGCAGCGGCAGCTCTTTCCGGATTGGCTATGCAGCTGGGCGGCATTATTGGGCCCGCGCTGGCTGGCGTCCTGATCTCTGGCCCCGGCCTGGTTTTCTGCTATGTGATTGTGCTGTGCGGGGTCATCGTCACCCCCCTGCTCTTGCGCGCTCTGCCCCCGCTGCCGCCGCAAGCGGGCAAACAGCCCCAGAAAAATGCACTTCAATCCCTGCGTGACGGCCTGACATTTGTCGCCGCCCACCCCCTGCTGCGTGCTCTGCTGCTCATTGATCTAGCCGCCCTGATTCTGGCGACTCCCCTTGCCCTGATGCCCGAGTGGGGCGACTCCATTTTGCAAATGGGAGCGACGGCAACCGGCTACCTTTACGCCGCTCCTGCGGTGGGGGCAACGCTGGCTGCGCTGTCCAGCGGCTGGTGCCGACAGGTCTCGCGCCCAGGCGCAGCCATCGTGATCGCCGTTCTGGTGTGGGGTCTGGCCGTTGCCGCACTGTCCCTGCAAGCGTCCCTGGGATGGGCGCTGGTTTGCCTGGCCATCATGGGCGCGGCCGATACGATTTCCAAAATCATGCGCATGGCACTGGTGCAGCACCACACCCCCGACTACCTGCTGGGCCGCGTCTCCAGCCTGTGGATGACGCAATACTCCCTGGGTCAGGCACTGGGCAATCTGCAGATGGGCTATCTGGCACGCCTGCTGGGGCCAGCCGTGGCCGTCGCGGCTGGCGGACTGGCCTGCGCCGCCGTCGCCTGTGGTTTCGGCGTGCTCAATCAGGGCCTGCGCTCGGTCCGCAATCAGGATGGGCCGCCCCATGCCTAAGACCCCGATTCTGCTCTACCCACGTCTGCTGCACGCCTGTAGAAAGACTTCCCGCATGGACCGTCTTGTCGACCGAACCTTTATCTAGGATTAAAAGATGCTAATCAATGTCAATTGCATTCGTCGTACTCCTGCCGCCTTGCTACGCAAAGCCGGCCTAAGCGCAGCGGTTTTGTCGCTGTCTTTAGCCAACGCCTTTGCCGCCCCTGCTTTTGACCAGCCTGATGCAGATTTCCGTGGCTCCTTGAACGCTGCTGGCGTGGTCTATGCCGGCAGCGAAGCCCAACTGTCAGGTCGCGGTTTCACACCAGGCCAGGAAGTCATCCTGCTGCAAAACGGACATACGCTGACGCCTGAAGCCCTGGTCGCCGACAAGGACGGCAATCTGCGTGCGACAGTGGCCATCCCGGCCGATGCGGCCACGGGCCTGCATCCGGTCGTCATGCAAGTGAGCAAACCTTCGACCGCCAGCATCTTCAACCTGAAGGTATCCCCTAAGGTGGAGCTCAGCGGTCAGGACAAGTTTGAACTGCAATCGCAGCATCTGGTTCCCGGCTTGTATCAAAGCGCCTACAGTCCCAAAAGCCAGGCTCTGTTTGTGACCTCGGCCGTCGGCCGCCCGCCGGTCAAGCAATCGCAACTGCTCAAAGTCAATCCCAAGACCCTGAAAATCGAAGCCAGCGTCACCCCGGCGGCCCAGGAGGGTCGGACTGATGGTCAGGTACAAGCGGTATACGGCGTAGCCGTGGACGACGCCCAAGGCAATGTCTGGGTCAGCAATACCCGCAGCAACACGGTCTCGGTCTACCGTCAGAAAGACCTGAAACTGGTCAAGCAGTTTGAGCAAGGGGCCGCCAGCCACGCCCGTGACGTCGTGGTGGACCAGCAAGCCCAGCGTGCCTATGTCTCGTCGCCCGGTTCCAAACTGATTTCCGTCTTTGACACTAAGAAACTGACTGCGCTGGAGCCGATTGAGCTGGAATCCAAGACCCGCAATCCGCTCAGCCCCATGAGTCTGGCTCTGGATGCCGAAAACGGTCGCCTGTACACCGTCAGCGCCAGCACCAATGAGCTGATTATTGTCGACCTGAACAACGGCAATGCCCAGACCGTCTACGCGCTGCCCGGCGCACGAGGCGCTGCCGGTGTGGCGGTGGATAGCAAAAACGGCCAGATTTATGTGGCCTCCCAGGGCAGCGACAACTTGCTGATCGTGGACGCCAAGGATGGCTCCGTGCAGCACGACATCCAAATCGGGGCTGGCGCCCTGAATGTGGTCTTCGATCCCAAAACGACACTGGCCTATGTCGCCTCACGCGGTGCCGGCACGGTCACTGCCGTCAACGGCAACGGTGAGATTGTTGCCAACCTGGACGGTGGCAGCTTCCCCAACCATGTCTCGGTGGACGGTGAAGGCAATGCCTACCTGGTCAACAAATCCAAAGGCAAGGATGACCCGACGGCTGACCGCATCACGCGCATTCATCTGAAATAAGCCCCTGAGGCGTCCCTTTCACAAAAAGGGACGCCACTGCCCCCTGCCCTCAAAAAGGACTCCTATGAACAGCCGTATAGCCGACCACGTCCGCCCCGCCACCATTGAAGAATGGTTACAGCATTACCAGGCCGACAGCAGCGTCTTTGCCTCTCCCACCGTCAGTTTGATGGCACACGGCACGGCACTGGAGCGGCATACCCATAATGCTCAGGGACAATTGCTCAGCGATGCCCAAGATTTGTTGTCAGAGGCTGCGCAGCAAGGACTGCACGCCCCGCTTTTGCTGGGCGTGATTCCCTTTAACCCTGCCCGCAACGCTTATATGCGTGTGCCCACCACATACCAGCGCGATCCCGTATTGCGGCGCCCGGTCCAGCGCCCACCCCTGGCCCGCTCCCGCAACACAATCGCCAGCCAGCAGCTATTGCCCGACGGCCAAGGCTACGAAGACAGCGTCAGCCACATTCTGGCCACGATGCGTGAACAGAACATCTCCAAAACCGTGATGGCTCGTACCGTAACCATCACACTGAGTGAAGCCCTGGACCGTCAGACCGTGTTGAGCAATATGCTCCACAGCAATCCAGCCGGCTACACCTATGCCCTGCCCCTGCCGGGTGGAGCAGCGCACGACCCAGATCTCTTTTTCGGCGCCAGTCCTGAACTGTTAGTGCGTCGCCAAGGCGACCTGGTTACTGTCAACCCATTGGCGGGCACGGCCCCGCGTTTTGCCGATCCACAACGCGATCAGGCCAGCGCCCAGACCCTGATGGCCTCCAGCAAGGATCGGCGTGAACATGCCTACGTCATCCAGGATGTGGTGCGCATTCTGTCCCGGTTCTGCGACACCCTGGACGTGCCTGAGGGCCCCAGCCTGACCAGTACCGCCAACCTGTGGCACCTGTCCACCCGCATCAGCGGCCGCTTGCGCGACCCTGGCGTCAGCTCTCTGGAGCTGGCCCTGGCCATGCACCCCACCCCGGCCGTATGCGGTCTGCCGACCCAGCCCGCCATGCAGGCCATCGAAGCCACCGAAGTCTTTGATCGCGGCTACTTTGCGGGTGCGATCGGCTGGAATGACCACGAAGGCAACGGCGAATGGGCCGTGGCCATCCGTTGCGGCCACTACACCCAGCAAGGTCTGACCTTATCGGCGGGCGCGGGCATTGTGGAAGGCTCTGTACCGGCACTGGAACGCCAGGAAACCGGCAACAAACTCATGACCCTGATCAACTCACTGGGTCTGGCGCAAAACATTGCACTTTAACGGAGACACGAACCATGACCATACACGCGCTGCCCAGTTACGAGCTGCCTCAAGCTCCCGTGACCAACCGCGTCAACTGGCGTCCACAGGCAAATCGTGCCGCCTTGCTCATTCATGACATGCAGACCTACTTTCTGCAGAAATACGATATGAGCCTGGCCCCTATTCCCATGCTAATCGAACGCATCGCTGCCCTGCGCGACGTCTGCCACAAGCGGGGAATTCCCGTGTTCTACACGGCTCAACCTACCGAACAACCCGAGAAAGACCGCGCCTTGCTGAACGACTTCTGGGGTCCAGGCCTGACCGCCAGCGAATTTCACAGCCAGCAAGCCGTCGTGCCCGAGCTGACACCCGCCGAGCAGGACATCATGCTGACCAAATGGCGCTACAGCGCCTTCCAGCGCTCCGACCTGCGCGAGCAACTGCGCAATCTGGGCCGCGACCAGTTGATCATCACCGGCGTTTACGCCCACATCGGCTGCATGAGCACTGCCCTGGAAGCCTTCATGCAAGACGTACAGCCCTTCCTGGCCATCGACGGCGTGGCCGACTTTTCGCTGGAAGAACACAACATGGCCATTCGCCACGTCTCGCAACGCTGCGGCGTCAGCCTGACCTGCGCCGAAATCCAGGACAGCCTGCAAAGCTAAACAGGAAGCACACATGAGCACTAGCGCACAAGAATTTGCAGGTGAATGCATCGCCGTCACGGGCGCGGCCCGTGGCATTGGCGCTGCCGTCACCCACCTACTGCTGGAGCGAGGCGCCCGCGTCATCGCCCTGGACCTGGACGCCGAAGGCCTGACCCAACTGAATCAATCCGAATACAGTGATCGGGTTTCCTGCCACCTGGTCGACATCAGCCAAGCCGATGCCGTCGATGCCGCGCTGGCCCAAGGGCAAGAAAAACTGGGCCCCATTCAGCGTTTAGCCTGTGTCGCGGGCGTCCTGCAAATGGGCCGCATCACCGAGCTGAGCAACGAACAATGGGATCGCACCTTTGCCATCAACACCACCGGCGTCTTTAACGTCTGTCGCAACGTGGCCAAAGGCATGATCGAGCGCCAACAAGGCGCCATCGTCAACGTCAGCTCCAACTCCGCCGCCACCCCTCGCATCGCCATGGGCGCCTACGCCGCCTCCAAAGCCGCCGTCACCCAGCTGAGCCGCTGCCTGGGCCTGGAACTGGCCCCACACGGCATCCGCGTGAACATCGTCTCCCCCGGCTCCACCGACACCCCCATGCAACAAGCGATGTGGGCACAAGGCAGCTCGCGTGAAACCGTCATCGCGGGCTCCGGAGAGAACTACCGGCTGGGCATCCCCTTGCAGAAAATCGCCACCCCAAAAGAGATCGCCGAAGCCGTCCTGTTCCTGCTCTCGGACCGCGCCAGCCACATCACCCTGTCCGACCTGCGCGTGGACGGCGGTGCCACACTGGACCAAGGCTAAACAGCCAGACGCAAAAAAGGGCGGAAATTCCGCCCTTTTTTAATTACCCATTAGAACGAGTCCGGACAAAAGCATACGCACATCCCTACGAGTGACAGTGCCGATAAGGACTGAGCACCTATTGCCAAGCCAAGGAAGAATACGAGCGAACCGAAACATCGTAAATGCGGCTCAATGAAGACAGACTCAGTCAGGTCAAATCGGATCGAATCAGGTCAGGTCAAGTCAAGTCAAGTCAAGTCAAGTCAAGTCAAGTCAAGTCAGATTAGACCTGATCAATGCAGGTAGCCTCCTATCAGCTACGTCTTAATTCCGTCCAGTCTGTGAACTAGATCGGGCAGCTCCAGCGGTTCCAACCGCCCCCGCCAACAACCGTTGAAGGCAGGCCCACTCAAGAGCACTGCCACCATGCTGTTCGGATCTGGGCAGCCCCCCCCGGTACAGCCTCCTGAGCCCGCCTATAGCCCGTCCCTCAAAGCCTAAGTCCAGCTACCGCTACTTCTTGTCCTCGACCGGAGCTTCACCCTGCACAATCCCGAACAAATGCTCCAGCCCCGAAGCCAAAGCATCCCTCCAAGCCACAAAATCATGCGCCGTCGCGCTTTCCACGTAACGCACGTCATAGCCCCGTGCTCGCAGCACATCATCCAGATGACGATTCGCCTGCACCAGGCTGACATCCCGGCTGGAGCCGGAAGACTCAAACACCCCGGCACTCATATAAATCCTCACCGGCACAGCAGGTGAATCCGCCATCTGGCGCGTCAGCCACTGCCCCCGCTCTTGACCGGCAGGAGCCCACCAGAACGACCCCGACATGCTCAAGACATTGCCAAACCACTGCGGCAGACGCCACGCCGCATTCATGGCGGCCAAGCCTCCATAGCTGGAACCACCAATCGTTGTCTTGTCTGCCGAGGACTGCACCCCTTGCGCCTTCAGCCAAGGCATCAGCTCCTTATCAAGAAATTTGAGGTAGGCCTCGTTAGGCGGCAGCTCACGAGCGCGCTCCGCCATACCGGGATTGTCCACCAGCACCAGCCACATGGGTTTCACGCGTCCCTGGGCAATCAAGGTATCCAACATGGCAGGTGCACGCGCCAGATCTCGATAATCCCGGCCATCAAACAAAATCAAGGTATGTTCTATATCCTGCGCATGGGTACCAGCAGGCTGATAAATCTGCACTTGGCGCTCCAGGCCCAAGGTCTGACTGGGCAGACGTTCCGTGCGCCACTGTCCTTGGCCGGCCTGCTGTGGCTCCAGGGCCACCACTTCTGCAGGCGCTTGAGTCAAACGTACGACCGACTCGCCCTCAAACACATTGCTGCTGCTCTCCGGCAAGGTCCGAGCATTGTGAGGGTCTCGTTGCAATGCGGCCCGCAAGACCTCACGCGCCAGGTCTTGGCCGACATAGGGCACATCCGGTGCCATGCGGTACGTAAAACGGGCATCACGCGGCAAGTCGTAGGTGATATACCAGATATCCGACTCCCCCAAACGATGCATGCGATCGCTGTACGCGAAAGGCCCGCCATGCAGACGCACCTCTTGCTGCGCACCCCGCCACACAAAGGTGACACGATCATGAGTCGCGCTGTAACGCTCCACCAAGGGGGAACCGACACGCTGCACATAATCCCAGAATCCCTGCGAAGGTTCGCCAGCACGTAAACGCATGCTCCACTGGCGAATCACATCCCCTTGCAAGGGTTCGGCCTGGGCGGGCGCTTGCGCAGCCGTCACCGATTCGATCTGCCACTGATATTGGCCCTGCCCCAACACGCGCAAACGATACTCGCCCGCCGTCCCGGCAACAAAACCAAATGGGCTCCCCCGCTCCGGGGCATGCGTCCAATGACGAATGACTGTGCCATCAGGGCCAAACAACTCCAGCGCCACCTCACCATTGCGCTGCCATTTGCCTTGCACCAGGTCATTCTGCTGCAAACTCAATATGCGTTCATGATGTTCGTGCGCCTGAACTTCACCCTGAGCCGAAGGCAGCGCCGCCGCCCATGCCGACTCAACGATTCCCACCATCAATATCGCTACAACAGGTGCGCGCAACATACATCCTCCTAAATGCCGGTTTGCCGCAGGCCAGGCCCCGTCCCAAAGAGCAGTATACGATCAAAAATAATCGACACTGCCCCTTGGCCGGCGCCAGATAGCCCTTTTATCAAACCAGACGGAAGGCTTGAATCAGTCGGTCCAGCTCCTGCACCTGATCCTGCAGCTCACTGGAGGTGTGGGCAACCTGATTGACCATCTCCGCGTTCTGATGGGTTGCCGAATCCAGTTGTCCGACCGCCACGTTGATCTGCTCGATACCAATCGTCTGCTCACGGGTCGAGGCGGCGATCTCATGCACAATCGTCATTACCTGCGAGCTGCCCGTGACCATCTCCTCGATAACCTCACCGACCTGCCCCATCAGCAGTACCCCTTCACGCGTGCTGTTGGACGAGGCCTCCACCAACTGGGCAATTTCCTGTGCAGAGGCCGTCGTGCGTTGTGCCAGCGCACGCACTTCGCCGGCCACCACCGCAAACCCCCGCCCCTGCTCACCGGCACGCGCCGCTTCCACGGCAGCATTCAAGGCCAGAATATTGGTCTGAAAGGCAATCGAGTTAATCACGGTGGTGATATCGGCCACCTTACCGCTGGTATCACGAATGGCACCCATCCGGTCCACCAGCTCACTGACCATCTGGCCGCCATGCTGGGCTGTTTTCTGCACCTGACTGGACACCTCTTCAGCGCGCATGGCGTTTTCTTCGCTCATACGCACGGTGCCCGTCATCTCTTCCATGGCCGAGGCCGTTTCCTGCAAGGCGGCCGCCTGCTGGGTCGTACGGCTGGACAGCTCAAGATTGCCCGCCGACAGTTGCGAGGTATCGTCCGCGATGACGCCGCTACTGTGCTGCAGGGTGCGCAACACATCATTCAGCTTCAAGCGCATCTGCTCCAGCGAGGCCATCACGCTATTGTCTGGAATCGTGCGCAAGGAATGCGCAACGCGCAGGTCGCCATTAGCAATCGCCTGAGCCGCCTCATGCAAGACGCTCGGTTCGGCGCCCAGTTCGGCAAGAATTTGGCGTGCCAGAAACACCGTCACTGCCGACACCAGCAAGACAATCAAGACAAACACCACTGAAGAGTTCAGCAAGCTGCTCAGAAAGCGGGACTTGATATTGTCAATGTACACACCCGAGATCAGTATCCAGTCCCATTGGGGCACGCCTTTGCCAAAGGCCAGCTTGGGTGCATTGCTCTGGTCGCTGAGTTTGGGCCAGTGATATTCCAGAAAACCTTCGCCCCCATTGCGACCGATGCGGCTCATCTCGGTAAACGGATGGACTCCATTGCTGTCGACGACTGCACTGACGTCCTGACCATCGAGCTCTGGGCGGGTCGGGTTCATAATGGACACAACGCTGGAGGACAACACCGACACATAGCCCTCCTGTCCGAAGCGGATACTGCTGATGCGCTGCAATGCCTGCTTTTGCGCCTCTTCTTTGCTCAGTACGCCCTTGCTGGCTAACTGCTGGTAGTCCTGCGTAATGCTCACGGCGATATTGACGATATGCTGCAAACTGCTTTTTCGCTCCTCCATCTGTGCCTGATAGAGTTGATAGTTCACAAATACAAAAACCGCCACCAATGCCATCAACCCCAAGATCAATGGCAACCACAACTTCTGTTTCAAGCCCAAACGCATCATATTCCCCGAGCAACGCTGAAAAGACAGGTCCCAGATACGCAAAAAACCGACCGCTGAAAGGCGGCCGGCCTGTTGAGAAGGCCCCATCGGACAAGCTGGGTAACGGCTTAGGGCTTGAATACTTAATTAAAGTTACATATAGAGATGACTGGATGCTAAGGCAGCTTACAAAATGCTGCCACTCACCCGTCGGGACGAGTCGGGACCTTGTCCGAAAGAGGGTTCGCTACTGGCCAACGTCAGCAGGAATCCGTCCTCGGACATCAGCTCCGAAGTCAGACGGCCCTGGTAATGACCCAGCTCCAGATTCAAGGCCAAATCGCGCTGCTCCAGATTGTCCACCCCCTTGATGACCAGCTCGAAACCCTGCTCGCTCAACAAGTGACAAGCGGTCTCCAGCAAGGCCTTAAAGGTGGGCTCACGGCAGGCGCGCTGAATGATGTCGGCCTCCAGCTTGACCCCAGTAAGCGGCCAGCCGCGCAAACGGTTAAGTTTGTAGTTTTCAATATCAGCACTGGTCAACCACACCTGAATCTCATGGTCTTTCAGATACTGCAAGGCCTGGATCAGCTCCGGTGTCTCTTCCAGCTCGTCTTCACTGAATAAATCCAGCTCCACACAACACGGCTGCAGCTCAAACTGCCGCAGCAGGCCAGGTATGCGCTTGTAAATAGGCAAGAGCATGTCTACGGGCAACTTCAGACCGATGTGACTGGCGCGCAGCGAATAGTCCTGCCACCAACGGCGCACATCTGCCATCAGGGTGCGCAGCATCCACTCGCACAAGGCCTGGCGGTGTATCGAGTCGGGCATATGGCGCAAAATCAGATCAGACGACAGTCTCAGCCCGGTGGGCGAGGTCCAGAACACCTGGGCATCGACCCCGCTGTACTGGCCCGTGCCGGTGGCCACCCGTAACTGATACGAGAAGGACAAGGCTTCACTGGCCCGCGGGTCAAGTACATCCAGCGTTTCCAGGGCACGCAACAACTCCACCGGGGTAGGCTGAGCAGCTTCCTGCTCGTCACGCGGGGCGTAAAACTCCATGACTTCCGTGTCCTGGGGTTCGGGCTGGGCCAGGAGCTTGCCCGTGAAGGTGTAGCCCCAACCGTGCACCGACTTGATCGGCAAGGCGATTCCGGCCCGGCTGGCCTTGCGGCGCAAACGGCTGATCAGAGAGTCCACCGCCCGGCTGTCGCTGGCGGCCAAGCCTTTGTCGCGCATCAGATCCTCGCGGCTGAAACGAGCGTCGGCATGACGGACAAAGGCGTCCATCAATTGGCGTTCACTATGGGTCAGCTCCAGGCCCACGCCATTAGGAGCCACCAAGGTCCAGCCTTTATCGCGCAAGGTCCATTCCTGCCCGACCGGGTCCTGGGGCTCTTCCACCGTCTGGGTAGTATGAATAGCGGCGTACACATTACGGCGGCGCACGGCATGGCACCAGGCCATCAGCTCAGACACTTGCACATCCAGTGCCAGACAGGCGTCGGCCCCCGTCAGCAAAAGCTGCACGCGGGCACTGGCAGACAGGCCGGACTGAACCACCACAATCCCCAGGGAGCCAAAATCATTACGCAGCTTGGCCACCATCAAGGGGACATAACCGGCCTCAACAGGGAACAGCAACAGCTCTGCCCGGGCCTGACGTGCTTCGGCCACCTTTTCCAGAGATCTGACAACGCTTGTTTTGGTACCGAAAACCCGCAATTGCTCCAGCCAATAATGCAAGCCTTCGCCTTCTTCCAAAACAATCAACACGCAGCGTGCATGTTCCATAAGCGCCTACTATTTAATTATTAGCAGTCTCGCGACGCACCCAGCGCGAGCCGACAGTACTATTTTTATCAATAGTTGGAATTATCACTTCTAGAATACAGAGCACAAAGTAAAGAATGGTCAAATGTGGCGTTTGAAATTTTTTGTCTTCAAAATAACGTCAGCCTTACCCCGCAAACCCCGACAGGATTATTTTCCAGCCAAGGTTCTTTTAAAATCGTGCCTCATAAATAATTATAGTTTTCATAACACTATGACATAAAAAAACCCGCTCAAGAGCGGGTTGTTCTAGCGCAAGACGGGGCGAAATAATTACTGGGCAGCCGCCTGCAGACGAGACTGCAACTGCGCGGCAGGAAGCCAGCCATCGGCGCGGCTGCCATCCGCGAAATAAATCGCCGGGGTGCCTTGAACACGCAATTTCTGTCCCACGGCCAATAATTGATCCAAGGGATGCTCACACGAGGCCTTCTCGGGGCGCACTCCCCCTCCCATCCAATCACTCAAGGTCTTGGCGGGATTTTGAGCGCACCAGATATCTTCCGCTTTACGGCGACTATCCGGTCCAAGAATAGGAAACATCAGGCTATAGACCGTAACGTTATCGATCTCCTGCAACGTCGTATGCAGACGTTTGCAGTAACCACAATTGGGATCTTCAAAAACGACCATTTGACGACTGCCGTCACCCTTCACAAGCTTGATCGCCTTATCCAGGGGCAACTCATCCAGAGAAACACGATTGAGTTCCTGCATGCGCTGCTCGGTCAGGTCAACCCGGCTTTTGCTATCGAGCAAAGAGCCCTGCATCACAAAACTGGCTTGGGGATCGGTATAAAGCAAGGTCCCCCCTACCTCTACCTCCAGCAAATTGGGAAAGGGAGTGGCCCGGATGCCATCGACCGTCACGCCCGGAAAAGCCGCCTCAAAGGCTTTGCGTGTCGTTTCAAAACGGGCGTCTATTTTGGCAGGGCCGGCAGCCTGGACCAGGCTGCCAAGCGACAAGAGCGCCAGAGCCAAGACAGAACGAAGGGGCAACTTCATGACGTACATCCTTTGCTAATCGACAAAACTCGGGCGGTCTTAAAACAGGAGGGCACCGGGGCTGACTCCGGCAGCATGCGCAATCAGGCGGCGTTTTACCCACGGCAAATGATCCACGACCTGCATGCCTACATTGCGCAGCATGGAGACCGGCGCCCCTGGCGCAGCAAATAAGCGATACAGGCCATCGGTCGCGGCTCGCATGGCAGCAATGGGTTCGGCGCGGGCCCGCTTGTAACGATTGAGCACGCGCATATCTCCGACCGAGTAATAGGAGCCACGTTCGGACAAGACCTTGATAAGGGTTTCGATATCGCCCAGCCCCAGATTCAGGCCTTGACCGGCCAAGGGGTGTACGCGATGCGCGGCGTCACCGACCAGCGCCACACCGGGCGCCACCATGCCGCTGCGTTCAAAAGTCAGGGGGAAGCCGTAGACAGGACTGCGCAGTTCGAGCGCTCCCAGACGGCCGTTGGATAAGGAGAACAGGCTGTTTTGTACATACTGGGCCTGCTCTTGCGGCGGCAGGGCCAGTACCTTGTCCGCCTGCGCTTGCGGTACAGACCAGACCATGGACACTTGCGGTTTGCCATCCACATCGGGCATAGGCAGCAGCGCCAGAATCGAATCACCTGTAAACCACTGCAAGGCGACGTGCTGATGCGAGCGCTCTACATTGAAATGGGCCACCAGACCTGCGTCCCCGTATTCACGCCCCTGATGCTCAATGCCGGCGGCAGCACGCAGGCCCGAGCGGGCACCATCAGCCCCCACAAACAACTCGGCGCTGATGCGCTTTTGTCCGGCGGTCACCATGGTAGTGCCTTCCAGGCGCTCAAAGCGATCTTCAATCCAGGGCACTCCAAACACTTGCAATGCCTGATACAGCGCCTGCTCCATCTGGCCCGACTCCACAATCCAGGCTAGACAGTCCTGAGCATCCTGCCAGGCGTGCAGATTCAGGCAACCGCCGCCGTCCCCATGCACTTCCATGGCCTGGACTGGCGAGATGCGCTGGGCTGACATCAGATTCCAGGCCCCCAGCTGCGCCAGAAAACGCTGGCTGGCTACGGAGACAGCATAGACGCGGGGGTGGTACTGTCCGGCCGCCAATGGCATGGGCTTATAGGCCGGAGACAAAATACTGACCTCAAATCCGGCCTTGCGCAGCCCCAGAGCACTGGCCATCCCGGCCAGGCCGCCACCACACACAACAATTCGTTCTTTCTTCATCGCGCGCTTGGTGCTCCTGCCTGACGTGGCCACAACAGCCACATTTGCCCCTGCTGCTTCATGCGTCCGGCCTGCGCACCCGCCTCATCGCCGGTGCCCCAGTACAGATCCGTTCGAGCAGGGCCTTTGATGGCAGCCCCCGTATCCTGGGCAAAGACCAGCCGTTGCAAGGGCTGGCTGCTGGCAGGTTGCGAGGTCGCCAGATACACCGGCGTGCCCAAAGGCACATAGGTCGGATCAATGGCCACGGAACGCAAGCCGATCAGGGGGATGCCATAAGCGCCCTTGGGGCCCAGATCCGGGTCCACAATGGCTTCTTCCCTAAAAAAGACCATGGCGGTATTGACGTTCATCATTTCCTGGACACGATGCGGGTTGCGCTTGGCCCAGGCCTTGATATTTTGCATGGAAGTTTGTGCCAAAGGCATCTCGCCCTGCTTGGCCAGCCATTGGCCTACCGAGGCATATGGACGGCCATTATGGTCTGCGTAGGCCAGACGAACCGCACTCCCATCGGGCAAGATAGCGCGGCCTGAGCCCTGAATCTGCAGAAAGAAGCCTTCTACCGGGTCTTGTGCATAGACAATCACAGGCGGCTGCCGCTCCGGCTGGGCCATGATCTGCTCACGCGTGTCGTAGGGCACGATGCGCTTGCCAACCTGCTTGCCACGAATACGCTTGCCTGCCAGCTCGGGATACAAGCTCCCCAGATCAATCGTCAGCAAATCATCGGGCGCGGCAAAAAGCGGCCATTGGTAGCCGGAGCTACGGGAGCGCGCGGCTTTGAGCAAGGGTTCGTAGTAGCCTGTGACCGTGTTTTGTGCCACCTGGCCCTCGCCGGTCAGCAGGCGCCAGGGTTGCAGGTGCTGTTGCAGAAAATTGCGCACCGCGGCCGTATCCAGGGTATTGGCATCCAGTCCAGCGGACGCCGCCGCCTGACATACCGGCTGCCAGGCTCGTGGGTTGGCGCGAGCAGGCATGGCCAGCGAACCACTGACAGGACGCATCAGGCCCTTGCAGTTATTGATAAACCCTTTCCAGACATGATCCAGCGAGTCTGCCTGCCAGCCCGGCAGGCTCGACCAGTTCACGGCCTGATAGCGCCCGGCCAGCGCACGCGCCGGGGTCTCGGGCAAGGCAGACAGGGACGGCACGCGCAACGGCTGCAGTGCAATATCCGGCCCGCTTTCGGCAGTACCCGGAGCCGTTGGCGAAGTACCCCGGTCCACAGGCGTAGTGGAACAGGCGCCCAAGGCCAGCAGAACGGCTGGCACGCAATACTTTATCTTCATGGCTGGGGGTGACCCTTAGTGCAAGGTACGGGGAGAAGAAAGGATGAACTCCTGAATGGCGACCTCAAAGGGCACACCATTTTCACCAACACATTGGTAGCTGCCGCGCATGGTGCCAAACGGCGTGTTCAGGGGGCAGCCGCTGGTGTACTCAAAGGTTTCGCCTGGAGCCAGAACCGGCTGTTGGCCTACGACGCCCAGACCGCGCACTTCCTGAACCTGCTGGTTGTCATCCGTGATGATCCAGTGACGACTGATAATCTGGGCCGTCTGTTGTCCATGGTTGGTAATCCGGACGGTATAGGCAAACACGTATTGATTGCTATCGGGCTCGGATTGCTCAGGCAGGTACTGGGGCGTGATCTGCACCTCAATATCGTCAGGCTTCATGATGGATTCCAGGTTACGGCTGTACATACACGGGGCGCTGCACGGCCCCCCGGCTTGAAACTATAATGATGACATATGGCCACGATTTTCGTGATGTCTAATCTTTACGGCACCTATTATGTCCCAAGCCAGCTCCACTCGTATCGCTCCCAGTATTTTATCGGCCGACTTTGCCCGTTTGGGAGAGGAAGTCCGCAATGTGATTGCCGCCGGTGCCGACTGGGTTCACTGCGACATCATGGACAACCACTTTGTCCCGAACCTGACATTCGGCCCCATGGTCTGTGCCGCGCTGCGCCCCCACACCACCGCTCCCATTGACGTACACCTGATGGTCGAGCCCGTCGACGCGCTGATTCCCCAGTTTGCCAAAGCGGGCGCCGATTACATCAGCTTTCACCCCGAGGCCTCCCGCCATGTCGATCGCACGCTGGCGCTGATCCGTGACCACGGTTGCAAGGCCGGCCTGGTGTTCAACCCGGCCACCCCCTTGAACTGGATGGATCACCTGATGGACAAGCTGGACCTGGTTCTGCTGATGTCCGTGAACCCTGGCTTTGGCGGACAGGCCTTCATCCCTAGTGCCATGGACAAGCTGCGTCAGGCTCGTGCCCGCATTGATGCCTGGACCGCGCAAGGAGGCCAGCCCATCCTGCTGCAAATTGACGGAGGCGTGAAGGTGGACAATATCGGCGCCATCCGTGCCGCCGGTGCCGACACCTTTGTCGCCGGATCTGCGATTTTCGGGCAGCCCGATTACGCCCAGGTCATCCGCGACATGCGTGCGCAAATCGCCTTGGCCGAACAGGCCTGATCACCCGGCCTGCTCAGGGACGGGCCGAGCACGCGTTTATTGCAACATCGCATTGCGGCTGTAGCCGCCCTGCCGTACCAGGCTGTCGGGGCGGCGACGCTCCACAAACAAGGCATTGCCCTGCACGCGCTTGGCCTGCGCTTTGGCGGAGCTGGCCAGCTCCGCAATCAAGGAGCCCGAGTACAACTCGGGCTCATCAACCGTCACTACCCCCAAAGACAGGCTCACCAGTGGATGAAATACCAGCACGCCCTGCCGGTTCTCCGCCATATAACCGCCTGCCTGCCGATGCTCCAGGCGATAGAGAGACTCCAGCTCTTTTTCCAGCTCGTCCAAAATGCCCTGGCAACGCTCGGCCCAGTCCGGACTGGTGAACACCAGAATAAAATCGTCTCCGCCCACATGGCCGACAAAGTCCATGCGCGCTACGGTATAGCGGGTAAACAGTTCCGCCATCGAGCGAAGCAGCTCATCGCCTTTGCGATAACCGTATAGATCGTTATAAGGTTTGAAATGATCCAGATCGGCATAACAGACCGCAAAGTTTTGCCGGTTGCGCAATAAACCATCGATATGTTCGTCGATCGGCACGTTGCCCGGCAATTGCGTCAGGGGATTGGCATACCGGGCGGTCATGATCTGAATCTGCGTAATCTCGCGCATCAGCTCCACGCTGGAGCCCAGGCCCAAATACTCGCCCGCACCCGTAATAATGAAGCCATCACTGAGCGCATCACCCGCCCCTTGTGTCATCAAGGTCCCCAACTCCAGCACGCTGGTGTCGCAATCGACAATCAACGGCGGTGTATCAATGAACAGGGAGCAAGGCTTGTTGCCATACAGCTCCCGGTGATAGGGCCGGGCAAGCTGGTCGTAGAGCTGGCTACGACGCAAAATGCCCGTCGGCCTGTCCCCTCGAAGCAAAGCCACCGCACTTAAATCGGGGTGGCTTTGGAACAGTTCATACACGCGGTTGGTCGGCGTATTGTCCGGCACGGCTGGCGCCGGACGCAGCAAGCGTCGAACACTCATGGAATTGCGGCCATGCACATGCCGCTGAACCTGTAGGCTGGACGGGCCAAACAAAGCAGCCTGGGCAGGCTCCAAATGAGGAGGTGGATTGGGCTGGGGGCGACACAGCAAATACCCCTGACCACAGGTCACGCCCAAATAGCGCAAGGTGCGCAGCTCCGCCCCCGTCTCAATGCCCTCGGCGATCACCGTGGATTGCGCGTGGCTGGCGATATCGCAAATGGAACGGACCAATTGCTGCTTGAGCACATCGGTATCAATATCGCGTACAAAATACTTATCGATCTTGACGTATTCGGGTCGCAACTCGGACCACAAACGCAGCGAGGCATAGCCTTCGCCCAGATCATCAATGGCAAACTGCAGCCCTTCCTGCCGATACAGCTCCAGGGCCTGGTTCAGATAATCGTAACTGTCGGTGCGCTCGGACTCGGTCAGCTCCACCACCACCCGGCTCCAGTCAATACCATGCAGTTGCGGCATGCCGGTACGCGGCTCCAGACGGGCCGAAGGCAACATGCGCATCACCACATCCGGGCTGGAGTTCAAAAACAGTTTGCCCGCCAGACCCTGCCGATTAAAACTGCTGACCAGGGTATGGCAGCACAGCTCCTCGAGATCCCATAAACGCCCGCACTGCCGGGCCGCATCAAACAGGGCCAGCGGCGAATAAAAACTGGTGTCTTTCGGCCCCCGAATCAAGCCTTCGTAGCCCAGAATCAAGCCCGACTGCAAATCCACAATGGGTTGAAAAACCGGCGTAACTTGTTTTTCTACGAGAATCTGATGAAATGTATCGAGCATCATCTTTCCGCTCCTAGGACCTGACTGAACGGACTATCGAAAGCCAATCTTGTACCAAAATACGGTTTGCTCACTAAATTGATAAGCCCGCGCGCAGTAAGGAGCTTTAACATGATGAATCAAACGAAATGAAAACCCGATGTTCCGAAAACTTTTCTGCTCGACCTTAACAGGAATTTGACAATATTTTGTCACAAGCTCGCTACAAAAAGATGAATATTTTCTCTGTACTGTTTGATCTGGATGGCACGCTGCTCGATACCATTCCGGACCTGGCCTCCGCGTGTAATGCCATGCGTATTGACTTCGGTCTGCCTGTGCTCCCGGAGGAACGCATCGCCACCTTCGTGGGCAAAGGCTCGGAAAATCTGGTGCAGCGCGCCTTGACGGACCTGCCCGAACCGCTGGCCGACCCCTCTCAGGCACTGGAATCATTTTATTACCATTACCAATTGTGCAATGGCCAACACAGCCGCCTGTATTCCGGGGTACTAGAGGGATTGGAAGATTTCAAAAATCAGGGCTTGCGTCTGGCCGTCGTCACCAACAAACCGGAACAGTTTGCACGCCCCTTGCTGGAACAGACTGGGCTGGCCTCGTATTTCGAACTGCTTGTGGGCGGCGATACCTGCCCACGCAAAAAGCCCGATCCCCTGCCCTTTCTGCATGCGTGCGAACAGATGAATCTCAGCCCCCAGCAGGCTTTGGTCATCGGCGATTCCATGAACGATGCCCAGGCGGCACGTGCGGCGCACATCCCGGTTTTGCTGGTTCCTTACGGCTATAACGAAGGCAAGGATGTGCAAAGCCTGGATTCCGATGGTATAGTTGCCTCTATTGCTGATGCGGCCATCTGGCTGCGCAACCAACGAAACACCATATTTACGTCATAAAATTCATGTCTACTCGCACTCACGCATCCACCATCTACGGCGCTTATTGGCGCTGGTGGCGTTCGTGTATCGGGTAGATATAACCTTGAAGTCTGGCGCGCCTGCAAAGTAGTACACAGCGTAGCGCCACCAGGAAATAAGCCCGGTAATCGCAACGACCGGGCTTTTTTTGTTTCTGTCCGGCTCGTCGTACCCACTGACCCTCGAGATCCCAATGACAGAAATAGAATTCAATGCCCTAGCAGCAGAAGGCTTTAACCGCATCCCCCTGATTGCGGAAACCTACGCCGACCTGGATACACCCCTGTCGATTTATTTGAAACTGGCGCACAACGGCCCCGAAGGTGGACGTTATAGCTGCCTGATGGAATCGGTTGTGGGCGGCGAGCAATTCGGTCGCTACTCCTTTATTGGTTTGCCTGCCCGTACCGTCATCCGCAGCTACGGGCGTCACACCCAAGTGCTGCACGATGGCAAGCCGGTGGAGACTGCCGAAGGCGATCCACTGGAATTCATCGAACAATTCCAGGCCCGCTTCAAAGTCGCTCTGCGTCCTGGCATGCCTCGTTTCGCAGGTGGCCTGGCCGGTTACTTCGGTTACGACACCGTTCGCCACATCGAACCGTCTTTAGGCGCCAACCGCAAGCCCTTCCCCGCCGATCAGGAAGAGGGCGTGCCCGACATCATGCTACTGCAGGTGGACGAACTGGTGATTGTGGACAACCTGGCCGGACGCACCTATTTGCTGGTCTACGCCGACCCCGCCCAACCCGAGGCCTACGTGCTGGCCAAGCGCCGCCTGAAAGAGCTGCGTGAAAAACTGCGCTCGCCTGTGGTGATTCCCTACGCCTACGCCAGCATGCAGACCGAATGCGAGCGCGATTTCGACAAAGAGGATTACCTGAAAGCCGTCGCCCGCGCCAAGGACTACATTGCCGCTGGCGACCTGATGCAAGTGCAGATTGGCCAGGTCATCACCAAGCCTTTCCGTGACTCCCCCTTGTCCCTGTACCGTGCCCTGCGTTCGCTCAACCCATCTCCCTACATGTACTTCTGGAACTTTGACGACTTCCAGGTGGTAGGTGCATCGCCAGAAATTCTGGTGCGGCAAGAAGAGCACCGTCAGGATGGGCGCAATATAGAACGCGTCACCATTCGTCCCTTGGCCGGTACCCGCAAACGCGGCGCCACCCCTGAGGCCGATGCAGCACTGGCCGCCGAGCTCAAGGCTGACCCCAAAGAACGCGCCGAACACCTGATGCTGATCGATCTGGCCCGCAATGACATTGGCCGCATCGCCAAAACCGGCACAGTCCAGGTCACTGACACCATGGCCATCGAGCGGTATTCGCACGTACAGCATCTGGTCTCCAACGTTTGCGGGGAACTGCAAGACGGCATGAGTCAGATGGACGTCTTGCGTGCTTCCTTTCCGGCGGGCACCCTGACGGGCGCTCCCAAGGTACGCGCCATGGAAGTCATTGATGAACTGGAACCCGTACGCCGTGGTGTTTACGGTGGCGCTGCAGGCTACCTGAGCTACTCGGGCGAAATGGATCTGGCTATTGCCATTCGCACCGGTGTCATCAAGGACGGCATGCTGTATGTGCAGGCCGCGGCCGGCGTTGTGGCCGACTCCGATCCAGAAAAAGAATGGCAAGAGACCGAAGCCAAGGCACGGGCGGTTATCCGCGCTGCCGAACAAGTGCAATTCGGTCTGGACGAGCCTATTTAATCGCCCCACTGCCACTTTCTTTTTGCCGGAGTATTCCCATGCTGTTCATGCTCGATAACTATGACTCGTTTACCTATAACCTGGTCCAGTACTTTGGAGAACTGGGGCAGGAGGTAGTGGTGCGACGCAACGACCAGGTCACGCTGGAAGAGATTGAAACCCTGAATCCCAGCCATCTGTGCGTCTCGCCAGGCCCCAAATCCCCTGCGGATGCAGGCCTGTCTGTCGCCCTGATCCAGCACTTTGCCGGCAAACTGCCTATTTTGGGCGTTTGTCTTGGGCATCAGGCCATCGGGCATGCTTTTGGTGCGCGCATTATCCGTGCGCAACAGATCATGCATGGGAAAGTCTCCCCCATCACCCACCAGGGCACGGATGTGTTCCGCAACTTGCCCTCGCCCTTTAATGTCACCCGCTATCACTCCCTGGCCATCGAGCGCGACAGCCTGCCCGACTGCCTGGAAGTGACCGCCCAAACCGAAGATGGCGAGATTATGGGCGTACGCCACCGCGACCTGCCCGTCTATGGCGTGCAGTTTCACCCCGAATCGGTGCTCAGCGAACATGGCCACGCCTTACTGAAGAACTTTCTGGACCTCTAATATCATGAACACCATCACTCCTACCGAAGCACTGGTGCGCTGTATCGAACACCGGGAAATCTTCCACGATGAAATGCTGCATCTGATGCGCATGCTGATGCGTGGCGAAATGTCACCGCAGATCGCAGCCGCCTTGTTGATGGGCCTGCGTGTCAAAAAAGAGAGCGTCGGTGAGATTTCCGCCGCTGCCCAGGTCATGCGCGAATTTGCGACCCCTGTGATTACCCCTAACCCCGACGAATTGCTGGATATGTGCGGTACAGGCGGGGACGGCTCCAATACCTTCAATATTTCCACCGCTGCCATGTTTGTAGCCGCCTCCGTCGGAGTCAAAGTGGCCAAACACGGCAACCGCAGCGCATCGTCCTCCTCAGGCAGCGCAGACGTGCTGGAAGCCTTGGGCGTGCGCCTGACCTTTTCACCCGAGCAAGTGGCGCAAAGTATTGCCGATACCAATATCGGCTTCATGTTCGCCCCCGCTCACCACGGCGCCATGAAAAATGTCGCTGCCGTGCGTAAGGAGCTGGGGGTACGTACCATTTTCAATATTCTGGGTCCTCTGACCAACCCGGCCGGTGCCACCAACCAGTTGATGGGCGTGTTCCACCCCGACCTGGTAGGCATTCAGGTTCGCGTGATGCAACGCCTGGGGGCCAAACACGTGCTGATCGTGCACGGCAAGGACGGCATGGATGAAGCCTCCCTGGGAGCGGCCACCCTGGTGGGCGAGCTCAAGGACGGGCAAGTGCGCGAGTATGAGATTCACCCCGAAGACTTCGGAATGGCGATGACCTCCAACCGCAGCATTCGCGTCTCCAGCAAAGAAGAATCCGCCGTAATGATTATGGAAGCCCTCAATAACCAAGAGGGCACCGCTCGTGATATTGTTGGCCTCAATGCTGGTCTGGCCATCTATGCTGCCAACCACGCCGACTCCATTGAACAAGGCCTGCGCATGGCTTTTGAGGCCATTGCCAGCGGTGCCGCCCGCGAAAAACTCGAACAATTCCGCGCTTATACAAGGAAGTTAAACCCATGAACGACATTCTGGCCAAGATCCTCGACACCAAAAGAGCTGAAGTCGTTACCGCCCGCCAGTTGCGCAGCGAGTCCGACCTGCTGCGCGAGGCGAAGAACCGGAACGACCTGCGCGGCTTTGCCAGCGCCATTGAAGACAAGATTGCCCAAGGCAAGCCAGCCATTATTGCGGAAGTCAAAAAAGCCTCCCCCTCCAAGGGTGTGATCCGTGCCGATTTCAACCCCACCGAAATCGCCGCCAGCTATGCCGCCCATGGTGCGGCCTGCCTGTCCGTCCTGACGGATATCCAGTATTTCCAAGGCTCTTACGATCACCTGCGCCAGGCGCGTGCCGTGTGTGCGCTACCCGTACTGCGTAAAGATTTCATTATTGACCCCTACCAGATCATTCACGCCCGAGCCATGGGCGCAGACTGCATCTTGCTGATCGTCGCAGCCCTGGAGCAAAATCAGTTGATGGAATTTGAAGCCATGGCGCACGAGCTGGGTATGGATGTTCTGGTTGAAGTACATGACCGCGCCGAACTGGATATTGCTCTGCAAATGAAAACCAGCCTGCTGGGTATCAACAACCGCAACCTGCGTACCTTCGAGACCGACCTCCAGAACACGCTGGACCTGCTGCCCTTCATCCCCAGCGAAAAGCGCGTTGTCACCGAAAGCGGCATCCACACCCTTGAGGATGTCGCCCTGATGCGCGATAACCAGGTCCAGGCTTTCCTGGTGGGTGAGGCGTTCATGCGTGAACCTGATCCAGGCGTAGCCTTGCAGAACCTGTTCTTTGGTCAGCCTGCATGAGCACCCCCGCTTGCCCCCTGTGCGCCTTGACGCCCGATCAACTGCTCTGGTCGGGCGCAGGGCTGCAGGTACTGGCCGTCACAGACAGCCCCTTTCCCGGCTATACACGGGTGATCTGGCAAGAGCATGTGGCTGAAATGACAGACCTGTCTGAAGCACAGCGGCAGCACCTCATGGCGGCGGTCTATGTGGTGGAGCAAATCCAGCGTGAACAGCTGGGAGTCGCCAAAATCAATCTGGCTCAATTCGGGAATCAGGTTCCGCATCTGCATTGGCACCTCATTCCTCGCTGGAAGGACGATCCGTTCTTTCCGGATTCTGCCTGGTCACCCGCCCCCCCTCGCACGGAAGAACAGAAACAAGGCTGGGCTTCCCATGAGGCACGCCTGCTTGAGCAAGTCAGCGAGTATCAGCAGGCACTGCGTACTGCGCTGCAAGCCCGGTTCGACCACTAAACACGCTACTGCGCGACTCCACCGGCAGGAGCCAAGCCGCTCTTGCGCTACCTGCACGCAGACAGTGTGCTTGCGTAGCAGAGCATAGCCCCTCTTTACGCCTGGCAACACGACCCTCTCGCCTTCAACAATCCCCACCTAAGAAGGATAAGGGTAAGGTGTGCCCAAAGACTTCGTTCCGCCACCCCTTGACCTTGTCGCTCCAAGCACAAAATTAACCTAGATCAAGCCTGGACAACAATCACCTAGCCCCACCAAAAACCACCATATATAGTGTCGCGAATCGTAAAAATCACTATATATAGGTTTTGGTGAACAATATGGCTACCCAGGAAACCGCGTCGCGTCCCGTTGCTCAGCTGGACATCATCCGCTCCATTACCGAGTATCTGGACCGCCAGGACTGGCGCGTACAAGCCAATGCCAACCAGGGCTATTCGCTGGGCGGGTTGATTCTGAACAGCTCCGGCAAAATGATTGCCAACTACTGGCTCAGTCATGTCTACCCCGAAGCGATCGGCCAGGCACACCGTCAGGCCGACCTGCATATCCACGATCTGGACATGCTTTCTGGCTACTGCGCCGGCTGGTCCTTGCGCACCTTCCTGAATGAAGGACTCAATGGCGTGCCCGGCAAAATCGAATCCGGCCCTCCCCGTCATCTCAGTAGTGCTGTCGGCCAGGTCGTCAATTTTCTAGGCACCTTGCAGAATGAATGGGCCGGCGCCCAGGCTTTCAGCTCCTTTGATACCTATATGGCCCCCTTCATCCGCAAGGACGGCTTGAACTACAAGCACGTGCGCCAATGCATGCAAGAGCTGATCTACAACCTGAATGTGCCCTCGCGCTGGGGCACACAAACGCCCTTTACCAATCTGACCTTTGATTGGGTGTGTCCCGACGACCTACGCGAACAGGTGCCACAAATCGGCGGTGAAGAAATGCCGTTTTGCTACGGAGACCTGCAAGCCGAAATGGACATGATCAACCAGGCGTACATCGAAGTCATGAGCGAGGGCGACGCCCGTGGACGGGCTTTCACCTTCCCCATCCCCACTTACAACATCACCCGGGACTTTGACTGGTACAGCCCGAATGCCGAACGCCTGTTTGCCATGACGGCCAAGTACGGTCTGCCCTACTTCCAGAACTTCATTAACTCCGAGCTGGAGCCGAACATGATCCGCTCCATGTGCTGCCGCCTGCAGCTGGATCTGCGCGAGCTGCTCAAGCGCGGCAATGGCTTATTCGGTTCTGCCGAGCAAACCGGCTCACTGGGTGTCGTGACCTTGAACTGCGCCCGCCTGGGTTATCTGTATCAAGGCGATGAAGCCGGCCTGTTTGCTCGTCTGGATGAACTGCTGGAAATGGGCCGCGACAGCCTGGAAATCAAGCGCACCGTTATTCAGCACCACATGGACCAAGGACTGTTCCCCTACACGCGCCGTTATCTGGGCACCTTGCGCAATCACTTCTCCACGCTGGGAGTCAATGGCGTTAACGAGATGATCCGCAACTTCACCCAGGATCAGGAGAGCCTGTGTACCGTCTGGGGGCACCAGTTCGCGGTGCGTCTGCTCGACCATATTCGACAGCGCATGGTGGAGTTTCAAGAACGTACCGGACATCTGTACAACCTGGAGGCCACCCCTGCGGAAGGCACCACCTATCGCTTTGCCAAAGAAGACCGCGCCCGCTGGCCCGATATTTTGCAGGCCGGCACCACGCACATGCCCTACTACACCAACTCCTCACAATTACCCGTCGGCTTTACCGAAGATCCCTTCGAAGCCCTGGAGCGCCAGGATGAGCTGCAAGGCAAATACACGGGGGGAACAGTGTTGCACCTGTACATGAGCGAGGCTCTGTCCAGCACCGATGCCTGCCGCAATCTGGTGCAGCGAGCCCTGAGCCGCTTTTCCCTGCCCTACATCACCGTCACGCCCACCTTCTCCATCTGCCCCAAACACGGCTATCTGTCGGGGAAACACGAATTCTGCCCGCACTGCGACAAGGAACTACTGGTCAACAAAATCGCACAGACTCGCAACGAAGCGTCCATTCCGACGTGCCCGAACCCGCAAACCCCTCCAACCGGACAGGGGCAGAAACCGAAGCCGCAACAGACACAAAGGCAGGAGCAGGACAAAGAACCAGCAACGCGAAAAGTAAACGTGTCTGCCCAACCAGAAGCATCCGCCTACTAAAGCAGCTCTCGGACACCCGACCGCCACCCCTGAACGAACGCTACTTGTCCTGCCTATTTCCACTAAATCCGGACAACCCACTTAGCTTGACCGCGACTTGCTAACCCGCCTCGTGGCACACCGTGGCCGAACACATCCGACCTTGTGACGGCCCTTTTATCCAAGGAGTTTTCTTATGAGCACCGAAACCATCACTCTCCAAGATTCCGAGCGCCAGCCCTGCGAAATATGGACACGGGTCATGGGCTACCACCGTCCCATGTCGTCTTTCAATATTGGCAAGCAAGGTGAATTTCATGAGCGACGCTACTTCACAGAAACCAGCACTGCGTTGAGCAACGCCGTCCCTTCCAGCCAGGCTAGCCGCTAATAATATGACGTACGCCACACGCCCCCCTTACCCAAAGACCAACACGCACAAAGTGACATTGAAAGTGGGCGGCTGCGCTCCTTTCTCAGCCACGGATTACCCGGGCAAGCTCGCTGCTGTCATCTTTGTGCAAGGCTGTCCCTGGCGCTGTGGCTACTGCCATAACCCCCATTTACAAGAGCGTACGACTGACAGTGCCATTGATTGGGATGATCTGATGGTTTTTCTCAATCGCCGGGTGGGCCTGCTGGATGCCGTGGTCTTTAGCGGCGGCGAACCCACCCTGGACCCCGCCCTGGGCTCGGCAATCCAGGCAGTGCGCAAACTCGGCTTCAAAATTGGCCTGCACACGGCTGGAACCCATCCAGCCCGACTGCAGGCCATACTCCCGTGGCTCGACTGGATAGGGCTGGACATCAAAGCCGAGTTCAGTCAATACGATGCCATTACCCAACGTAGCAAGAGTGCGGCTGCACCTTTGCGCAGCTTGCAGTTGCTACTGAACGGAGAGGTACTGTTTGAATGTCGCAGCACCCTTCACCCGCAGTTGCATAGCCCGGCCTCGATACAAGCCTTGGGGCAACATTTACATAAGCTGGGCGTCCAGCGCTATGCCGTGCAGATCTTCCGCACACAAGGCTGTGAGGATAATTTTCTGAATGAAACTGGGCAGGCTTTGGAGGCCTACCCAGGCGCAGAAGTGTTAGAGACCCTCCAAAAGCTGTTTCCGCATTTTGAAGTGCGGCGCTCTTAGCTGCCTTCGGACGAAGCGGGCGTTCGGATAGGACGACGCAGCACATCCTGTAAAGCCGCTTTGCCCTGCTTGAGTACGGCACGGGGATGCAGAATATCAGGTTCCAAAGCATCCAGAGTGTTCTTCACCATCAGACCCAGCTCCGTATCGCCCTCAATCGACAAACGCCGATTAAAAAACAAGGTATCCGGGTCTTCCTGCCGCTGTAAAAGTTGATAAAACGCCCAAAGATCTGCTTTCAAGGTCAAATCCGGACTTTGTGCGCGTACGGACAGGGGGTAAAAAGCTCCTTGGCGCCAGGTGTAGTCAAACGCCAAACCCGCATCCGCCACCTGTATGCGTAACGCCCGCCCTTCCAATCGTTCCGCCACATCAGTCGGCACGTGAGGGCGCATCAACACGTTCAAGCCGGTACAAAACAAACGAGAGCCGGGCCACGGGGGCAAACGACTTACAACACCAGCCACAACAGCGGGCAAACGAGGTGTCCTTATTTCATTCACTCTTGCATCCCTCCCTTAAAAACGCTCTGGTACCGGCGCCACCCATTCCAAGCCGGGACGACCGTGCCAGAATCCGTTGCAGGCTTTGGCAGGCAGCAAGGGCAACATATCCTCGTGCGCATCTGATGCCTGGATACGGCCCTGCACCACATCATGAAACAAATGCACGACGGCATCCATATGTTGAGACTGCGGGCTCAAGCGCAGCATATCGACACCCAAGGCGCGCAGGTCCTGTATCTGCTCCAGCAAGGTGTACACCCAGGCGGATTGGGTCTGGATACCATTGATGTTCAAAAAACCCTGCCCCTCCCGTGTTTCCAGCAACAAACCATCGGGATAGTCCATGCACACGTACTGGCAATTGTCCTTGGGCAAGTTGCGATTACGCGCGGCAAAACAACGGGCCGAGAAAGCCAAGGGCAGGCGCCCGAAAGCAAAGACCTCGGTTTCCAAACCGGCAGGCCGGTCCTGCTGCAACTGCGCCAGTCCTGCACGGCCCATTTCCAGAGGCATCACCCAGCGCACCGCCCCTTGGGAGGCGATCAAATCCAGCACGGGCCCGTTATAAACATTCAAAAAAGGGCCGGCGACAAAGTCCCGACCCTGCATCAAACGCACCGCCCCCATATCATTGGCTTCAACCAGGTACTCCGCCTGCTCGGTAAGCTTGCGTAGCGTATTGACGTCCCGCCCGGACTCCAGCAAGACCTGACTGGACAGAACCGGCATCTTGCCAGCCTGAGCCAGCATCTGCGCAATATCCAGCCAATCATCCAGCCGTAACTCGTGACGGCGTGAACATACCGTCTCGCCCAGATACACCACATCCACAGGCCAGTCGCAGGCCGACTCATAAAACTGCATGGTGGCGATGCGGGACCAGTAGTACTGCAAGGGGCCTAAAGATAATTTCATGTTTGAGCCTCCCGTACTCTACTTCCAGGGCCGAGAATAGGCACCCAGCGTATGTTGCTGCCCTTCGGCCAATTTGTTCAAAGCCCCCATCCAAGCGGGGTGGACTGAATAACGGGCAGGCGTGGATTTGGCCGAATTAATCGCTTGACGCCACACCTGGGTAACTTGAGCGACATAAGCGGGACTACGTTGCCGGCCTTCAATCTTGATGGCGCTGACACCCGCCGCCAACAACTGTGGCAACAAGGACAAGGTATTCAGACTGGTGGGCTCTTCCAGGGCGTAATAGTTTTCGCCCGCCACATCAAAGCGCCCTTTGCACAAAGTGGGGTAAGCCGCGTTCTCACCCTCCTGATAACGATCAATCAGCACCCCGTTCAGACGCGACTCCAGGCCTCGATCTGTTTGTTCCCAGCGCACATGCCCGGCGGGGGAACAGACCCCATGCGTATTGGGCGATTCTCCGGTGGCATAGGAAGACAAGGCACAGCGCCCCTCCACCATCACGCACAAACTGCCAAAGCCAAAAACCTCAACCTGAACGGGGACCTGCTCACAGACCTGTTCCACTTGTGCCATGGACAAAACCCGCGGCAGGACCACACGCTGAATACCGAAGTTCTGGTGGTAATACCTGATGGCCTCCGGATTGGTGGCTGAACCCTGCACCGACAAGTGCAAACGCAGATTGGGATGTGTCTGGCTGGCATACGCCATCAAACCGGGGTCTGCCATGATGACCGCATCGACCTGAGCCTCGGCTGCCCGGTCCACCGCATCGCGCCACTGCTGCCAGGCATTGGGTTGCGGATAGGTATTGAGTGCCAGCAAGACTTTGCGGCCACGCTGATGCGCATAATCAATGCCTTGTGCAATCGCCTGCCCATCAAAATTGAGCCCGGCGAAATTCCGGGCATTGGTGGCATCTCGGAACCCCAGATAAACACTGTCGGCCCCATTGTCGATCGCCGCTTTCAAGGCGGGCAGGCTGCCTGCGGGGCAAACCAATTCCATCTGCGGCTGATCAGACGCGGCTAAAGCCGTGAACGCTGTATTCATGACACTCCCCGATCTTCACTCTGGCCAGGGCAGAATCCTGGCTCGACAAGACCACCACTATGCCTGCTCCGAAACCGGGGGGCCTTAACGCATATCAAATTCCTCCCACCTCCTGACCGACGGCAAACAAGTCTCACCTTGTCTGCACCATAAGCGGGCAGAATGGTCCACAATGCCTCCCAAGCCTTTTGTGCTGGAGTCTTGATGACGCATACAGAGATCACGCTGGATACACGCGGCCTGCCCGCCCCTGAACCTTTGGAGCATTGCCTGGAGGTGCTGGCCGAGCTGGCCCCCACCCAGACTTTACTCATGTGGCTGGATAGAGAACCTTTCCCCCTGTATGACATTCTGCGTCGTGCCGGTTTTCGCTACCAGGGCACCCAAACAGAAAACGGCTTTCAGCTCATCATCCGCAGGAACTAAGTCTATGCAACGCGCTTTATCGCTGGATCAGTCCCCCTCTTTATCACTGACCTTGCCCCTGTTTGCGAACGTCCCTTTTTTTGGTCTACTGGCCGCCATGCTGGCACTCTACAGCGGACCGGAACTATTCAACTCCCGCTGGCACCCGGCCATCTTGGCCTTAACCCATGCCTGGACCTTGGGAATCGTGGGCAGCGCCATGTTTGCCTCTTTGGTGCATATTTTGGCAGTGGCCTGTAATGTGCGTATTCCGGTGGCACGCGGTCGGGCGCTAATTTTCTGGAGCATGCTCGGCGCCGGCACACTACTTCTGATGACAGGCTTTCTGAGCTGGCAACGCTGGGCGTACACACTGGCAGGCATTTGTCTGGCCCTTGCTCTGGGCGGCTATCTGCTCACTGTCATGCTGGCCTTGTGGCGCTCTCGGCGTGGCATCTTTCGCGGTGCCAAAGAGGTCGTCGCCCCTATCCGCCTGGCCATGCTGGGTCTGTTGCTGACTGTCTCAACAGGGCTTGCCATGCTGGTCGCCCTGACAAACGAACAAGCGGTCGCCAATCTGCTGAACCTGCACGTGATGATGGGTTTGGCCGCTTGGGCAGGCTTGCTGCTGATCGCCATGTCGTTCCAGCTGCTGCCTATTTTTCAAATCACCGAACTTTACCCGGCGCCTCTGGTGCGTTGGCTTCCTTGGGTCGTAGGAGCACTGCTGATTGCGCACGGGGGCTTAAGCTCTTTGCCTGGCTCCTGGCTGCCCGTGCGTGATCTGGTCACCTATCTGATCTTTCTAAGCTACGGCTTATGGGCAGTGATTACCTGGGCGCGACTCTGGAAACGCAAGCGCCCCACAGCAGGGGCCAGCACGTTATTCTGGTACAGCTCCTTGAGCAGTCTGGTGGTTGCGATCCTTTTGAACTTCTGGGCCCACAGTCCCGCCGCCTCCAACGCGGAGCTAGCCATGGGAGTCTTGCTGATAATGGGAGCCTTAGGTTCCGTCGTTTGTGGAATGCTCTATACCATCGTGCCTTTTTTGCTCTGGCGCGAGGCACAGGAGCATGTCAGCATGGACACTGATAATACCGAGCACACCCGCGCCCTCTTGCAGTTGATTCCCAAGACGGCTCACTACATCCCCGCGTCCACCGCCCGAGTACATTGGGCCTTGCACAGCCTAAGCCTGGTGCTTTGGACAGGGGCAAGCCTGGGAGTCGAATCTTTCGCATGGGTAGCAGCCCCTGCATTGCTGTTGTCTTTTACAGCCTTGAGCTGGAATCTCTGGACCGCCTGGCAGCGCTATTGCCATAGCCTGCGCGCTATTCGCGCGTATCAGGCAGAGCACCGTATTGCCGCAAGGCCGCACTATCCAGAATCGTAAAGTTACGTCGCTGAACTCGAATCAGATCCCGGTCCATCAGATCACGCAATGTGCGCGATAAGTGCTCCGGGGTCAGGTTCAGACGGGAAGCAATTACGGACTTGCCCACGTCAATCCTGAACGGCACGCCCTCCTCACCTGGCCATTCCTGCAAGAGATAGCCGACCAAGCGCTGCACCCCGTTGTGCAAGGTGTAGGCTTCCAGTTCACCCATCAAACGATATAAGCGCTCACTTAAACCGGCCAGCATCAAACGCGCCACATCACTTCCCTTGTCCAGTTGTTCCATCAAGGCGTCCTTGTTGATGTGCAAGAGCAAAGAGTCCACGAGTGTCTGGGCTGTCACGATGTAATTACGGCCCATGAACATTAAAGCCTCACCAAACCCCTCCCCTGGGCCGACCAGACGCACCACCCGTTCTGCCCCTGATGAAGAAACAAACACCAGCTTCACTCGGCCATATACCAACATATGAAACCCTACGCACGGGTCACCACTACGAAACAAAGTGGTGCCGCGTAACGCGTGTACTTCCTGAGTACCTTTGGCGATCGGTTCAAGCTGCTCTAGCGGCAGCTCCTTGAAAATAGGCAGATGAGCCAAGTGAGCCTGGATACGCTTCCAACGCCCAGCTCCTTCGCCCTGCATCAGTCGGATGTCCGAAAAATCATCATTGCCTGTGTGTGAGGCCGTATCTTGAGCCGCCATATCTTTTCCATGAATCAAGTAGAACCATCGCTAGACTGACATACTCCTTTCCAGCCTGCTCAGCATTGCTCGGCGCCTGATTGATACACGTCAAACAGATAAATCGAGGTCTTGGAGAGAAAGTAAGAAAACAGTCAGAACTGCTAGTTCAGCATGACTTGGGAGCAGATCCAAGCAGGAAGCGGTCAAATTTGACCATGTTAGTGATAGGGAATATCAAGGGGTGGCGTTGATAGGAAGTGGCCTCGTTTCCAAGTCGACTTCGATTCTGAATGGGTGTGATACGCCTTCGCAGGCTGAATAGCTGCAATACCAAATAGGAAAATGGGAATTTCAGGGGCGCCAGGGGAGGAGAAATGCAGGTAGAAGAAACAGCGGACCGAACACCCATCTGATCTCGGCCGTCGGATGCCGTCGCTAAAAAATTGAGCGGGGCTGGAGTACACATAAGCGGTGAACCACCCGCTAGATAAAGCGGAAGGTTGTAACCCGACTTGGGACTTGGCACCATCTGGTGGCAACCAGCGGCCAAGCCGCGTCGCTAAAGCCTGGCTGAGCCGAGATAAATAAAAAAGCAACTTCACGCTGCGCAACAGCAGCAAACCCTAGAAGCACTAAGCGTAGCGCGATCACCCGGCAGATAGACAACGGATTGATGCGAGAGGCTGAGGTTCAGCAAGCCGCTAAGGCTGAACCCGCCCCTCGTAGGGCTGCCATCGTACAGGTAGCACCCGCAGAGGACTAAACATCAACTCTCAAGCCCAGGAAGCATACGCAATAACTGACCCCATCGTCTTGGGCCAAGAGACGTAGTCTGCAACAAGAAGGGATGGGCAGTGCCCAGAACGGGCTTTGGGGAGGGGGGTGGTACGTCTGAAGTCGTAACCCAGGGGCCAGACGATCAGCATCGTTCCGGTGTATCCGTCGCCGATGCGTTGGCGACCCATAAAACAAAACCCCCGCAAGGGATGCTTGCGGGGGTTTTGAGCAATAAGAGCTTGACGATGACCTACTTTCACAGACGTCCGTCCACTATCATCGGCGCAAAGGCGTTTCACAGTCCTGTTCGGGATGGGAAGGTGTGGGACCACCTTGCTATGGTCGTCAAGCGTAACTGGTTGCCAGGCCGTCTTTAGGGGACGTCCCAGCCAATTGGAAGAAGCACACTGCCAGCGATCAGTACGGATCAGCTAGCAGCGGTTACGAAGGTGTCGAGCGCGGGTTGCGCTGCACTTCAATATTACGTTCTGTGGTCAACAACTTAACTCACTACAACCTCAAGGGTTATAGGATCAAGCCACACGGGCAATTAGTACTGGTTAGCTACATGCATTACTGCACTTCCACACCCAGCCTATCAACGTCCTGGTCTCGGACGACCCTACAGGGGGGTCAAGCCCCCGGGATACCTAATCTTCAGACGAGTTTCCCGCTTAGATGCCTTCAGCGGTTATCTCTTCCGTACGTAGCTACTCGGCAATGCCATTGGCATGACAACCGATACACCAGTGGTACGTCCACTCCGGTCCTCTCGTACTAGGAGCAGGCTCCGTCAAGTATCCAACGCCCACGGCAGATAGGGACCAAACTGTCTCACGACGTTTTAAACCCAGCTCACGTACCTCTTTAAATGGCGAACAGCCATACCCTTGGGACCGGCTACAGCCCCAGGATGAGATGAGCCGACATCGAGGTGCCAAACACCGCCGTCGATATGAACTCTTGGGCGGTATCAGCCTGTTATCCCCAGAGTACCTTTTATCCGTTGAGCGATGGCCCTTCCATACAGAACCACCGGATCACTATGTCCTACTTTCGTACCTGTTCGACTTGTCAGTCTCACAGTCAAGCACGCTTATGCCATTGCACTATCAAGACGATTTCCGACCGTCTCTAGCGTACCTTCGAACTCCTCCGTTACACTTTAGGAGGAGACCGCCCCAGTCAAACTGCCCACCATGCACGGTCCCCGATCCCGATAAGGGACCTAGGTTAGAACCGCAAACAGACCAGGGTGGTATTTCAAGGATGACTCCACGCGATCTGGCGACCACGCTTCAACGTCTCCCACCTATCCTACACAGGCCGGTTCACAATCCAATGCAAAGCTACAGTAAAGGTTCATGGGGTCTTTCCGTCTAGCCGCGGGGAGATTGCATCATCACAACCATGTCAACTTCGCTGAGTCTCAGGAGGAGACAGTGTGGCCATCGTTACGCCATTCGTGCAGGTCGGAACTTACCCGACAAGGAATTTCGCTACCTTAGGACCGTTATAGTTACGGCCGCCGTTTACCGGGGCTTCGATCAAGAGCTTGCACCCCATCACTTAACCTTCCGGCACCGGGCAGGCGTCACACCCTATACGTCCACTTTCGTGTTTGCAGAGTGCTGTGTTTTTAGTAAACAGTCGCAGCCACCGATTCACTGCGGCCTCTTCATGCTTTGTGCGCAGGCACATCACACTAATGAGGCATACCTTCTCCCGAAGTTACGGTATTAATTTGCCGAGTTCCTTCTCCTGAGTTCTCTCAAGCGCCTTGGAATATTCATCCCGTCCACCTGTGTCGGTTTGCGGTACGGTCTCGTAGAGCTGAAGCTTAGAGGCTTTTCTTGGAACTGCTTCCAGTTAGTTTAGAGCCGAAGCTCTATCCAGTCACACCCTTGAATTACGCACCCGGATTTGCCTAAGTGCCTTCTATGATGCGCCAACGGGGACATCCAACACCCCGATAACATTCTGCAATCCGTCCCCCCATCGCACTCTACGACGGTGCGGGAATATTAACCCGCTTCCCATCAGCTACGCATCTCTGCCTCGCCTTAGGGGCCGACTCACCCTGCGCCGATGAACGTTGCGCAGGAAACCTTGGACTTACGGCGAGGGGGCTTTTCACCCCCTTTATCGCTACTCATGTCAGCATTCTCACTTCCGATACCTCCAGCATTCCTCACGGAACACCTTCACAGGCTTACGGAACGCTCTCCTACCATGTGTACTAAAAGTACACATCCGCAGCTTCGGTCTATGGCTTAGCCCCGTTACATCTTCCGCGCAGGACGACTCGATCAGTGAGCTATTACGCTTTCTTTAAAGGATGGCTGCTTCTAAGCCAACCTCCTGACTGTCTATGCCTTCCCACTTCGTTTCCCACTTAGCCATAGTTAGGGACCTTAGCTGGCGGTCTGGGTTGTTTCCCTCTTGAGTCCGGACGTTAGCACCCGGTGCTCTGTCTCCCGTACTGTACTTGCCGGTATTCGGAGTTTGCCATGGGTTGGTAAGTCGCTGTGACCCCCTAGCCATAACAGTGCTCTACCCCCGGCAGTAATATACGAGGCACTACCTAAATAGTTTTCGGAGAGAACCAGCTATCTCCAGGCTTGTTTAGCCTTTCACTCCGATCCACAGCTCATCCCCTAATTTTTCAACATTAGTGGGTTCGGTCCTCCAGCACGTGTTACCGTGCCTTCAACCTGGCCATGGATAGATCGCCTGGTTTCGGGTCTACACCCAGCGACTGAATCGCCCTATTCGGACTCGCTTTCGCTACGCCTCCCCTATTCGGTTAAGCTTGCCACTGAATGTAAGTCGCTGACCCATTATACAAAAGGTACGCAGTCACACCACGAGGGTGCTCCTACTGTTTGTATGCATACGATTTCAGGATCTATTTCACTCCCCTTCCGGGGTTCTTTTCGCCTTTCCCTCACGGTACTGGTTCACTATCGGTCGATCACGAGTATTTAGCCTTGGAGGATGGTCCCCCCATATTCAGACAGGATTTCACGTGTCCCGCCCTACTTGTTCGATGCTTAGTTCCACGTACTGAATTTCGCCTACAGGGCTATCACCTGCTACGGCTGGACTTTCCATTCCATTCGACTATTCAATACGCTAAAACATCCAGGCTGGTCCGGTTTCGCTCGCCACTACTTCCGGAATCTCGGTTGATTTCTTTTCCTCGAGTTACTGAGATGGTTCAGTTCACTCGGTTCGCCTCCACATGCCTATGTATTCAGCATGGGATACCGTATTGCTACGGTGGGTTTCCCCATTCGGACATCTACGGATCAAAGCTTGTTTGCCAGCTCCCCGTAGCTTTTCGCAGGCTACCGCGTCCTTCATCGCCTGTGATCGCCAAGGCATCCATCATATGCACTTATTCGCTTGATCCTATAACGCTTGGTGCTGTTATAGGAATATGAGTATACGTTGTTGCCGTTCATCAATCCTTAGCTGTTATCCAATCCGAAGATCAGACAACGTCTATATTTTTGAGAACTTTCGTTGAACATAATTTGTTCTGTTGCAATCACAACCCGTGTATTGTCATCACAAGTCGACTAATCGTCTTGCGTTTATTAGACAACACACCTTCGTTGTGCTTCTTCCTAATTGTTAAAGAGCAATTCGTGGGTTGCATAACCCAACGAGCAGTATTCTTTAAAAAGAACACTCTTCGTTGAATCTAGCGCCAGGCAAACCGTTGTTTGTCTGTGCCCGATACTCTGTCATGGACCTTGCTGTATCGACAACCACCTATAAAAGCGGTGGTGGAGGATGACGGGATCGAACCGACGACCCCCTGCTTGCAAAGCAGGTGCTCTCCCAGCTGAGCTAATCCCCCGAGGTAATCGTTGGTGGGTCAAGTTGGAATCGAACCAACGACCCCCGCCTTATCAAGACGGTGCTCTAACCGACTGAGCTACTGACCCATCTATCACCAGTGGGCGATACCTTCAATGGTCATGACATAAACTAACAGCCAATAAGTGTGGACGCTTTCGCTTTGCGAGCCATTCGCTCTAAAAGGAGGTGATCCAGCCGCACCTTCCGATACGGCTACCTTGTTACGACTTCACCCCAGTCATGAATCCCACCGTGGTAAGCGCCCTCCTTGCGGTTAGGCTACCTACTTCTGGTGAAACCCACTCCCATGGTGTGACGGGCGGTGTGTACAAGACCCGGGAACGTATTCACCGCGACATTCTGATCCGCGATTACTAGCGATTCCGACTTCACGCAGTCGAGTTGCAGACTGCGATCCGGACTACGATCGGGTTTCTGAGATTGGCTCCCCCTCGCGGGTTGGCGACCCTCTGTCCCGACCATTGTATGACGTGTGAAGCCCTACCCATAAGGGCCATGAGGACTTGACGTCATCCCCACCTTCCTCCGGTTTGTCACCGGCAGTCTCATTAGAGTGCTCTTGCGTAGCAACTAATGACAAGGGTTGCGCTCGTTGCGGGACTTAACCCAACATCTCACGACACGAGCTGACGACAGCCATGCAGCACCTGTGTTCCGGTTCTCTTGCGAGCACTGCCAAATCTCTTCGGCATTCCAGACATGTCAAGGGTAGGTAAGGTTTTTCGCGTTGCATCGAATTAATCCACATCATCCACCGCTTGTGCGGGTCCCCGTCAATTCCTTTGAGTTTTAATCTTGCGACCGTACTCCCCAGGCGGTCAACTTCACGCGTTAGCTGCGCTACTAAGGCCTAACGGCCCCAACAGCTAGTTGACATCGTTTAGGGCGTGGACTACCAGGGTATCTAATCCTGTTTGCTCCCCACGCTTTCGTGTCTGAGCGTCAGTATTATCCCAGGGGGCTGCCTTCGCCATCGGTATTCCTCCACATATCTACGCATTTCACTGCTACACGTGGAATTCTACCCCCCTCTGACATACTCTAGCTCGGCAGTTAAAAATGCAGTTCCAAGGTTGAGCCCTGGGATTTCACATCTTTCTTTCCGAACCGCCTACACACGCTTTACGCCCAGTAATTCCGATTAACGCTTGCACCCTACGTATTACCGCGGCTGCTGGCACGTAGTTAGCCGGTGCTTATTCTGCAGATACCGTCAGCAGCATCCCGTATTAGGGGATGCCTTTTCTTCTCTGCCAAAAGTACTTTACAACCCGAAGGCCTTCATCATACACGCGGGATGGCTGGATCAGGGTTTCCCCCATTGTCCAAAATTCCCCACTGCTGCCTCCCGTAGGAGTCTGGGCCGTGTCTCAGTCCCAGTGTGGCTGGTCGTCCTCTCAAACCAGCTACGGATCGTTGCCTTGGTGAGCCTTTACCCCACCAACTAGCTAATCCGATATCGGCCGCTCCAATAGTGAGAGGTCTTGCGATCCCCCCCTTTCCCCCGTAGGGCGTATGCGGTATTAGCCACTCTTTCGAGTAGTTATCCCCCGCTACTGGGCACGTTCCGATATATTACTCACCCGTCCGCCACTCGCCACCAAGAGAGCAAGCTCTCTCGTGCTGCCGTTCGACTTGCATGTGTAAAGCATCCCGCTAGCGTTCAATCTGAGCCAGGATCAAACTCTTCAGTTTAATCTCTGTGGTTGTCCCGTCTTGCGACGAGACCGATTGTGTCTCAAAGAAAAATTCAGAGTTACACAAGGTAATTCTTCATCTTTCGTTTGTGAGCACTTGATACAAACTTGTGGCGATCCCCGAAGGGTTCGACTCGCTCATTCCAAGCGCCCACACTTATCGGCTGTTAATTGTTAAAGAGCAGTGACAGTTACCTGTCGTTCCACTGACTAACCCGGCTGGCTCGTCGCGCTTGGCGCTTCGTGCCTTGCTGTGTTAGCAGCAGAGAAACGAGATTATGAAGCAGATCAGGCAGTGTGTCAAGCGTTTTTTTTGAAGAAGTTAGAAAGTTTTAAAACCGTCCAACTCGTCCCGCTTAAACCAGAACTTTCGTTCCGAACTGCCTGGCGAACAATCAACCGTGAGGCCAACCATTCAACTTCACAAACAAGGGTAAATTTTCAGCGCTGTTTACAACCAGCTAAAAACTTAACGTTGCGTTCTCTGGAGCAGAACCTAGAACTTTAACACAGAATTTTCTGATTTGTCAAGCTCCGGGTTTTACACCGTGTCAGTTACCTGACTCAGTCAGGCAAGTTTCGGTGCGGGCCTCTTGGCCAAGGCGGTGAATCTTGTCTAACTGCTCTCTGCGGCGCTTTGAGGGAAAACCCTGTGTGTGCCGCAGCGAGAAAAGAACTATAGCACGATGAAATTTGGCTTTGCAAGTTTTTTACCTAACTATTTCATGGAAATCAGCGTCAAGCCATCAATTTATACACTAAACCTTTGTTAAATATGAACAATCTAAAATGAAACAAAACAATACAACACTGACCATCCAGACGTGGAGAATGCCCATAACTTGAGAACCTGAGGTGAAACCATCGATATGGCCTGTAGAAGAGCCCCCAAGCTCATGGTTTTTTGCTCTGCACTCCCTTTCTAAGCTCGTCCATCAGCTTCCTATCTTAAAAAGCTCTCGCCGACAGACAGACAGACAGACAGACAGACAGACAGACAGACAGACAGACAGACAGACAGACAGACAGACAGACAGACAGACAGACAGACAGACAGACCGATAGATAGATAGATAGATAGATAGATAGATAGATAGATAGATAGATAGATAGATAGATAGATAGGGACAAGGATAGGGATAGGTAGGTTGGTAGACCAGATGGAAACCCACCCGCGTGACAGGCCCTCTTAGGGGGGAGCACTTATAACGTTGACGCGCTTGCCGGGAAGTAAGTTGGACCTCCTTCTGTAGCATCACAACCCTCGCCTCTATATATAGAGGCGACATGCCGTCCTTCTCGCTTCGATTCAACATGCCCCTCTATATAGAGAAGGAAAGCGGCATCCAAGCTGATAGGTCGGTCGACGCTCCCCTATTACAATAAGCAGACAACTAACTTTGCATGCAGACTCTGTATGGCACGCTCATCTTCTCAAGCCCCCACGACACAGCTCAGCCTGATTGGCGAGGAAATGCTATCCAATAATCTCCTGACCGAGAACATTCTCGATCAGGTCGCTCGCCTTCCCGCTGACTGGCGCGCCACCCTGGATCAGCCAGAGCTACAGAACATACTGGCAACATTAGCCAAGTGGCTGGACAAGGAATGCCAGGACGGTGCCGTCATTTATCCCGCCGCCCCGTTCCGTGCTTTGGAGCTGCTACCACTACAAAAGGTCAGCGTCGTGATTCTGGGTCAGGACCCTTACCACGGCCCCGATCAAGCCCAGGGACTGTCGTTTTCGGTTCCGGACACCTGCCCTGCACCACCTAGTCTGCGCAATATCTTCAAAGAGCTGGAACTGGAGTATCCCCAGACCCCTCTCCCGCCCAGCCATGATCTGAGCAACTGGGGCCGACAAGGCGTGTTGCTCTTGAACACATCCCTAACCGTCGAGGATGGCTTGCCTGCCTCTCACGCCAAGAAAGGCTGGGAGCAAATTACCGACGCTTTACTGATGAACCTGGCCCAGCAAAGTACACGCCCTATTGTGTATATGTTGTGGGGTGCTCATGCCCAGGCCAAAGAGGCATTGATCCAGCAACAGGCTCAATGCCCCCATCTGATTCTGAAAGCCAATCATCCCTCCCCTTTGGCTGCGCGTCGCCCACCGGTCCCATTTATTGGCTGCGGTCATTTTCGACTAGCCAATGAGTGGCTCACACAACAAGGTGCCACGCCTATCCAATGGTTTGCCACTGGTGCCTGACCATCCCTTCCCTTTACCCCATACAAAACCATGCCTTTAAGCCCTGCCAATCCCGAACTAAGCTCCCAAGAGCAGCATGCCCAATGGTCAAACGAACTGCTCGAACAATATAGCTGGCAGTTCCAGGGGGAAACTCCCTTTGCCGTTCCGCTGAGCACCTTGCCCTTGCTGGATGAGTTGTTCACATTCGTGAACGAAACCATCAAGGACTCCTTTGACCGTTCTTTATTCTGCTGGACGGATCTCAAGCAAGACAGCACCGGTCTGACAGCCTGGTATTTAGGCGTCGAAGACTACGATGAGGCACTGGAGCCTTATATAGAGGGCTTATCTGCAAAGGCTCTGATCCAGGACCAAACGACATAAGGACTGCTGCGCCGGCCCTGCCCTCACTGGCACAGAGGACTTGAACAATGCCGAGCAAGCTGACCGCAGCTCCGCCCCCGCTGGCGCGCCCCCATTTGCCCGCTCCTACACTCAGCGCCGATGCGCCAGTGGCCCTCATGGGCATGGCAAGGTCGTAAGGGCAAAAAAAACCCGGCACCAAAGCCGGGTTTCTTCATCTCTTAGCCGGATTGCATTTCAACCCGCCCACTGGGATTTCAAGGCTGCACACCTGCAGCATGTGCCTGCTGATCGGCGTGATAGGACGAACGCACCATGGCGCCCACGGCGGCATGAGTAAAGCCCATTGCATAGGCCTCACGTTCAAACATCAAGAACTCATCGGGCGTCACATAACGCATCACGGGCAAGTGGTGACCCGAGGGCTGCAGATACTGACCAATGGTCAGCATATCAATATCGTGAGCACGCATATCGCGCATCACTTCCAAAATCTCTTCGTTGGTTTCACCCAGGCCCACCATCAGACCCGATTTAGTCGGAATATTGGGATGCAGCTTCTTGAACTCTTGCAACAGCTTCAAGGAATGGTGATAGTCCGAACCAGGACGCGCCTGCTTGTACAAACGAGGAACGGTTTCAAGATTATGGTTCATGACATCCGGCGGGCAGGCATTCAGGATGCCCAGGGCTCGGTCCAGACGTGCGCGAAAGTCGGGCACCAACACTTCGATGGTCGTGGAAGGAGAATGCTCGCGCACCTGGCGGATACATTCCACAAAGTGAGCCGCACCCCCATCACGCAAGTCATCACGGTCCACAGAGGTAATTACCACGTAGGACAACTTCATGGCCCCAATCGCCTTGGCCAGATTGGCGGGCTCGTTCTCATCCAGAGGATCAGGGCGGCCATGACCCACATCACAGAAGGGACAACGGCGGGTGCATTTGTCGCCCATGATCATGAACGTCGCTGTGCCCTTGCCAAAACATTCCCCGATATTGGGACAGGATGCTTCCTCACACACCGAAAACAATTTGTGTTCGCGCAGGGTTTCCTTGATCTCGTAGAAACGGGAGTTCGGCGCAGCCGCTTTCACCCGAATCCAGTCAGGCTTTTTCAAACGCTCTGCCTGCACGACCTTGATGGGAATGCGCGAGGTCTTGGCCTCGGCTTTCTGCTTTTGCGTGGCGTCATACTCAACAACGCGAGGGCGCACAGTAGGTTTGGAATCGACGGATGGATCGGTAGGGGTGGTCATAGGCGTCTAAATAGAAAAACAGCGTGCGAACAACATCATCACTCAACGATGGGCGCAGTGGGCCATTGTAGCCCCTTCGCTTTACAAGCGCCTAGAACAAGGGCGATAGTTTGTACCAGACCCCTCTAATATAGAGGTCGACTTAGGAATGCAGCAACACCCGAGAATAAAACCTGCAAATACTATAAGTACGGAGACTTGCATGTCACACGAGCACCCTGCCGATCCTGTCCTGCTTGAGCAACAGGGGGGACTGGCCCGCATCACCTTGAACCGACCCGCACAGTACAACGCGCTGTCCGAAGAAGTGCTGAACTCGTTACAACACATTCTGGACTCACTGGGCCGGGAACCCAGTCTGCAATGCGTCATCATCCAGGCCGAAGGTAACGCTTTTTGCGCGGGGCATGATCTGAAGCAAATGCGCGCCAAACCTGAACACGACTATTACCGAGAGCTGTTCAGCCGTTGCAGTCGCGTCATGCAAAGTGTGCTGGCCCTGCCCGTACCGGTGATTGCCCGTGTGCAAGGGCTGGCCACCGCCGCCGGCTGTCAGCTAGTTGCAACCTGCGACTTGGCTGTTGCCTCCGAATCCACCCGCTTTGCCGTGTCCGGCATTAACGTTGGCCTGTTCTGCTCCACCCCTGCCGTTGCCCTGTCACGCTGCATACCCCCCAAGGCCGCCATGGAAATGCTGATGACGGGCGAATTCATCAGTGCTCAGCGGGCTCAAGAGCTGGGGTTGATCAACTATGCAGTCCCCAAAGATCAGTTGGATCAAACGGTACAACGACTGGCCGACAGCATCATGGCAAAAAGTCCGGTCGCCGTGCGGGCCGGCAAAGCCATGTTCTATCGCCAGCGCAGCCTGGCTATCGAACATGCCTACGATTACGCAGGCCAGGTCATGGCCGACAACATGATGAGCAATGATGCTTGCGAAGGCATTGACGCTTTTATCAGCAAACGCATGCCGCAATGGAGCGGCACCTGAGGTGACGCTTGACCTGAAATGAAGGTTAAAGAGAACACAGCACCGTAACGGGAAACGGTGCTCTTGTGTCACCGCGCACTAAGCAACCGTGGCCGTTGCCCGCGACGTGATCGCCTGGGCCAGATAATCAGCCAGATACTGTGCCGCCTGCTCCCAGGAGACCTCCACACCCTGCGACGCGATATCCGTGGTCTGCAGCCCTTCATAGCCACAGGGATTGATACCGCCAAACGGCTTGAGATCCATCCCTATATTCAAGGCAAGGCCATGGTAAGAACGGCCATTACGGATTTTGACGCCCAGCGCGGAGATCTTGGCCAGCTCGGTCTTACATCGCGCTTGCGGCACGTACACCCCAGGCGCACCCGGTTTGCAGCAGGCACCCTCAACCCCAAAATGGCTCAGACAAGCCATTACCGCCTCTTCCAGGAGACGCACATATTCTTTGACGTACAGCCCCGCCCGGCGAAGGTCAAACAGACAATACACCATCAGCTGACCCGGGCCGTGGTAGGTAATCTGTCCGCCCCGGTCGGTTTGCACCACGGGTATACCACCCGCATTGAGCAAATGCTCCGGCTTGCCGGCCTGCCCCTGGGTATAAACGGGGGTGTGCTCCACAAGCCAGATTTCATCCGGCGTGTCCGGCCCGCGCAATTCGGTAAAAGCGCGCATCGCCTGCCAGATGGGCTCATAGGCGCTAGGCCGCTCAAACCATTTAATACGAACAGAGTCGGACATGAACGCCGGGTCCCTGATTACATCACCACGCGCACAAGATGATGCGCGTGCAGGGCACGATAGAGATTATCCAACTGCTCACGCGAGACGGCCCGCACGGTAAAAGTCAGGCCAGTGTAATTGCCCGCCTTGCTGGGCCGCACTTCAATGGTGGCGGCGTCAAAGTCGGGGTCGTGCTCCAGAACAATTGCCAGCAATTCGTCTTGCAGGGTGTCGTGGGTCTGGCCCATGACTTTGATAGGAAAGTCACTGGGATATTCAATTAATGATTCTTCGGGTGAAATTGTCATGCTTGCTCCGCAGCCTTGATGGCCTTGTCATAGCCTTCGCGCAATTTGGCAAAGACAGGGCCGGGTAGCCCGTCACCGACGGGCTGACCATTAAATACAACGATGGGCAGCACCTCTTTGGTCGCTGACGTCATCAAAATTTCGTCGGCAGTGTCGACCTCTGCGCGTAAGATCTGCCGTGCCTGGAAAGCAATGCCTGCCTGAGCGGCAAGCTCCTCCATCAAACTGTAGCGCACCCCTTCCAGGATCAGGTTGTTGCGCATGGGGGCCAGCAAGGTGCCATCGCGCACGATCCAGATGTTGCAGGAAGCCCCCTCTGTCAGAAAACCATCTCTGAACTGAATGACCTCGTCCACACCCGCCTGGACAGCTTGCTGCTTAGCCAACACATTACCCAGCAACGAAGTAGATTTTATATCGCAACGCAACCAGCGCTCATCGTCAATGGTCACAGCCTTCAAACCCGTCTCGCGCTCTTGCTGCACACGCTTGAAAGGCGAGACCATGATGAAAATACTGGGTGACACATGGTCCGGAAAGGCATGATCACGCTTGGCAACGCCACGGGTCACTTGGATGTAGACCATGCAGTCAGCGCCCCGGCCCGAGCGGGCCAGCATATCCAGCACCAGCTTTTCCCATTCACGGCGGCTAAAGGGATTGTGAATCCCCACTTTCGCCAGGCTGCGCTCCAGACGCCCCAGATGCCCATCAATACGAAAGGGTTTGCCATGGTAAGCAGGCACGACATCGTAGATACCGTCGCCAAAGATGAAACCTCGATCCAGTACCGAAATCTTGGCCTCACCCAAGCGCACGAAATCGCCATTCAGGTAAACAATGCTATCGGGGTCAATGCCTGCAATCATAGGGTTTAGTCTCGCACCAAAGGGTTACTCAAACATCAAGCGCACTTTGTCGGCCATACGTCCGAAAAAACCTGCCTCGGGCACATCTTCCAGCACCAGCAAAGGCTGCTCAGCCAATACCTTGCCATCCAGGGACAAAGTCAGTGTACCGACCTTGTCTCCCTTGCTCAACGGGGCCAGCAAGGGCTGGGTGTAGTTGGCAACCGGTTTGATTTCCGAGGACTTGCCACGAGGAACCGTCAGCCACAAGGGCTGGGCTGTACCCAAACCTACGTTCTCGACTTCGCCTTCCCACACGCGGGCGGTGACCGCCGGGTTATTGGCGTCGTACAGCTTGACCGTTTCAAAGTTCTGGAAGCTCCAGTTCAACAGCTTCAGACTATTTTCTGTACGAGCTGCATCGTTGGCCGTCCCCACGACCACCGAGACGACACGGCGGCCATCACGCAGGGCCGTAGACACCAGGCAGTAACCCGCTGACTGGGTATGGCCGGTTTTTAGTCCATCCACCGTATTGTCCAGCCAAAGCAGACGGTTGCGGTTGGGCTGCTTGATGTTGTTGTAGGTGTATTCTTTTTGGCTGTAGTAATGCAGGTACTGGGGAAAGCGGGCGACCAGCGCTGCGGACAACACACCCAGATCGCGCACCGATGTCAGGTGCTCGGGATCAGGCAAGCCGGTGGAGTTCTTGAAATGTGTCGCGGTCAAACCCAGTTTGGCCGCCTCTTCGTTCATCAGGGCGGCAAAGGCGCCTTCGCTACCCGCAACGGCTTCGGCCAACGCCACCGAGGCATCGTTACCCGACTGCACGATCACACCTTGCAGCAGATCGTTCACCGACACTTGCGAATTGACTTTGACAAACATGCGCGAGCCTTCGGTACGCCAGGCCTTGTCAGAGATCACGACGTTCTGGTCCAGCTTCAGGCGGCCTGTCTCCAAGGCATCAAAGACCAGATAGGCTGTCATCAGCTTGGTCAGGGAAGCAGGCTCCACCTGTTCATTGAGTCCTTCTGCCGCGATGATCTGTCCACTATTGACGTCCATGGACAACCAGGCACGCGCTGTCAGACTGGGTGCAGGCACCACAGACAAGTCACCCGGCAAGGCAGGCGTCTGGGCGCCGAGCACTTGCGTGGATTCGGCTGGAGCCGGTGTTTGCGTCTGTGCCTGTGCCACCATAGGCAGTGCCAAGGCAAGGGCCACCACACAACGAGAAAGGACTGGAGATGCAAATTTTTGAATAGAAGTCATGGAAAAAATCGATTGCTTTGACAGTGGCGGAAAGAGCCCATTATGGCAGAGCCATATGGGCCTGTGAGGGGCAGGACCCCTGAGTCTGAGCAGGAAAACGCAACGATTTGAAAGCAAAATCCGACTTAGGTTCCAAACGCAGCCAAATGTCGGCTAATCAGTTCGCGCAACTGAATCAGCTTGCCATGAAAAAAATGCCCAGCCTCAGGTAATACGACCATGGGCAACTGGTGCTCGCGCGCAAAGTCCATGCCCTCGGACAAGGGAACAACATCGTCGGTTTCCCCGTGCACCAACAGGGTATCGGCAGGAGGACTGACTTCCCGGAAACGAAAGCGATTGACGGCCGTGCCCGTCAAGATGAATACAGGAGGCAAGGGTGCCTGGGCATCTTTCAGGCTGGCATAGACCTGGGCGGCGACAGCGGTGCCAAACGAAAAGCCAGCCAGCATGAATGGGCCTGAGTTCCACTGTGGGAAATGAGCCGGAAACTGCTCGATCAAGGCCAGCATGTCGGCCGTCTCTCCACGGCTGCTATCAAACTCCCCGGCGGACTTGCCCACACCACGGAAATCAGGGCGTACCGCCAGCAAGCCATGCTGAGTAGCACTGCGCGACAGGGTAGTCACGACTTTGTTATTGCGGGCTCCCCCATGCAAGGGGTGAGGATGCAGCAGCAAGGCCCAACCCTTGGGCTCGCCGGCTGGCCAATCCAGAGCACAGTCAATCACCCCGGCCTGGCCGGAAAACTGGATGGTATCTACGCGTTCAGACATGCTCAGATCAAATATCACATAAGATTACGTTTAACTCATCCAGTGTACCGGATTGTCATGAATACCTCTTCTGCATTCACCTTACCCAGCCCTCGCGACATAGTGGCGGAGCTGCGCACGCGCCTGCCTCATTTTCCTCAGATCCGCTGGGTAGACTCGACCGAATCGACAAACGCGGATCTGCTCGCCCTGGCTCGCCAAGAGGCAGGCCCGCGAGTACGTCCCTGGTTATTGGGCGCGCATCTGCAAAGCCGTGGCCGCGGGCGGGCGGGACGCACCTGGGAAAACAGCGTAGGCGCCAACCTGATGTTTTCCTGTGCCTTCGACATTTTTTTACCCGCACGCCAACTGCCCACACTCTCGCCGTTGTCCGGCCTGGCCACGACCGAGGCACTTCGCCAGTTTCTGGAGCCTGCGCTGCGCAATCGACTGGCCATGAAATGGCCCAATGATGTGCTGTGGGATCAAGCCAAACTATCCGGCATCCTGGTCGAGGCCACCCGAGCTAGCGCCGCCCCCAGCTCCAACGACCATCATGTGGTGATTATCGGCATTGGATTGAATCTGCGTGAAGCCGCCACCCTTAGCCTGAACACCCAGCGAGCTGTTGCCGACTGGACCAGCATTGCCGAACAGTCGCGCCAGGCTTCGCTGACGCGTTGCTCGGATATCGTTGCCAAGGTTGCCCAGAGTCTGTATCTGAGCCTGAATCATGTCACGGCCCATGGCTTTGCTGACTTGCCCGCTCGTTATGCACAGGTCGATGCCCTTATTGGGCAACAAGTCCATATCATCGACAATGGCCACATCCTGCATACCGGCATCGTGACGGGCATCAACACCTCCGGGCAACTGCTGTTGCGCCACCCCGATGGCTCGGAACGTGCGGTTACCGTAGGCGAAGTTTCCGTTCGCGCCCAACGTTGATCGCTATACTGGCATTCTTTTAGCTCTGACGACCCGGTATGACCCTGCTTATCGATTCTGGCAATACCCGCATCAAACTGGGGTGGTGTCATCCTTTAACCGGCGTGCGCGAGGACCAGGCGGTAAGCCTGCATGCGGACCAGCTGGATCAGTTGGCAAGCTGGCTGGAAGCCGCTCACGCTCCGCTGCAGACGTTTGCCAACCAAAAAGGCGTGCAGGCACTCGGCGTGAATGTGGCAGGCCCCCAGGTTCAGGCGCAGATTGATGCCGCGGTACGCCGTCTGGGTTTGGGCCCCGTGCGCTGGCTACAGGCCCAGGAACAGGTTTTTGGCCTGCACAACGATTATGAGCAAGCCAGTCAATTAGGTGCAGACCGCTGGGCCGCTTTGCTGGGCCTGAGCGACTTGCTGGCCCAGGAACACCCTGACGAGCAGGGCGCTTTACTGATCAGCTTTGGGACTGCCACAACCATCGATCTTCTAGGCCCCGCGCAAAACGGAATACGCCATTTTCTGGGCGGCTCCATTCTGCCGGGCCCCAGCCTGATGCTGGCCTCCCTCAAGCAAAATACGGCACAGTTGCCGCAGGCACACGGGCAAACCGCCGCTTTTCCACGCAACACACAGTCGGCAATCAGCACGGGCGTTGCAGCCGCGCAAGCTGGTGCGGTGTTGCGCCAATGGGAAAAGGGACGCCAGCATCTGGGGCACAGCCCTCTGATCTTTCTGGCCGGAGGCGGCCGGGCATTGGCACAGCAGGAATTGTCCGAACAGCTCCATCACCACTGCCGCTTGATAGCGATCGCACCGCCGACCCTCTATGAGCTGGATACCCCTGCCTTGCGCGGGCTGGCCCTTTTTGCCTGCCGAAATTGAACGGCTTGAAAGGCCGCGACGGGATGGCCCACGTTCACCCGCGTGACCCCTGGATACGTTTGGCATTAAAACGGATGAACTTAAACTGCCCTGCCCTTACAATGCCGGGCTGAACTGTATTTTTTTTTCCGGGCATCGACGATGCGACTGCTTTTCATACTGATCCTGGTGGCGAACGTCGCCCTGCTGGCCTTTGGACAAGGCTTTTTTGGCACGCCCCCCAGTGAGCAAGGCCGCGAGCCTCGTCAGTTCTCGCAGCGCAATCAAGATGCCATTCAACTTGGAACCCCGGCCCATCCGGCGCCCGCTTCCCCTTGATCCTCGATTGCCGACACTATGAAACCTATACGCAAAGCTGTTTTCCCCGTCGCCGGTCTAGGCACACGTTTTCTGCCTGCCACCAAGGCCATGCCCAAGGAAATGTTGCCAATCGTCGACAAACCCCTCATTCAGTATGCGGTCGAGGAAGCCATTGCCGCCGGGGTCACCGAATTGATCTTCATCACCGGCCGCAATAAGCGGGCCATTGAAGATCACTTTGACAGCATCCCAGAGCTGGAACAGGAACTGGCCGGCAAAAACAAGCTGGAACTGCTGGATGCGGTCCAAAATATTATTCCCAGCCATGTCAGCTGTATATATACCCGCCAGCCGCGCGCGCTGGGTCTGGGACATGCGGTTCTGTGCGCCGCACCCATTGTGGGCAACGAACCCTTCCTGGTTCTGCTGGCGGACGACCTGATCGACGCCAATACCCCGGTATCACGACAACTGGTTGAAGCGGCCCATCAATACAATGGCAGTATTGTTGCCACTCAAAATGTAAATAAAAATGAAACAAATAAATATGGAATAGTTTCCGGCGACTTAATCGATTCCAAAGCCACCCGACTTAATGGAATCGTTGAAAAACCAGCACCGGAAGTGGCTCCTTCTACGCAAGCCGTTGTGGGCCGTTATGTATTGGAACCGGAAATCTTTGACCACCTGCGACGCACTCAAGCAGGGGTGGGTGGAGAGATTCAATTAACGGACGGAATTGCCAGCCTTTTGAAAAGTCGTGCGGTATATGCCTATGAATATGAAGGCACACGTTACGACTGTGGTAGCAAATCAGGATTCTTTCATGCTACGCTTGAATTTGGTCGTAAATACCACGGACTTTAACGAGGGGCGCAGAGGGGTCCGCACGCATAACAAGCTTGGTTGTAATTGTTGTTCAAACACTGCCTGAAAAACCACGCAAAGGGCGATTTAGCTTGACTTACAGGCTAAATACCCCCTACGATTGGCAGTGCAGGATTTCAAGTTCGTCGAAGTTTGTTCAATACGGTATTGTTTCTAATACTCATTGCCCTGATTTTTACATCTTGACAATCTTTTTTGAGCAGATTGCTCGTCATTTTTAGGGAATGCAGGAAATGCAAACAGAAACCGGTATCGTGAAATGGTTCAATAACGAAAAAGGCTACGGCTTTATCTCCCCCGACAACGGTGGCAAAGATCTTTTCGTTCACCATTCCGACATCTTGGGCACAGGCTTTAAATCCTTGGAAGAAAACCAGCGCGTTTCGTACGTGTCGGCCGAAGGCCAAAAGGGCCCACAAGCTAAGAGCATCCAAAAACTGTAAATCGATCTCGATCAGTTTTTAGAACTCAAAAAAGCCCGCGTCATGCGGGCTTTTTTTATTCAACTTGATCCAGATCAAGTCAAGCTGTCTACAAATCGCCACAAACTCCAGCGCCAGTCAAAACCGAATACTTATTAGCTAATAAGCAAGCCGGTATTTAATCGCGAATCTGAGCCAGTCCCGAAAGTACGCGTTGCACTGCGCCCTCATGCATCTGAACCCAATGTAAGCCTGCATCTGCCATTTTGTGATGGCGCGCGGGATCATCCACCAGCTCTACCGCCTGCTGCAAAGCCAGGGCGGGGGTACTGGCCCGAATGGCGGCACCCGCCTGCATGGCATCTTGCATGGCCTGGGCAAAATTATGCGTATGAGGCCCCACAATGACAGGCACCCCCACTGCGCAGGCTTCAATAAAGTTTTGACCACCCAAAGGTTGAAAACTGCCCGCGACAATCGCCACCCGGGCCATGCCGTAGTACCAGTGCATTTCGCCCAGCGTATCGCCCAGCAGCACGTCGACCTCGCGACACGCCTCAACCGCACTGGTGCTGGTATCGCCCTGTTTCAACAGTTCACTGCGACGCACTGCGCGCAGCCCCCGTTGATTCAAGTAGTCGGCAGCCTCGTCAAAGCGTTCAGGATGTCGCGGCACCACGACAAACAGAACGGGACTGTGCAACTCGCTGCCCTGTTTACGCTCACGACGCAAATAATGCGCGATCGCATCAATAAAATCCATATGCTCGGTCTCGCGCGTACTGGCAATGACCACCACGCGGCGGCCCAGGTCACTGGCAAAACCTCGACCACGCGCAATTTTCTCCTGCGGCAATACGACGTCAAACTTCAGGTTTCCCGATACCCGGACCCCTTGGGCCCCAGCCAGCTCCAGACGCTGGGCATCAGCCAGGCTCTGCGCGTAAATCAGCTGAAAAGATCGATATGCCTCGCGCATGACTGAGCCAGCTTTCAGGCTGGTGCGCAGGGCGCTTTCTGAAAAGCGAGCACTGGCCAGCATCATGGGAACGCCCTGCCGACGCGCAGCGGCCAGCAGATTGGGCCACACCTCGCGTTCGATCAGCACACCGGCACACGGCCGGTAGTGGGCAAAGAAGCGCCGTACCGAGCCGGGGAAGTCATAAGGCAACCATTGCTGCACCAACTGCCCGCTGGCAATTTCAGCCGCAAACGCGTTTGCCCCTTCTTCGCGGCCCGTCACGGTCATGTGGGTCAGCAGGACCGTTTCACCCTGATCGAGCAAGGCCCGGATCAAGGGCTGCGCGGCCCGTGTTTCACCCAGGCTGACCGCATGCACCCATACAGGCGCTTTTTCAAGGGTGGGCGCAGAACCGTAAAAACCAAAACGGGGGCCTGACAACACTTGCCATTGCCCACCGGCGCGACGAGCACGCAGACCCATCCAGGCCATCAAGGCTGGAGCCAGAATGTGTATGGAGGCGGTATAAAAGAATCGGTTCACCCGTTTTGGCCTCGTTATGAAATCAGCAACCACCCGACCCGGCTTGGGGTGCTACCGAAAAACTACAGAAAACGGTGCGAGGCAGAAAAACCTGCCCTCAAACAGGGCCGCAGACCCTTTGGCACCGCGTATTGTAAGCACAAAGCCGGCTCTCAAAAAACGAATTGGCCATCCAGGTCAAACTAGTTTTTTTGCGTATCCAGCAAAGCGCCCTGGGGCGCGGTCGTACGTCCCAACGCCTGATCGATGGCACAGAGTACCGTTTCCGCGGAGGGAGGATGACCTCGCTCTCCCAGACTGGCGGTATAAGCCGAACCTTCCAAAGGCGTGCGCACAGGTGTGGAGGCTTTATAGATACCGATCGTGGGGCGTCCCAAACCGGCCGACAAATGCGTCAGGCCACTGTCCAGCCCCACCATGATTTGCGCCCCGGCCAATTGCAAGGCGATCGGCGTCAGCTCCATACGTGGCATGACCTGGGCCTGGCTGCGGCCAGCAATCAGCGTTTGGGCACGTTCGGACTCGGCAGGGCTGCCAGCCAGCAGGCGCAAAGCCATCCCCTCCTCCTGGAGGCGATCGAACACCTGTTGCCAGTTCTCGGGGTCCCACAGCTTATCGTCGCGACTGGCCGAGGGCATGATGATGGCATAGGGATCACCGTCCTTGGGGGCCTGCGCCGCCAGAGCCTGCAAACCGAAATCCGGCGCTCCGTCAAACTGGTAGCCAAAGGCGGAGGCTGCCAATGTTCTCTGACGAAGCACGGCAGGCTGCCAGAAGGCGACTCGATGGCGCACATCATAGAAAAGCGAGGCAAGCGGTTCCCGGGCCGACTTCCAATCCAAGCCATGTCGGCGCCCCTTGGTCTGCCTGACCAGCCAAATGGATTTCATCAGGGCCTGCATATCGAGGACAACATCGTACTGGCGCGATTGCAGTTGCTCACGCAAGGCAGCGCGCTCCTGACGCGTCTGGGCAGACCACCATTGCTTGCGCCAGCGCCGATGCGCCACGGGAATGACGTCGTTTACCGCCGGATGCCAGCCCGGAATCTGGGCAAAGCTCTCTTCTACAAGCCAGTCAATTTGTGCACCGGGCACATGGCGTGCAATGTCCGAGATTGCTGGCAACATATGAACCAGATCTCCCAATGAGGACGTACGCACAATCAATATCTTGCAAGTCATGGGCGAATTATAGTGGTGGCCGCGTCCAATCCATCAAAGATGCATAAAAATATCCATCTGCTCTTGTTCTGTGCCGCAACCGCCATCAGGCATAATAGAACTGCCTATTTTCAGGACCGGAAGCATGATTGATCTCAAACAGATCGAAGCCTTTGTATGGGTTGCCGAACTTGGCGGTTTCCGGGCGGCTGCCGAAAAGCTCAACACGACCCAACCATCTATTTCTCAGCGCATCGCCGGACTGGAATCCAGTCTGGAACTGCGTTTGTTTGATCGGGGCGCCCGGGGCATCAAACTGACAGACAAAGGCCAGGAGCTACTGTCACATGCACAGCGCATGCTGGATCTGCGCACCGAAATGCTGCGCGCTGCCAAAGAACAAAATGCCATCCGCGGGCTGCTACGCCTAGGGGTGGCTGAAACCATTGTGCAGACCTGGCTACATGAGCTGATCGACAAGCTGCACCAGGAGTACCCGGCCCTGGTCATCGAGATCCACGTCGACACCACGAGCGTGCTGCGCCAGCAACTGGCCAGTTTCCAGATTGATATGGCCATGATTGTGGGCGTTGGCCAAGACCCTAAAGAACAATGCATCCGCTTATGTGCGTATCAGTTGGGCTGGGTCGCCAGCCCGACCCTGAAGCTGCACGGCCGCAAAATCAGCGTTTCCGAGCTAGGGGTTTACCCTGTAATCACCTATCCGTCCGGGAGCGTTCCGTACCTGGCCACACGCGAAGCATTGCTGCGTGCCGGCGTCAAATCACCCCGTATTTTTGGCAGTGCATCCCTGAGCACCATCGTGCAAATGACACGTCATGCCATGGGCCCCAGCGTGCTGGCCCCAGCGGTCATAAAAGACGAGCTTTCCGAGGGAAAACTGCGACTTTTGAAGGTCGATCAGTCCCTTCCGGACATCGAATTTTTTGCCTGCTGGATGGACTCGCCCGACAGTCATATTGCTCGCGTCGTCGCCAATCACGCACAAGAAATCGCCCAACAATACGTGCAGACCGATAAGTAATCGTTATGGCCTAGGATTCAAACATACGATTGGACACAAATTATCTGATCGGTTGCAATCCGAGGCTGTGATCAACCCCCTTTGTGCGAGTGGTCATCATGAACCTGCAAACCCTGCCTGTGCTAGCGCCCGAGGCCCAGAAGTGGCGCGAGCTGATCCGTCAACAAATCCATACTGGTCCCACTGCAGGACTGGCCGCAGGCTATGTGCAGGCCAACCTGATGATTCTTCCCAAAGAGTGGGCCGACGAGTTTTTGCTGTTTTGTCAGCGCAACCCCAAGCCCTGCCCGTTGTTGGCCGTGACCGAACCCGGTCAATTTCAGGTCCCGACCCTGGGTGGCACGATTGATCTGCGCACGGACTTCCCCCGTTACCGCATCTGGCAAAATGGCGAGCTCGGAGCCGAGCCACTGAGCATTACCGATGTCTGGCGCGAGGATCTGGTGTCCTTTCTGATCGGCTGCTCCTTTTCGTTTGAAGAGGCCCTGCTGGCCGACGGAATTGATGTGCGCCACATCAGTGCGGGGGTGAACGTGCCCATGTATCGCAGCTCCATCCAGACTCAAGGTACGACGCGCCTGTCCGGCCCGCTGGTAGTATCGATGCGGCCCATGCGTGCTGCCGATGCCATCCGCGCCATTCAGATCACCTCGCGCTTTCCATCGGTACACGGCGCTCCGGTACATATTGGCGATCCGTCCCTGATCGGAATCAGCGACCTGCAAAAGCCCGACTATGGTGATGCTGTGCCAGTCGGTCCTGACGAATTACCCGTTTTCTGGGCCTGCGGCGTTACTCCCCAAGCCGTCGCCGCCCAGGCCAAGCCGCAGTTTTGCATCACGCATGCCCCTGGCCATATGTTGATTACCGACTTGCCAAACACACGGCTGGCCGCGCTTTAAAAATTGGACCGGCACTGTCCGGTCACCCCTCTGGTTTCAATATGCAGCCCCCTGCCCAAAAGGGGGGCGCACTCTATCAACCATACAGCTGGACCGCTATTAGGAGCACCTTATGAAAAAAATCGTACTGACCTCCCTGGCTTTAGGCTCGCTGGCCCTGGGCTCTGCCGCCATGGCCCAGGAACTGCCCAAGACCTCCCTGAAAGTAGTCGGTGGCTTGAGCAATCTGACCGCCTACCAGAATACCGAGCAGCCCTTCTGGACCAAAAAGGTGCCTGAGCTGTCCGGTGGCCAGATCACTGCCGATATCAAAGGTTTCAACGACATGGGCCTGAAAGGTCCTGAAATCATGCGCCTGATCAGCCAGGGCGTGATTCCTTTCGGTACCGCCACCCTGGCTTACTTCGCCAGCGACAACTCGATTAACGAAGCCATCGACCTGGCCGGTCTGGCACCCGATATCGAAGTGGCCAAAAAACTGACCGACGCGTTCACGCCTGCCTACGAAGATTTCTATGCCAAGAGCAACGTCAAGGTACTGGGCTTCTCGACCTACCCTGCCCAGGTCCTGTTTTGCAATGGCAACTTCAATGGCCTGAGCGACCTGAAAGGCAAGAAAGTGCGCACCAGCAGCCGCACCCAGGCTGAATTTGTCCAGGCTCTGGGTGGCAACAGCGTCACCATCCCATTTGGTGAAGTCGTTCCTGCCCTGCAAAACGGCGTGGTTGACTGCGCGATTACCGGCTCCATGTCCGGCTACTCGGCCAAATGGTACGAAGTCAGCTCCAAGCTGTATGAAATGCCAATCAACTGGAACCAGCAGATTCACGCAGCCAACCTGGGAACCTGGAACAAGCTGGACCCCAAAGTCCAGGAGTTCCTGGCCAGCAACATCAAGGCCATGACGCAAGACATCTGGGCTGCCGCTGCCAAGGAAACCCAGGAAGGTTATGACTGCAATACCGGCTCCGATGCGTGTACCCAGCCCGTCAAAGGCAAGATGACGCTGGTCAAGCCAACCGACGCCGACCGCGAACTGCTGAAGAAAGTCATGAGCGAAACCGTGGTGCCCAAATGGGCCGAGCGTAGCTCCGCTGACACCGTGGCTGCCTTCAACGCCAGCCTGAGCCCGATCTTGGGCTTTGAAGCCAAGAAGTAATCTGTACGTACCGCCTGCCACCCATCCTGCGGTGGCAGGCCGCCTGTCCTTCAGGCCCCTCCCTCCTAGACCCTGTACGGGGTAGACACCATGGAAAATACCGAAAAATTCGCCATGCTGAACCGCTTGCTGTCCGGTGCCACGACCCTGTCGCGCATCGCCATCTGGTTCGCAGGCAGCCTGACATTGATCAGCGCCCTCTATATCACCGCGGACGTTCTGTTTCGCAAATTCAGTGGCAGCTCTCTGGGCGGCTCGGATGAGCTATCTGGCTACGCCTTTGCCATCAGCATTTCCTGGGCACTATCTTTTGCCACCCTGCAACGGGCCAATATCCGTATCGACGCCATCTACCAGCACCTGCCGGTCCGTCTGGCCGCCTTGCTGGACTGGATTGCTCTGGTGGCCCTGTCTGTTTTCATTGTCTACCTGACCTTGTACGCCACTGACGTGGCCGGCCTGTCCTGGACCAACCAGTCCACTGCCAACACCGCCATGGGCACTCCCTTGTGGATTCCGCAGTTCCTGTGGGTGGGCGGTCTGATCTGGCTGTGTGTCGTTTTGGCCCTGATGCTGCTGCGCTCCAGCCTGGCCCTGATTACGGGTGACCTGGCCGGTATCCGGTCCCTGTGCGGCATCCGCAGCACCCAGGAAGAAGCGTCCGAAGAAGCCGAGGCTGGCAAACGCATGGTGCAAGGAGACGCCAAATGATTACCACCGCACTGACTCTCTTGCTCGTTCTGATCGGATTGAGCATTCCCGTGGGCGCTGCCCTGGGTGTTTTGGGCCTGATTCTGGACCCGCTGTATTCCATGTTGCCGCTCACTGGCGCCCTGGGTGAGATTTCCTGGGGCACCAGCAACGAATTCCTGCTGGTGGCCATTCCCCTGTTCATCATGCTGGGCGAGATCCTGCTGCGCTCCGGTATGGCCGAACGCATGTACAACGCCATGAGCCTGTGGCTGTCCTGGCTGCCAGGCGGCCTGATGCACGCCAATATCGGGGCCAGCGCCCTGTTTGCCGCCACTTCCGGTTCCAGCGTGGCCACTGCCGCCACCGTGGGCACCGTGGCCCTGCCGCAGATCAAGAAACAAGGCTATAACGAGCCCCTGTTCCTGGGCAGCCTGGCCGCAGGCGGTACCTTGGGCATTCTGATTCCGCCTTCGATCAACCTGGTGATCTACGGCGTGCTGACCAATACCTCCGTGCCCAAGCTGTATCTGGCCGGCATCATCCCCGGTTTGGGCATGGCCCTGCTGTTCATGCTGGCAATCGCTGCCGCGTGCATGGTCAAGCCTAAATGGGGCGGCACCAAGATCAAGGCTAGCTGGGGTCAGCGTTTTGCCAGCCTGGTGCATCTGGTTCCACCCCTGGGTATTTTCTTGCTGGTCGTAGGCTCGATTTACGCCGGTGTTGCCACCCCGACCGAGGCTGCTGCCCTGGGTGTGGTCGGCGCCTTGATTCTGGCTGCCTTCTCGGGCCGCATGAGCTGGACCATGATCAAGGAAGTGCTGGAAGGCACCATGAAAGCCACGGCCATGATCATGCTGATCGTGATCGGTTCGGCTTTCCTGAACTTTGTCATGTCCGCCACGGGCCTGACCAACGCGCTGACTGACGCCATCACCGGGCTGGGTGTCTCGCCCATGGTGATGCTGATGATCATCGTGGTGTTCTACCTGGTGCTGGGCTGCTTCATGGAAACCCTGTCCATGATGATCACGACTATCCCTATCGTGGCTCCCATCATGATCGCTCTGGGCTTTGACCCGGTTTGGCTGGGTATTGCCATCATCATTCTGGTGGAAGTGGCGCTCATCACCCCTCCTGTTGGTCTGAACCTGTTTGTGGTCCAGAGCCTGCGCAAGAGCGGCAGCATGAACGACGTGATGCTGGGCAGCCTGCCTTTTGTGATCATGTTGCTGGCCATGGTGGGCCTGCTGGCTATCTTCCCGGATCTGGCTTTGTGGCTGCCACGCCTGTTCGGTTAATCCCAATCTGTCTTTAAGTTAACGAGTACTGCTATGCGTTTGACCTTTGAACTGGCCCAGGCCACCCACACTGAAATCATCGAGGCTGATCTGCAGCACTGCATCGTGGCCGGTTGGGCGGGCCGTGATCTGGCCGCCATCGAGCACCACATTGAAGAGCTGGCCGAACTGGGCGTACCACGCCCCAGCTCGGTACCGCTGTACTACCGCATCGCGGCCAACCAGATGATTCAGGATGCCGACATCCAGGTCGTGGGCTCGGGGTCGTCGGGCGAGACTGAGGTATTTGTCTTCACTCATCAAGGCCGCCTGCTGGTGAGCCTGGCGTCCGATCACACCGATCGTGTTCTGGAAGCGCATAGCGTTGCCCTGTCCAAACAGATCTGCGCCAAACCCATTGCCCGCGAAGCCTGGTTGTTCAGCGACGTGGCAGAGTACTGGGACGAGCTGATCATCCGCGCCTACATTCAGGAAGACGGCAAGGAAGTCCTGTACCAGGACGGTCCCTTGTCCACACTGAAAAATCCGCTGGAGCTGATCGAGGGCTACTTCCAGTCCACCACCATGCCGGAAGGCTACGGCATGACCTGCGGCACCGTCGGCGCGATCGGAGGCATCCGTCCCGCTGCCCAGTTCACCATGGAACTGTATGACCCCCGCCGCGAACGCAGCATCCGCCACACCTATGTGGCTGAAGTCCTGCCCGAAGTAGCCTAAACTGGCCCAGCCCGCCCCACCCATTTATTTAGCGAGTGATCCATGCTAGCGACTATTACCGAACTGCAACGTGCTCTTGATCGTGGCGAAACCACCTCGGTCGAACTGACTCGGCAAGCCCTGGAACGTATCCAGGACGACAGCCGTGACGGCGCTGCCACGTTCATCGAAGTATTTGCCGAACAGGCTCTGGCAGCGGCCAAGGCTTCCGACATCTTGCGTGCGGCCGGTCTGAGCCGCTCGCTGGTCGAGGGTCTGCCCATGTCGGTCAAGAACCTGCATGACATCGCCGGCTACATAACGTTGGGTGGGTCGACAGTGCTTAAAGATGCTGAGCCTGCCGAGCAGCACGCCACCATTGTGGAACGCCTGCTGCGCGCCGGCGCCATTTTGATCGGCTCGACCAATATGACCGAATTTGCCTTCTCCGGTCTGGGCATCAACCCTCACTACGGCACTCCGCGCTCCGTTTGGGATCGTGACAATGCCCGTATCCCCGGGGGCTCGTCCTCCGGCGCCGGGGTCGCGGTTGCCCAGGGCATGTCGGTCTTTTCCATTGGTACCGATACCGGCGGCTCGATTCGTATCCCTTCGGCCTTTAACGGCCTGACCGGTTTTAAACCCACTGCCGAGCGTGTCCCCAGCGAAGGCACCATGCCCTTGTCCCGCAGCCTGGACTCCAACGGCCCCTTGGCGGTTTCTGTTGAGTGCTGCGCCATTGTTGATGCCATCCTGACCGACCAACCTTATGTACCTGTGGCGACTCCTGCCCTGGAAACCGTGCGCCTGGCCGTACCCAAGACCTTTGTCTTTGATGGCATTGATCAGACGGTACGCGCCGCCTTTGACCGCGCCATCGCCTTGCTGCGTGAGCACGGCGCAGTCGTTGAGGAAATTGACCTGCCCGAGTTTGAGCAGTTGCCCCACATCAACCGCAAAGGCGGCTTTGTCTGCGCGGAAGCCTGGTCCGTTCACCGTGACACCCTGCAAAGCAAGGGCGAACAATATGATCCACGTGTGGCCTCGCGCATCCTGCGCGGCAAGGACATCGACTGCGCTGACTACATCGAACTGCAGGATACCCGCCAAGCCTGGATCAGCGCGGTCGAGAGCCGTCTGGAGCGCTATGATGCCGTGCTGATGCCGACCGTACCCGTCGTCGCCCCGCGCATTGCCGATCTGCAGGCCTCGGACGAGGTGTACTTCGCCACCAACGGCCTGGTTTTGCGCAATCCCACACTGATCAACTTCCTGGACGGCTGCGCCCTGTCCCTGCCCTGCCACGCTGCCGGTGAGGCCCCGGTCGGCCTGATGGTGGCCGCTCCTGCCTACCATGACGAACACTTGCTGGCAGTAGGTGCAGCGATCGAACGGGTATTGCCCTTGCGCGGACGCTAATCCGCTAAGATGAAGTTCGTTTCAGGACGGCCACCCGGCCGTCCTTGTGCTTTGCGTCAGGAGCCTGTCATGAGCACAACCCAGTCTTCCTCCTTGCCCCGGACCAGTCTGACACCGACAGCCTTTCCCTTGGCGGGGGTGCTCATCCTGATTCTGTCGTCCTGGGCGCTGTCGGGACTGGATGCCAGTGGCAAATGGATCATGGGCTTTGGCGTGCCCTTGCTGGTGATGTGCTGGTTTCGCTACGTGGTCCATCTGGCCCTGGTGTTGGCGCTGGTGCTGCCCGTCAAAGGACACAAGATTTTGCGCAGCACCCGGCCCAAAGCGCAAATACTGCGTGGCACCGTGATGATGCTGTCCACCTTTTCATTTTTCACGGCACTGAGCTATCTGCCTCAGGCTGAGGCCACGTCCATCAATTTCCTGGCACCCTTGCTGGTGCTGTCGGTCGCTCCCTGGATTCTGAAAGAACCACCTCGTCTGAGCCGCTGGATAGCAGCCGGAGTCGGGTTCCTGGGGGTGCTCATCATCATCCGACCAACGGCCGGCCTGGACCCGCTTGGGGTGATGTTTGGTTTGATCACCGCCTGCATGTTCGCCACACAATTTATCGCGACCCGTCGCGTGGCGGTGGACAACTCACTGACCACACTGATCTGGAGCGGTGCCGTTGGCAGCATCTGCCTGACCATTGCCCTGCCTTTTCTTTTACCCGCAGCGCTGCCCGCCCTGAAAGAGCTGACCATTTTCCAATGGTTGATTCTGATTTCTACCGGCCTGTGGGGCTGCCTGGGACACTTGCTGCAAATTCAGGCTTATCAGCGAGCGTCGGCCTCGCTGCTGGCCCCCTTTGTCTACCTGCAAATCGTGGCGGCCGCCGCGCTGGGCTGGTTGATCTGGGGTCAGTTCCCCGACATGTTTACCTGGATCGGAATTGGCGTGGTCTGTGCCAGCGGTATTGTGATTGGAACGCTGGAGTGGCGGCGCCAGAAGCAATCCGGCGCCTGACTCGTTGGCGCGAACTTAGCGCGATTGCCAGCCCTGCACAAAGACGGCGACGGGCTGGCGTTTGGAACCGGCTTTTTGCAGCTCCAGCAAACGTAACACCCCTTCACCGCAAGCCACATCAATACCTTGGGCACTGACGTTCAGAATCTGACCCGGTTCCGCGCAATGCGTCTGTTCTACCACCTGAGCGCGCCACACCTTCACAGGCTGCTCCAAACCGGGCAAGGACAGAGTGGAGCCTGGCACTGGGTCAAACGCACGAATACGGCGCTCCAGTTCCTTGGCTGGCCGGCTTAAATCCAGCACCGATTCCGCCTTGGACAATTTCTCGGCATAGGTCACACCTGCCTCTGGCTGAGGAACGGCCTGCAAGGTGCCATCACGCAAGTGCTGCAAGGCGTCCAGCAAGGCCTGCGCCCCCAGTTGAGCGAGATCGTCATGCAAGGTGGCAGCACTGTGGTCATCGCGAATGGGCAGCTCGCTGCGCACCAGCATATCGCCGGTATCCAAGCCTTCATCCATCTGCATGATGGTGATGCCCGTTGCCGCATCGCCTGCCTGAATGGCCCGCTGAATAGGGGCCGCGCCACGCCAGCGGGGTAGCAGACTGGCGTGAATATTGAAGCAGCCATAACGTGGCAGCTCCAAGGTCCACTTGGGCAAAATCAAACCATAAGCGGCCACCACCATCAAATCGGGCTGCACGTCCAACAATGTCTGGCGGGCCTGGGCGGCCTCCTCGGGGTACTTGCCATCCAGGCGCAGACTATGCGGCTGCAGGACCGGGATAGCAGCCTTCAGGGCGGCCTGCTTGACCGGGCTGGGGCTCAGTTTCATACCCCGACCCGCCGGGCGATCCGGCTGCGTCATGACCAAGGAAACCTCAACACCCTGGGCTAGCAGCGCTTCCAAGGCCACACGAGCGAAATCTGGGGTACCGGCAAAAACAATACGCATGGCAACTATTGCCCTGCCTTCAGGGCTTCACGCTGCTGCTTGCGCAAACGGCTGCGAATACGTTCACGTTTGAGCACGGACAGATACTCCACAAACACCTTGCCATCCAGGTGATCCAGCTCGTGCTGCACACACACCGCCAGCAGGCCGTCGGCTTCTTTCTCGTACCACTGTCCGTTCTCGTCCTGGGCCTTGAAACGGATACAGGCCGCACGCTCGACCTTGTCATAAGTATCGGGCACGGACAGGCAACCCTCTTCGTACACCTTCAGCTCTTCACTTTTCCAGGTGATTTCCGGGTTGATCAGCACCAGCAATTCATTGCCGCTTTCGGACACATCAATTACCACCACCCGCTCGTGGACATCCACCTGGGTCGCAGCCAGGCCTACACCGGGCGCGTCATACATGGTCTCGGCCATATCCTTGACCAGTTTGCGAATGCGGTCATCGACCTCCTGCACAGGTTTGGCCACCGTGTGCAGTCGGGGGTCAGGAAATTTAAGGATGGGAAGCAAAGCCATTGTCATGTCCGAAGAAAAAGCGATAAGTCGATATAATAAAACAAGTTTCAGAGCGGCATCCGATTGCCCCGGCACACCACGACGCCCTGGTCACCAAACGACATCCACCCTGGATAAAAATATCGGGGTTACACCGAACACGGTTTCGTTTCGTGCCACACTGCCTTATGCCTCATTATTTTAGCTCGGATGAAATTTCGGAAGAATTGCATGCCTGGTTGCGCCTGTCGCTAGAGCCTGGGCTTGCACCCGCCCAGGCCCGGCAATTGCTGGCGGCCTGCGGGCTGCCACCGCACATCTACCAAAGCTCGGTGCAAACCCTGTCGCGGCATATCCCTGGCGAACTGGCGGTACAACTCAGCCAGGAGCCGGTGAAAGAGCTGCAGGCACTCATAGACCAAACGGTGCAATGGCTCAAACAGCCTGGCCACCATATCGTGACCTTGGCTGACGCCAGCTACCCGGCTGCCTTGCTGGATCTGCACGACGCTCCCCTGCTGCTTTACGCAAATGGCGATCTAGGTATCTTGCAGCGTAAAGGGCTGGCTATTGTGGGAGCGCGCAACGCCACCCAATCCGGACAGGAAACCGCGACCGATTTTGCCCATACCCTGGCGACCAAGGGGTGGTGCATTATCAGTGGTCTGGCCAGCGGCATCGATCAGGCCGCCCATAAGGGAGCTTTGCAAGCCGGCTCTCAGGGTGCCGGCACCCTTGCGGTCATGGGTACCGGTCTGGATCTGGTCTACCCGGCCGCCCATCGCGACCTGGCTCATCAAATCAGCGCTCAGGGGCTGTTGCTGAGCGAATTCCCTCTGGGAACACGGGCCCTGCCCCACCACTTTCCGCGTCGAAATCGCATTGTGGCTGCGCTGTCCAAGGGCGTACTGGTGGTGGAGGCCGCCAAACAAAGCGGTTCGCTGATTACCGCCCGTTTGGCCGGGGAGCTGGGGCGAGAAGTCTTTGCCATTCCCGGCTCCATTAACTCCCCTTTGGCTCGAGGCTGCCACGCTCTGATTCGTCAAGGTGCCAAGCTGGTTGAAAGCGCCCAAGATATTCTGGACGAGCTGGGCAATGCCCAAGGCGACGTCTGCCGGGACACGCCTGCCCGGCCCGGACCCACGCCACATGCCCATGACAGCTTGCCCGAGGAACTACGTCCCATCCTGGAGCGCATCGACTTTGCCCCCTTGACTCCGGAGCAACTGATGCGTCGTACCGGCCTGCTGGCTACCGAACTGCCCGCCTTCCTGGCCGAGCTGGAGCTGGCAGGCTGTATCGAGGCCCTGCCCGACGGCCGCTTTCAACGCTTGAAGCCTTAAGAACCATAGGGCAGTTCCTAGGGCGCCAGCCCCGGCCCTCAAGAGGTATCATGACGATTACGTCAGGGCCTGCGGGCCCCAGCCCTCTATCCCTTCAGGAAACTTCATGTCATACCCATCGCGCGTCAAGATTGTGGAGGTCGGCCCCCGGGACGGCTTGCAGAACGAAAAAGAATTCATCCCCACCGACGTCAAGGTCGAGCTGGTCAACCGTTTGTCTCATGCTGGCTTTGTGAATGTGGAAGCAGCTTCTTTTGTGTCGCCCAAATGGGTACCGCAAATGGCCGACGGCGCCGAGTTGATGGCAATGATCGACCGTCGCCCCGGCACGATTTATTCCGTCCTGACCCCCAATATGCGTGGTTTTGAAGGTGCCCTGGCCGCCAAGGCGGACGAAGTGGTGATCTTCGCCGCCGCCAGCGAGGCATTTTCCCAGCGCAACATCAATTGCAGCATCGAAGAATCGCTGGAGCGCTTTGCCCCCGTTGCCCAGGCTGCCAAAGAAGCCGGTTTGCGTTTGCGCGGCTCCATCAGCTGTTCTTTCGGTTGTCCCTATGAAGGTGCGGTAGCCCCGTCCAACGTACTGAAAGTCGGCAAGCGCCTGATCGAACTGGGCTGTGACGAGATCGACGTGGCCGACACCATCGGCGTAGGCACGGCCCGCCAGGTTTATGACCTCATGCGCATGGTGACCGAGCACATAGACCCAGCTCATGTGTCCGGCCACTTCCACGACACCTACGGCCAGGCCATTGCCAATATCGTCGCGTCCATGCAGGCTGGCATTCATATTTTCCACAGCTCCGTGGCCGGTCTGGGCGGCTGTCCCTACGCCAAGGGCGCAACCGGCAACGTCGCGACTGAAGACGTACTGTTCCTGATGCAAGGCCTGGATATTGAGACCGGCATTGATCTGAACGCCGTGGTAGAGACGGGACAATGGATTTCGGCTCACCTGAAGCGTAAATCGGCCAGCAATGCCGGTAACGCCCTGGCCGCCCGCAAGCAAGGGGCCGCCGCGTGCTGATGAGCCAAGCCCCCACCAAAGAGGAAATTGACGCCCTGTTAAGCGACCTGGGCCCGCTTCCCATTCAAGGCCGCTCCTGGCCCAAATGGGTCGCTGCCAGTGCCTGGGTCGTGCTGGCCCTGATCGGGGTGCGGTTTGCCTTGGTCGCCGGCTCTCCGCAAGGGGCGGCTATCAGCCCCGTGCTGGCGGGCAGTCTGGTACTGCTGTTTACCGGCCTGATTCTGATTGCCTGGCACATGTGGCATGGGGTCACCACAATTGACCAGACCGGCATACGCCAGAGCTGGATCATGAAGCGGCAAGTGCAATGGCAGGACATCCACTTTGCCAAATTTGTGCCGCTGTTCAACTCCAAGCGTCTGATCTGCTTTACCCGACGTGGTCGTCCCGTGATTTTTCAAGGTGCCACACAGGATCTGCAAGTAGCCTTTGCCAAGATTTCCCTGGTGTTGAGGCGCAAGAATTAGGTCTTCCGGTTTGCTCCGTAAGGCTTGGCATATTGGGGCAAACAATCCAGCACGTCTTCCATACGAAAGCCGTGCGCAGCAGTTAGACAGACCAGGTATGGCCGTGTTCCACCCCACGACGATACCTACACCACCAGTCCCCGGGGCAGCGCACACCATCCGGGGACCAAGAGCAAAACGCACAGCAACGTCATAGCCCCCAGACCCATCAGTCAATAAAAAAGCAGCTCTCAAAGAGAGCTGCTTTTTGCATATCGTGAACCCCGAAAGGATTAACGAATAGGCAGACCGTAAATCAGGCCACCGTCGATCCACAGGGCATTGAGGCCGCGTTCGATCTGCAGCGGGCTGCCTTTACCCACGTTACGCTCGAAAGACTCACCGTAATTACCGACTTGCTTGATGATGTTGTAAGCCCATTTTTCGTCCAGGCCCAGGTTCTTGCCGGCACCTGGCGTCACCCCAAGCAGACGCTGAATGTTGGGATTGTCGCTTTTGAGTTTTTCATCCACGTTGGCGGCCGTCACACCCAACTCTTCGGCATTGAAGCTGGCTTGCAGGGACCATTTCACAATGTTCAGCCAAGCATCGTCGCCCTGACGAACGAAGGGACCCAAAGGCTCTTTGGAAATGATTTCTGGCAGAACCAGATAATCGTCCGGGTTCTCCATTTTGGAGATGCGAATCGACGCCAGACCGGAGGCGTCAGTGGAAAACACGTCACAACGACCCGCCACAAAAGCATTGACCACTTCGTTGAACTGTTCGATCACGACTGGCTTGTAGTCAACCTTGTTGGCACGTGCCCAATCGGCCATCGTATTTTCGTTGGACGTGCCAGTCTGCATGCAAACGGTAGCGCCGTTCAGTTCCTTGGCACTGGTCACGCCCAGCTTCTTGGACACCAGAAAACCCTGGCCATCGTAAAAGTTGATGCCGGCATGAATGGCACCGAGCGCCGTGTCACGCTGCTGGGTCACGGTGGTATTACGGGCCAGAAGATCAATTTCGCCCGATTGCAAGGCTGTGAAGCGCTGCTGGGAGTTCAAAGGCACCGCCTTGAACTTGCTGGCATCACCCAAGGTGGCCGCCGCCACCGAACGACATACGTCAATATCCAGGCCCGTCCAGGTCCCCTTGTCATCAGGGGCCGAAAACCCGGCAAAACCGGTGGTCACGCCACACAGCACGTGGCCGCGCTGTTGGACATTGTCCAAGGTGGCTGCCTGGGCAGCAGGCAGGCTGGCCATCAAGGCCAGGACAACAGCAGAAACTGGCACAAAGCGCATCGGGCTCTCCTCAAAAGATATAGGTATTGGCTATTTTCCTGAAATAGTACCGCAGCCCGAACGCTACTTGTGTGCATATCTATATGGCAAATTAATCGTAGCTGCGTTGGTCCTCGATGACTTTACCATCCCTTGGCAGGGCGCCAGGTGCCATAAACTCCACCTGGGCGCGCAGTTTGGTGATCTCACGGATCGAATCCGCCAAGGCGCTTTCCAGCCCGTCGGGCTGTGCGCTCACTTCCACCTGAAACACCATCTGATCCTGGCCACTGGCCCCGCGTACCACCAGACGGGCTTGCCCCAATTCTTTGTGCCGCAGACGAATCTGCTCCACCTGCCCCGGATGCACAAACATGCCCCGCACCTTGGTAGTCTGATCCGCACGCCCCATCCAGCCGCGAATACGCTGATTGGTGCGGCCGCAGGGGGATTGCCCAGGCAACACGGCAGACAGGTCCCCCGTCCCGAAGCGCACCAGCGGATAGTCGGGATTGAAAGAAGTCACCACGACCTCGCCCACTTCACCCGGGGCCACCGGCTGTCCCGTGCCAGGACGCACAATTTCCAGGATCAGGTTTTCATTCAACACCAAGCCTTCGCGAGCCTGGGTTTCGTAGGCGATCATGCCCAGATCTGCACTGCCATAAGCCTGGTAGCCTGCCACCCCTTGCTCGCTGAACCACTTTTGCAACGACGGCGGATAGGCCTCACCTGAAAACAAAGCCTTGCTCAGACCCGGCAAGGCAATTTGCATGGCCTGGGCTTTTTCCATGATGATTTTCAGAAAACTGGGTGTGCCGGTATAGCCGTGAGGGCGCAAATCGGCCATAGCCTGCACCTGCTGCTCGGTTTGGCCCACCCCACCGGGAAATACAGTGCAATCGAGTGCATGCGCGGCCGTTTCCATCATGGAGCCTGCCGGAGTGAAGTGATAAGAAAAACAATTGAAAATCAGTTCTTCACGCCGAAAACCTGCCGCATACAGGGCACGCGCGAAACCCCAATAGTCCGAGCGGCGGCTTTCAGGTTCGTACATGGGGCCGGGCGAGGCAAACACCTTGCGGGCCGCTCCCCAGGAGATGGAGGAAAAGCCCCCAAAGACAGCCTGCGCGTAAGCGGCCGAAGACTGCCCGGCCCGTGCCTGCTCCCGAGCCTGAAGCTGGGCCTGCAACAACTCACTTTTACGAAACACCGGGATGGCCAGCAGATCCTCGCGGCTGCGCACGGCCGCCAGCTCCACGCCCTCCAGTTGCCTGGCAATGGCAGGGGCGCCCTGGGCTGCCGCCTGCAACACCTGCGGCAAACGGGTCATCAAATCGGCTTCGCGCTCGTCCGGTTCCAGGGTCTCGCGCTCATCGTAATACTCGCTCATTTATCCTCCAGTGGGATGAATTGGCATCCCAACACGCTGCGCCAAACCAATCTGCTGTCCACAGACAAAGGCGTGTCAATGCCAAGCTCCGCAGCCACACCCTGTGTAGCCAGAAGCAGCCCAAAACTCAAAACGTCAAAAGGCCAAGGGCGGCACCTCATGTGCATCCCGGTGGCAGGTCTTTCCCTGTGCTGTTCCTGCTGCTGTTCAGTACAGGCCAGACCCGGCTGATACATGGAAATTCCTGGGCGTTACGCCAGCCAGCGCTTGCGACGCCGGTAAAATTTATTGTCGCGAAAGCTCTTGCGCTCTCCTCCTGACACACCCAGGTAAAACTCCTTGACGTCCTCGTTCTCGGCCAGCGCCTGCGACGGTCCGTCCATCATGACCCGGCCGTTTTCCAGGATGTAGCCATAGTCAGCATATTTCAGGGCCACGTTGGTGTTTTGCTCGGCCAGCAGGAAACTGACTCGCTCGCGCTGATTCAGATCCCGCACAATCTCGAAAATTTCTTCCACCACCTGCGGCGCGAGTCCCATGGACGGTTCGTCCAGCAAAATCATGCCCGGATCGGCCATCAAGGCGCGGCCAATGGCACACATTTGCTGCTCCCCGCCCGAGGTATAGCCGGCCTGACTGGCACGGCGCTGCTTGAGTCGCGGAAAATACTGGTAGACCTTGTCCAGCTCGGCGCTCAGGTCGCCACGCGACAAGGAGCGGGTATAGGCCCCCGTCAATAAATTTTCTTCAATGCTCAAGTGCGCGAAACAATGACGCCCTTCCATCACCTGCACCACGCCGCGCTTGACCAGATCGGCCGGCGTCAGCTGATCAATACGCTCACCACGCAGATGGATCTGGCCTTTGGTCACATCGCCGCGCTCGGCGCGCAGCAAATTTGATACGGCCCGCAAGGTCGTGGTTTTACCGGCACCGTTGGCGCCCAGCAAGGCAACAATCCGCCCCTCCGGCACCCGCAAGGACACGCCCTTGAGCACCAAAATGACGTGGTTGTAAATCACTTCGATGCCATTGACGTCCAGCAGGGCGGGCGTCTCATCCACTTGGCCTACGGTCTCACTCATAATCTTCCCCACGCAATGCAGTGCCCAGGGCGAACCCTGGGCGCCTGGGTTTAGCCTTCGCAGTTGCGAGGCGTAATTTTCTTCTCGGCGGCGTACTTGGCCGACATTTCCTTGACTAGCGGATCGACAAATTTCTTGTCGGACTGATACCAGTCGGACACGACTTCAAATTTGTTGCCATCCCACTGCACAATACGCGCCCAGTCGTCACCCATGTGATTGCTGCATGAGGTTTTGATGGGGCGCATGATGCCCTCAAAGCCCAACTCTTTCAGACGCGCCTCGTCCAGGTTCAGGTTTTCAAAACCCCAGCGCACTTGCTCGGGGGTCATGTGTTTGCCTTTGCCGAACTTTTCCTGAGCCGCGCGGATTGCTTCGACCTGCATCATGGAGATCATCATGCCGCGAGTGTGGGCCAGCGTACCCACGTACTTGTCGCCGTTTTCAGCGCCTTTGCCCTTGGCATGCATCTCGCGCACCGCATCATGCACCGGACCATCGGCAGCACTGTTGTGGATGGTTATGCCCTTGTATCCCTTGGCAGTCTGGCCCAGATCGACCACATCGCTCTCGGAGGCAGCCCACCAGATGCCGTAGATCTTGTCGCGGGGGTAACCCACGGCCTGCGCTTCACGGATGGCGGTAGGCGTCATGATCCCGGCGCTCCACAGCAAAACGAAATCAGGACGGTTCTTGCGCACCTGCAGCCAGGTGGACTTCTGCTCCACGCCAGGCGCTGTCACCGGGTACAGATCCAATTTAAAGCCTTGCTCTTTGGCACGAGCCTGCAACAGCGCAATCGGCTCTTTGCCGTAAGGCGAGTCGTGATAGACCAGGGCAATACGCTGATCTTTCAGCTTGTCCTCACCCACTTGCTTGGCAATGTCCTGAATCATGACGTCCGCCGCGGTCCAGTACGTACCCAGCAAGGGGAAGTTCCACTCAAACACCGCCCCGTTGGCCGAGTGCGACAGGCCGTAACCCATGGTCTCAATGGGCACCCCATCCACAAAGGCCTTGTCAGTCAAGGCGAAGGTAATGCCCGTAGACTGCGTGTCAAAACCCGATGCCCCGCCATTCTTGCCTTTCATGCGCTCGTAGCACTCCACGCCGCGGTCGGTGGCGTACGCGGTCTCACATTCCTCGTACACCAGCTTGACGCCATTGACACCGCCATCGCGTTCATTGACCAAAGCCAGATAGTCCAGCTTGCCGTCCGCCCACGGGATACCCAATGGCGCAAAGGAGCCGGTGCGGTAGGTCAGCAGTGGAACGTACTGTTCCTCGGCTGCCACAGCGGCTGTACTCATGGTCAGCATTGCAGCGCAAGCACTCAAACCGAGCACAGCGCGTTTCAGTCGTGTTGTCATCTCCTGGTCCTCCGATAAGTACCATGTGTCTGAATACCCCGTCCCGATGGGCGGGGCTGTTGTTGTAATGAACTGCCTACCTGCTGTTAATGGGGGAAGGGCCACAAACGCAGCTTTTCCTTACCAATACTCCAGAGTCGAGCCAAACCGTGCGGCTCCACAATCAAGAAAAACACAATCAGGGCACCAAACACCATGTGCTCAATGTGCGAAGCGGTATCCACCCCGATGGACACACCAAACCAGTGCGGCACGTTGGTCAACAGCACCGGCAGCAAAACCATGAAGGCAGCGCCGAAGAAACTGCCCACAATCGAGCCCAGTCCACCGATGATGACAATGAACAGCAGTTGCAGGGAACGATTCAGGTCAAAGGCCAGCGGCTCCCAGGAACCCAGGTGGATAAAGGCCCACAGGGCACCGGCAACACCGATGATGAAAGAGCTGACGGCAAAGGCGGTGAGCTTGGCATAGACCGGACGGATACCAATGACCTCGGCCGCCACATCCATGTCACGGATTGCCATCCATTGGCGGCCAATCGCGCCACGCACCAGGTTCTTGGCCAACAGGGCAAACACCACCACGAAGATCAGCACAAACAAGTACTTTTGCATGGGGGTTTGAACCGGCAAACCAAAGGCGCTCAAGGCAGGTACCGACACGTTGCCCGAAGGCGAATAGTTCGTGAAAAAGGCAATGCGAAGGAAAGCCCAATCCACAAAGAACTGTGCGGCCAGTGTCGTGACAGCCAGGTACAAGCCACGGATACGCAAGCTGGGGATGCCAAAGGCCACGCCCACCAGAGTGGCAAACACGCCACCCAGCAGGATTTGCAACACCAGCGGCAACTCCGGAATACGGACGCCAAAGTTCCAGGCGGCATATGCCCCCACGGCCATGAAGGCGCCCGAACCAATCGAGATCTGGCCGCAATAGCCCACCAGGATGTTCAGGCCAATGGCTGCCAGAGACAGGATCAGAAAGGGGATCAGAATGGCTTGCAGGAAGTAGTTGGATGCCATGGCAGGCACCACCAGGAATGCCACCAGCAACAAGCCCAACACCACATAGCGATCCTGGCGGATGGGGAAAATCTGCTGGTCAGCCCGATAGCTGCTTTTGAACTGACCATTTTCGCGGTAAATCATATCGACTCCACCTCAGACGCGATCAATAATCTTCTCGCCGAACAGACCTTGTGGTCGGAACAGCAGGAACACCAGGGCCAGCACATAAGCGAACCAGATCTCGATGCCGCCGCCCACATAAGGGCCCAGGTACACCTCGGACACCTTCTCGCCCACACCGATAATCAGGCCACCCACAATGGCGCCAGGCACCGAAGTCAGGCCACCCAGAATCACCACCGGCAAGGCGCGCAGCGCAGCGGTCGACAAGGTGAACTGCACCCCATATTTGGAGCCCCAGATAATCCCGGCGACCAGGGCCACCAAACCGGCTACGGTCCAGACCACAACCCAGATACGGTTCAGGGGAATACCGATTGACTGCGCCGCCTGGTGATCGTCTGCCACCGCCCGCAGGGCACGGCCCACGCTGGTGTATTGGAAGAAGATGGCCAGGGCCACCACCAGCAAGGCCGCCACTACGGCCGAGCTCAGGTCTTCCAGACTGACCAGCACACCACCTTCAAACACGGACTCCAGGATGAACGCCGGGTCTTTGGGCATCCCCACATCGATGGAGTACACCGAACTGCCAAACACGATCTGGCCCAGGCCATCGAGCAGGTAGCTGATGCCGATCGTGGCCATCAACAAGGTCGTGCCTTCCTGATTGACCAGGTAACGCAACACCCAACGCTCGATGACGACAGCCAGCACAAACATCAAGATGGCCGAGACAATAAAGGCCAGCACATTGCCCAATAAGCCGGGCTCCATACCCAGCCACTGTGGAATCCACTGCGACAGACGGGCCATGGCCAGAGCGGCCACCAGCACCATGGCGCCCTGTGCAAAGTTAAAGACACCCGATGCTTTGAAGATCAGGACAAAGCCCAGCGCGACCAGGGCGTACAACATCCCGCTCATCAAGCCGCCCAACAAGGTTTCAAGAAAAAATGCCATGTCCGTTCCCCTCAATGGCCAGCGCCAAGATAGGCGCGGATGACGTCCGGGTTCTGCCGCACTTCGTCCGGTACCCCATCACCAATCTTCTTGCCATAGTCCAGGACCACCACGCGGTCCGAAATATCCATGACCACGCCCATATCGTGTTCAATCAACACAATCGTGGTGCCGTACTCTTCGTTCACGTCCAGAATGAAGCGGCACATATCCTGCTTTTCTTCGATGTTCATGCCCGCCATGGGCTCATCAAGCAGCAGAATGCTCGGTTGCATTGCCAGGGCGCGCCCCAGATCCACCCGTTTTTGCAGGCCATACGGCAGTCGCCCCACCGGCGTTTTGCGGTAGGCCTGGATCTCCAGAAAATCGATGATGCCTTCCACGTATTCACGGTTGCGAATCTCTTCACGCTCGGCCGCCCCCAGACGCAAGGCCTGAGCAAACACACCGCTTTTCATGTGCAGGTTGCGACCCGTCATGATGTTATCCAGCACACTCATGCCCTTGAACAGGGCCAGGTTCTGAAAGGTGCGGGCAATACCCTGCTCGGCGGTGTGACGCGAGTTCATGCGGGCATAACTCTGGTCACGTAAAACAATCTCGCCTTGTTGTGGCGCATACACGCCGTTGATGACGTTCAGCATGGAGCTTTTGCCGGCTCCGTTCGGGCCAATGATGGAGCGAATCTCGTGTTCACGAATGTTGAACGAGATGTCGGTCAAGGCTTTCACCCCACCAAAGGACAAGGAAATATTTTTCAAATCCAGTATCACCGGGCCTATGCGACGGCCCGCCACTTGCGCCTCACTCATCATGCGCTCCTTGCTGCTGCGTCTGTCATGCGCTCAATGTGCAGGTCTGCCGAAATGCGACCGCTGCGCCCATCCTCGAACTTCACTTCTGTCTCCACAAACTGCCGGTCCAGTCCATTGAACAGGGCATCGACCAGCACCTTGTATTTTTGAGCAATAAAGCCCCGGCGTACTTTACGGGTACGGGTGAGCTCATCGTCATCGGGGTCCAGTTCCTTATGCAGAATCAGAAAGGCGCTGATGCGCGATCCCGCCAGTTTGGGGTCGCTGGCCAGATCCTCGTTCACCTGCGCCACGCAGTCACGAATCAAGGCATAGACCTCGGGTTTGCCAGCCAGATCGGTATAGCCGGCATAAGGCAGATTGCGGCGCTCGGCCCAGTTGCCCACGGCTTCCAGATCAATATTGATGAAGGCACAGACCTCTTTCTGGCCGTCACCAAACGCCACCGCCTCTTTGATAAAGGGAAAGAACTTGAGCTTGTTCTCGATGTACTTGGGCGCGAACAGGGAGCCGTCGGCCAATTTGCCCACATCCTTGGCGCGGTCGATGATCTTTAGCTGACCATCGGTATCCAGATACCCCGCATCCCCCGTGTGATACCAGCCATCTTCGGTAAAGGATTCGGCGGTGGACTCAGGATTGCGGTAGTACTCCTTGAACAGTCCGGGGCTGCGCACCTGAATCTCGCCGTTATCGGCCACGCGGATTTCCACCCCTTTCACAGGTGGGCCTACGGTGTCGGCCCGCACATGACCATCTTCCTGCACGCACACGAAAACAGACGTCTCGGTAGCGCCATAGAGCTGCTTCAGGTTGATGCCGATGGAACGATAAAAATCAAACAGATCCGGGCCAATCGCCTCGCCAGCGGTGTAGGCAACGCGCACGCGGCTCATGCCCAGGGCATTGCGCAAGGGGCCGTAGATCAGGATATTGCCCAGGCCATAGCACAGCCGGTCCCACAGGCCCACACCGGGTCGTTTGTCCAGAATCTTCACGCCCACGCGTTGAGCCAAGGCCATAAAACGCCTGTACAGTCCGCGTTTGAGGGCGCTGGCATCTTCCATGCGAATCGTGACTTGCGTCAGCAAGCCCTCCAGCACGCGTGGCGGCGCAAAATAATAGGTGGGGCCAATATCATGCAGGTCGATGGACACGGTTTCGGGCGACTCCGGGTGATTCACCGTAAATCCTGTCACCAGAAACTGCGTGTAGGAAAACATGTTCTGCCCGATCCAGGCAGGGGGGAGATACGCCAGGACTTCCTCGGCATCGGTCAGCGATTCCAGCTCCTGAATGGCCAGCCCGCGATCAATCAGGGCCGCATGCGTAAGAACCACACCCTTGGGCTTGCCGGTGGTGCCGGAGGTGTAGAACATGGCGGCTGCATGATCCGGAGCAATCGCTTTCCAGATGCGGCGTACGCAATCGGGATCATGCGTCAGTTGCAAACGCCCCTGCTCCATGACCTGCTCGATGTATTGCAGTTGCTCTTGCTGATAGTTACGCAAACCGCGCGGGTCGTCATAGATCAGCGCGTCCAGGTCCGGGCATTGATCCCAGACTTCCAGCAACTTGTCGACCTGCTCCTGATCCTCGACCACCGCCACACGTATGCTGGCATCCAGCAAGACGTGCAGCATCTCCTGAGCCACTGCATCCTGATACAGCGGCACGGGTACGGCGCCCAGCATCTGCGCCGCCATCATGGCCAGGTAAAGGCGCGGGCGATTCTCACCAATCACCGCGACATGCTGGCCGTCTTTGACACCCAGCCCGGCCAGGCCCGCAGCCAGTTGCTCGGCCTGTTCGGCCAGCTCCCGCCACGTCCAGGTCTGCCAGATTCCCAGGTCTTTTTCGCGCATGGCGACTTTGTCGCCACGCACCTGGGCATGGTGTTCTATCCAGGCTGGGAAGGTGCCGGGTAAACCCGCTACCTGCTCTTTATCCATCCGCACAACCATGTCTCCTCCGAATTTTCCCGGCTTGTTATGGTCCAGGAGGCTGCTTATGATTGCGGCAGAAGGCACATGTTATGCCTTCACGCTATTTGCAGCCTGTTATTAATCAAGTTATCGGCTGCCCGTCCCGAAGATTGTCACGGACATGACATTCGACCTTTATCGAGGGTTAATCCTCATGCATGTTGTAGATGCTTTATCCGAGCGAGCCGCCTGGTTTCGCCTGTTGACGCCGGAGCTGCAAGAGCGAGTGCGCCGCGACACGCTCATTACCGCCTACGAGGCCGGAGCCATCGTCGAACGCAAGGGAGAGCGCGCCACAGCCTGGATTGGTGTGCTCTCGGGTTTGCTCAAGGTGTCGGTCGGAAACTCTGAGGGCAAGATCGCCTCCATGACCGGGGTGCCAGCCGGCGGCTGGATAGGGGAAGGCTCCTTGCTGAAAAACGAAGAGCGCAAATACGATGTGGTGGCCTTGCGCGACAGCCAGGTGGCCCGCTTGCCCATGCACAGTTTCAACGATTTGCTGGACCAGAGCATTGCTTTCAACCGCTACCTCCTGCATCAGCTCAATGAACGTGTGGCGCAATTTATCGGCAAGGCTGAGTACAACAGCCTGTCTACGCCCGATGCCCGCGTGGCACGTTGTCTGGCAGAGCTGTTCAATCCACTGCTCTACCCCGGAAAAGGTCTGCGCCTGGACATCACCCAGGAAGAGATCGGCTATCTGGCGCGGGTGTCGCGCCAACGGGCCAACCAGGCCCTGCGTCAGCTGGAAAACGAAGGGCTGTTACTGATCAAGTATGGGGGCGTCCAGGTTCTGGACCTGGACGGCCTGAAACGTTACGGCGATGAATATGCCGCCTGATGATGCGGTCGCATCCGACCGCATTCCGGTCAGTCCAGGCGGATGTCGGCCCGTTTGATCACGGCGGCCCAGTCGGCACGCTCGCGCTCGGCATAAGCCCGGAACTCATCGGACGTCATCGGCATGGGCTCCACGCCCATATCGCGAATACGCTGAGCCAGTTCAGGCGTTTTCAGAGCCTGCATCAGGTCCTGGCTCAAGCGTTCACGCGCGTCCTCAGCCATCTTGGGAGGGCCTACCAGTCCTTGCCAGGCGTAGGCGTAGAAATCGGCAATCCCGGCCTCGGCCATGGTCGGCACCTGCGGCATCAGACTGCTGCGCTCGGGAGTGGCAAGCGCCAGCACCCGCAGTTTGCCCGCCTTTATATGAGAGAGCGCGGCAGCGGAATCCACAAAGGACATATCCACCTGACCGCCCAACAGATCCTGAATGGCCGGCGCGGCTCCTTTGTAGGGCACATGCACGATTTTGCTGTCCGTGCGTTGCTTGAACATTTCGAGGGCCAGATGGTGGGGCGAGCCACTGCCTGCAGATGAGGCGGTCAGTTTTTCAGGCTGGGCGCGAACCGCTTCCAGGAGCTCGGCCACCGTTTTGTACGGAGACTCTTGCGGGACTGCCAGCATCAAGGGAAAGCGGGCCAGGCCACCCACGTAGGTAAACGCGGCGGGATCGTACTGCAGTTTGCTGTACAGGGAGGAATTAAAGGCCAGCGTGCCCGAATCGGCCGTACCCACGGTATAGCCATCCGGCTTGGCATTGCTGACGTAGGTTGCGCCAATAATGGTGGCAGCCCCCGGTTTGTTTTCCACAATCAGTGTCTGTCCAAGGCTGCTTTCCAACTGTTTGGCGACCAGCCGGGCTATCACGTCAGAACCGCCCCCTGCGGGATAGGGTACGACCCAGGTCACTGCCGACTGAGGCCAGTTCGCTGCCAACGCCGTTCCGGTCAGGGTGGCGCCCAGCAACAGCACACCGGCTCCAAATTTTTTCCAATGCATGATGTCTCCTCTGTGCATGCAGGCAGCGCTTTTGGCGCCGCTTTTTTTTAAGTTTTAAGCATCCCGTCCGGGATGCGCAGAGACATTATGCGCGGAGCGTCTCACCCAGGGCATTAGTAACGATGCGGATATCGATCAGCCATAGTCACGTGCGCCAAACAGGGCCGAGCCAAGCCGGACTTCGGTAGAACCTTCCTGAATCGCCAGTTCGAAATCTCCGCTCATGCCCATGGACAGGCCTTGCACCTGTTCATAGCCCAATTCCACCAGACGGTCACGCCACTGGCGCAACTGTGCGAAACAGGCGCGCACGGCCTGCGGATCATCGCTATTGACGGCCATGGTCATCAAGCCGCGCACCTTCAAGGTGTCCAGTGAGCGCAGGGATTGCATGAACGCAGGCAGCTCTTGCGGTGCCAGACCAAACTTGCTGGGCTCGGGCGAGGTCTTGACCTGAATCAGCACATCCAGGCTGCGCTGTTCGGTTTGCAGGTGTCTATCCAGGGCCTGAGCCAGCGACAAACGGTCCAAAGATTGCACTTCGCTGGCCAAACGAGCGATATCTTTGGCCTTATTGCTTTGCAGATGGCCTATCATCACCCACTGGACCGCGCGATCGGCCAGCTCTGCCTGCTTGTCCCGAATCTCCTGAACCTTGTTCTCCCCCATTCGCGACAAGCCCAAATCCAGGGCCTGGGCCAGCACGGGCGCAGGAAAGGTTTTGCTTACCGGCAACAGAGCCACCGCATTGGCAGGGCGGCCAGCCTGCAGGCAAGCCTGTTCGATACGCTGGCGCAGCTGCGCCAGCCGACCTGAAAGGGAAGAGTCAGAAAAAGCCATCAATGCACACGCATCCAGAGAAAATCATTGCAAACGCTGCAAACACAACAGCGGCCATTTCCGATAGCATAACTGTTACACACGGCCGTCGCTAAGCCCATCGACCGCGTGTTTGCCCCGTTGCACGTCTGTATGCCATTGGCGTCTTCACGGTGTACTCGCATCCCGTTTCCCCAACCTTATCGAGGAGCTCATGACAGATCGTCCCACCCATGCTTTGCCGTCATACCTGAACGCCGACGACGTCGGCCCGTGGGGTATTTATCTCGAACAAGTGGAGCGAGTCACACCGTATCTGGGCAAACTGTCCCGATGGGTTGAAACACTCAAGCGTCCCAAGCGCACACTGATTGTCGATGTCCCCATTGAACTGGATAACGGCACCGTGGCTCATTTTGAGGGCTACCGCGTTCAGCACAATACTTCCCGTGGCCCTGGCAAGGGCGGCGTGCGCTATCACCAGGACGTGACCTTGTCCGAAGTGATGGCCCTGGCTGCCTGGATGTCGATCAAATCGGCTGCCGTGAATCTGCCATTTGGCGGTGCCAAGGGCGGTATTCGTATTGACCCGCGCAACTACTCCCAGGCCGAACTGGAGCGCATCACCCGCCGCTACACCAGCGAGATCGGCGTGATCATCGGCCCCAACAAGGACATTCCTGCTCCGGACGTCAACACCAACGCCCAGACCATGGCCTGGATGATGGACACCTATTCCATGAACGTGGGCGGCACCAGCACAGGGGTGGTCACCGGCAAGCCCGTGTCCCTGGGCGGCAGCCTGGGCCGGGTGGAAGCCACCGGGCGCGGCGTATTTACCGTAGGCTGCGAAGCGGCCCGTGATGCCGGCATCGACCTGAACGGCGCACGCGTCATTGTGCAAGGCTTCGGTAATGTGGGCGGCACTGCGGCGCGTCTGTTCCAGGAAGCCGGCGCCAAGGTGCTGGCCGTACAGGACCACACCGGCACCGTGTACAACCCCAACGGCCTGGATGTACTGGCCTTACTGAACCACATGGAACAGCACAAGGGTCTGGCCGGCGCTCCCAACGCGGAGGCCATCGCCAATGAAGACTTCTGGCACATTGAAACCGATCTGCTGATTCCGGCTGCCCTGGAAGGCCAGATCAACAAGCACAATGCCGACCGCATTCGCGCCCGCATTGTGATCGAGGGTGCCAATGGCCCCACCACCCCCGAAGCCGACGACATTCTGAACAGCAAGGGCGTGACCATTGTGCCGGACGTGGTCGCCAACGCCGGTGGTGTCACCGTGTCCTATTTCGAGTGGGTCCAGGACTTCTCCAGCTTCTTCTGGACCGAGGACGAGATCAACAACCGTCTGGAAATGATGATGCGCTCGGCCTACACCACCGTGGCGGCGGTCGCCAAGGAGCACAACGTCACCTTGCGCACGGCTGCCTTTATCGTGGGTTGCGCCCGCATTCTGGAATCTCGTCAGGTACGCGGCCTGTATCCTTAAGCTTGTAAGGCGGCATACCCGGTTTATGCCGCTTTTTATGAGCAAAATACAGCGCCTGTGCAAAAAAAACAGGGGGAAAGCGGTAGAATCGGGCATCCAGGATATGACACCCGTATGAAACCCTTACCCCCTTTCTCTTTGACCGCAAGGACGTTGCTGTGAATAACAATGACCTGAACGCGGCGGTCCAGGTACGCGACATCCACAAACGCTTTGGCACCAACGAGGTGCTCAAGGGCATTTCCCTGCAAGCCCACAAGGGCGATGTGCTTTCCATCATCGGTGCCTCCGGTTCGGGCAAAAGCACCTTGCTGCGCTGCATCAACCATCTGGTCGTCCCCGATCAGGGCGAGATCCAGATCGGCAATGACATTTTGCGCAGCCACCGCAATCGCAAGGGAATTTGCCAGACGGACAATCCGCGCCTGCTTGAACAAGTCCGCGCACGCCTGGGCATGGTGTTTCAGAACTTCAATCTTTGGTCGCACCGCACGGTGCTGCAAAACGTCACCGAAGGCCCCATCCATGTCAAAGGACGTCCGGCCCGGGAAGCGGCCGACTACGCCCGCGAACTGCTGGGCAAGGTGGGTCTGAGCACTAAGTGTGATGCCTATCCAGCCGAGCTGTCGGGCGGACAGCAGCAGCGTGTGGCCATTGCCCGCGCCCTGGCCATGGACCCGGATGTCTTGCTGTTTGACGAGCCGACCTCGGCGCTGGACCCGGAAATGGTGGGCGAGGTACTGCGTGTGATTCGCCAATTGGCCCAGGAAGGCCGCACCATGATTTTGGTGACCCACGAAATGAACTTTGCGCGCGACGTCTCTTCCGAGACCATTTTCATGCACAACGGCCTGATTGAAGAGCGCGGCCACCCCAAAGACCTGTTCGATAGGCCACAATCCGAGCGTCTACAGCAGTTTTTACAACCAATGCAGTAAGATCATCGCTTCGTGCATACGACACCGGCTGGAAAACCAGCAGGGCTGAGACGGCCCTGACCAGCCTTTCCACAAAGGAGAGCCAGACCATGAGTTTCCTCAGCAAGACCCTGATCTGTGCAAGCCTGGCCCTGTTGGGCTCCCAGGCTGCAATGGCAGACACCCTGAAAATCGGTACCGAAGGTGGTTACCCGCCATGGAGCATGGTGGACGCCGCTGGTAAAGTCACCGGCTTTGACGCCGATATTGGCGCAGCCCTGTGCAAAGAGCTGAACAGCGATTGCAAATTCATCGTGCAAGCCTTTGACAGCCTGATTCCTTCCCTGGATGCCAAACGCTTTGACCTGATCATCTCGGGCATGTCCTATACACCCGAGCGTGCCAAGCGCGTCAATTTCAGTATTCCTTACGCCGTTGAAGACGCGATTTTCGTGTTGCCCAAGAACAGCGAGCTGATCGGCGCCGACAACGAACAGACCATTTTTGACGGCCTGGCCGGTAAAACCATTGGCGTTCAGGGCGGCACCACACATGGCGCTTTCCTGGCCAAGAAAGCCCCCAAGACCACTGTCAAGAATTACGAAACCCTGGACCAGATGCAAATTGATCTGGACGCCGGTCGTCTGAACGGCACCTTTGCCGACCTGACCTCTCAGTCCAAATTCCTGCATAAGGTTGGCGAGCAGAACTTTGCCCTGTCCAAGCTGGTCATCAAGGGCTCCTCCGATCCCGAGACGCTGGGTTACGGCATTGCCGTCGGTATCCACAAAGACAATGCAGAACTGAAAGCCAAGGTTGATGCTGCCCTGTGCAAGCTGATTGACGATGGCACCGTCAAGACCGCCAGCGAAAAGTGGTTTGACATCGACATCGCCAACTACGAGATCTGCAAGAAATAAGTCGAGAAGTACCACTTGATGCTAGAGACCATTTTTAATGTGCTGCGCGAAGGCTGGGGCTGGATGTTCCTTCGCGGAGCGGCAATGACCTTGCTGATCTCCGTTTTGGGCATGGCCCTTGGCGTTGTCATTGGAATTACAGGAGCCAGCATCAAGACCAACGGGCCACGCTGGCTGCGTGGCCCCGTCAGCTTGTACACCACGGTTGTGCGCAGCATCCCTGAGCTGCTCATCATCTATCTGCTGTTTTTCGGCTCGGTGCAATTTGTCTCCGATCTGGCCGACTTCATGCGCATGGAAGATGTCGTCACCCGCTGGTTTCCCGCCCTGGTGGGCATTTTGGCGATTGGCCTGATTGCCGGCTCGTACAGCGTGGAAGTCTTTCGCGGCGCCTTGCAGGCCATTCCTGAAGGCCAGATCGAGGCGGCCAAGGCCATCGGCATGTCATCCTGGCAGCGCCTGCGCCGCATTATCCTGCCGCAAATGTTCTGGTATGCCTTGCCCGGCGCCAATAATGTCTGGCAGACCGCACTCAAGGACACCGCCCTGATCTCGCTGGTCGGCCTGGTCGAAATCATGCGCGCCGCCACCCTGGGAGCGGCCAACACACGCGAACCGATGGCCATGTACCTGATTGCGGGTGTGCTTTATTTTCTGATCGGTGCCTGTAGTCAGGCCCTGTTTTTACTGGCCGAACGCTATACCGGCAAAGGCATGAGAGCCCGGCCATGATAGATCTGGAATTATTCAACACGACCATCGAAACCCTGTTCAAAGGGTTTGGCATGAGCGTGTATATCGGTCTGTGGGGCATTGTGCTGTCGCTGTTCATCGGCCTGTCCCTGGCCCTGATGCGCCAGTCCCACAGCCGTCTTCTGAACGGTTTTGCCTTTGGCTACAGCACCGTTTTTCGGGGCACCCCCCTGCTGGTTCAGTTATTTCTGCTGTATTACGGCGTAGGCACGGTGAGTTTTGTACGCGAGACCCCCGCCCTATGGTGGCTGTTCAGCGATGGCATGCGCTGCGCCATTTTGGCCATTGGCCTGAACAGTGGCGCCTATGTCAGCGAAGTGTTCCGTGGGGGCTTTCAGGCCGTTCCGGTCGGCCAGATCGAGGCCGCCAAATCCATCGGCATGTCCGCCTGGATGCGCTTTCGCCGCGTCGTCTTCCCCCTGGCCATCCGCCAGGCCTTGCCGGCCTACAGCAATGAAATCGTGCTGGCCATCAAAGGCACCAGTCTGGCCTCGACCATTGCCGTCATGGATCTGACCGGCCATGCCAAACGCTTGATGAACCAGAACTACGCCATCATCGAGACCTTCGTGATTGCGGGCCTGCTGTACCTGCTGATTAACTTTACCCTGCTGTCGGTAGTACACCTGATCGAGCGCTGGTTGAAAGTTCGCCGTTGAACCGACGTTCACCCAGACTGTGCGCCCTACCGACCATAACAACTGGACGCGGAGCACTGTCACATGCCAACACGCCCCAAACTGGCCCTGGTGGGCACCGGCGGCACGATTGCCGCCACCACCCAATCCAATCTGGGCCTGACTGACTACGACATCACCCAGGGCGTGGAAACGCTTTTACAAGCCGTACCGGCTCTCAATGAGCTGGCCGACCTGGAATGCCACCAGATTTTCAACGTGGACAGTCGGGCCATGAGTTCGCGGATGCTGTTGGAGCTATCCCACAAACTCAATGCGCTGCTGGCACGCCCCGATATCAACGGCGCCGTCATTACCCATGGCACCGACACCCTGGAAGAAAGTGCTTTTTTCCTGCACCTGACCCTGAAAACCGATAAGCCGGTGGTGATGACAGCGGCCATGCGCCCGGCCTCGGCCCTGAGCGCCGACGGACCGCTGAACCTATACCAGGCAGTGCAAGTGGCCTGCTCGTCGCGGGCTCAGGATCAGGGCGTGCTGGTGCTGCTCAATGACCAGATTCACAGCGCCCGTTTTCTGAGCAAGCAACACACCACCCAGACCGGCGCATTTGGTTCGCCCGATGCCGGCCCACTGGGACTGGTAGCGGGCGGCCAGGCTCGTTTCATGATGCGCAGCCTGCTGCCCCATACCCACAGCAGCCTGTTCGATGTTCGCTCTTTGCACAGCCTGCCCAAAGTGCAGATTTTTTACGATCATCCCGACACGCTGGCCGAACTGTATCGCCACGCGGCCCAAAGCGGCGTGCAGGGCCTGGTAGTGGCCGCAACCGGAAACGGCAGCCTGACTCCTGGCGCGCTGGAAGGGGTCAGCCTGGCTCACCGGCTCGGCGTGGTCTGTGTCCGCGCCTCCCGTATCCCTGCAGGGCCTGTGACAGACAGCGCTTATGATGCCGACCATCACACGATCGCAGCGCATTACCTGCCCGCGCAAAAGGCCCGAATCTTGTTGATGCTGTCCTTGGCCAACAAGCTGGAACACGATGAGATCGAAGCGGTTTTCCGCGATTACTGAGTGCCCGGACCGGCTGGTGTGCCAAGGGGACGTACACCTGTTGCCCGCCTGACGTTCACTCAAGATGCCCGCAGTTCGAGTCGCGGCGTGAACGCTGAGGCCAACTAGGCCAGCTCCAGCTGACGTTGGCTGCTAAAGCGCCGTGGCTGGCCACTCAAAGGGTCGATGAATGCAATGTGCCGCGCCAGCAATTGCAGCGGCTGACTGAAATCATCGGCAGCGCGCTCGGGCAATAACTCCGGATAAAACACATCATTGAGAATGGGGGCACCCAAGCTGCTCAAATGCACCCGCAACTGATGCTTGCGACCGCTATGCGGGCGCAGGCGATAAAGCGCCCGATGATCGCCCTGCCCGGTCTGCCAATGTCGCTCGCACACGATTTCGGTACTGCTGTTGGGCTCTCCCGCCACTTCTTCCATCACAAAACGGCCCGGCACCTCTTTCAGGCGGCTACGGTACACCAGCCCGCTTGCCAGTTTTTCCTGAAATGGTGCCACCGCCTCATATTCCTTCTCAATGCCACCTTGCTGAAACAGGGACTGATATGCCCCACGGGCAGACGGGTCCCGACAAAACAGCAAAATACCCGCTGTTTCCCGGTCCAGCCGGTGAATAGGGCTGATGCCATCCTCTTTGAAATGTTTTCGCAGGCGACTCAAGGCTGTTTCATGCAAATAGCGTCCGCCGGGCGTCGTCGCCAGAAAATGCGGCTTGTCGACCGCAATCAAACACTCATCCGCATACAGGATGGGCATCTCAAAGGGAACGATGGTTTCCTTGTCCACCATGCGGAAGTACCACAGCCAACGCTCAGCCCGGTAGGGTGAATCCAGCGTCTGGGGTACCGCATTCTGATCCAGAATGTCGCCACGCCTGAGTCTATCGAGCAAAACCTCAGGATTCACATGTGGAAAACGCTGCAGCAAAAACTCATCGAGCCGCTGCCACGGACCGGGCGGGCACCACACTTTGCTGGGGCTGACCCCGTCACGCGAAGGCACGGGCGGGACGCTGTTTATCGGTGTCATGACAAGAAAAGCCACACGGAAAACGGCCCGCCAACGCAGCGGGCCAGACAATCAGGGCCATCAGTGTACTACCCGCCACCGCAAGGACGGCCGGTAGTACTGACACGCTCAGTGCCGAACCGGATCGGGGATACGACGCATCCGCACACCTTGACGAGTCCACAGCCAGATCAAGATCAGAAAAGCGGGTATATACACCCAGAATTCCGAAGGGCGATCTGGATGAGGCACCTTCACCTGCTCAATGTCCCAGCCTTGCTCCCACCCGGCTCGACGTGCGGGACTGCCAAAACTCACGGATGCAATTTGGGCCGTGTCGCCAAATGCCATGATCGTCAGGCCCGCTTGCGACAAGCGCTTGCTGGCCGCTGCCAGACCGCTCGCTTGGTCACCTGGCGGCAAGGCCGGCAACGACACCGCTACTGTTTTCTGCAAATCCTTGCCTTCCAGGTTCATCCCGGCCAGTTGAACCACCAGATTTCCGCCATCCGGTATGGTCTGCACAATCTGCATCAACTCCGAAGCAGGACGATCCTGATATTTCTCAGCAACGTGATCCATAAACCAGTCGGGGCGGAACAACATGAAAGTCACCAGCAACAGCAGGCCGGTCTCCAGCCAGCTCGTCTTGATCCGCAACCAGCCCATGGTGGCTGCGGCAAAGGCCAGCGATGCAACCGTGGCGCCCAGCACCACCAGCATTAATTCCCAGGCACTGTGAATGCCGATCAGCAGCAGCATGGGATTGAAGATGAACATGAACGGCAACACGGCGGTGCGCATCGCATAGGTCACGCCCTGCACGCCCGTCTTGATCGGGTCCTCACCTGAAATGGCTGCCGCTGCAAAGGTGGCCAGGCCGACCGGCGGTGTGATGTCCGCCATGATCCCGTAATAGAACACAAACATGTGGACCGCAATCAGCGGAATGACCATCCCGCTTTGCGCCCCCAGTTCCACCACGACGGGGGCCATCAAGGTCGCCATCAAAATGTAGTTGGCGGTCGTTGGCATACCCAGACCCAGAACCAGACATACTGCAGCGGTGAAAAACAGCATGACCAGCACATTGCCCATGGATACCATCTCCACGAAGGCAGTCATGCGCAGGCCCAGGCCAGTCAGTGTGATGGCCCCTACAATCAGGCCCGCCGTCCCGCAGGCAATGCCGATGCCCACCATATTGCGAGCGCCTTCCTGCAGCCCCACCCAGACTTCACTGATGCCCTGGCGCAGAGGCTGGGCGGTCGCCTGTTTGCGAAACCAGGCGATGATGGGCCGTTGTGTCGCCATCTGGAACAACATGGCCATTACTGCCCAGAAAGCCGACAGGCCCGCAGACATCATCTCTACCGTCAGGCACCAGACCAAAATGCCAATCGGGATCAGGAAATACAAACCGGCTCGCACCGTTGGCCAGGGTTCGGGCCGCACCGGCGTGTTCACATTGATATCGGTGGGCAGATCCTCATGATCCGCTGCCACTTTCAGCAAAAACACGTACAAGGCCAGTAGCAGGAACAACAGAATCCAGATTGCAGCGGCACCGGCCACCGCCTGCACGCCGACGCCTATCCAGTACACCAGCCCCATCACAATCAGGGTGCCGGCCGTCCCCATGCCCCAGCCAGCCAGTTTTTGCACAAAGGTCTTGGGCTTGCCCGATGCCATCATCGGTTGAATCCCCAGTTTGAGCGCCTCCAGGTGCACGATGTAGAACAGGGCAATGTACGAAATGACCGCAGGCAGCAAGGCATGCCGAATGATGTCGGTATAGGGAATGCCGACATACTCAATCATCAGAAACGCAGCTGCGCCCATGACTGGGGGCATGATCTGCCCATTGACCGAGGAGGCGGTTTCAATCGCGCCGGCACGGATGCCACCGTAACCGGCTTTTTTCATCAGGGGGATGGTGAAAATGCCCCCCGTCACCACATTGGCAACCGAGGAGGCCGACACAATGCCATTGACCGCCGAGGACACCACCGCCACTTTGGCAGGCCCGCCGCGCAAGTGCCCCAACAAGGCAAAGGAGACCTGCATCATGTAATTGCCCGCCCCGCAACGATCCAGCAACGAGCCCAGCAATACAAAAATGAAAATATAAGAAACAGAAACGCCCAGGGCCACCCCGTAGACCCCTTCGGTGGTCAACCACATGTGTGAGACCAGACGCTGCAAGGAAGCGCCACGGTGGGACAAGGCATCGGGCAACCAGGGGCCCAAAAAGATATAGGCAATGAAAATAAGCGCCAATACCGCCATGGGCGCGCCCAGGGAGCGCCGCGTGGCCTCCAGCAGCAAGACCAGACCCACACTGGCCACCACCACATCCATCGTGGTCGGGATGCCGGGACGCATGGCCAGCTCTTTATAGAAAAAGAACAGATACGAGCCGCAAAATGCGGCGATCAGCGCCAATATCCAGTCTTGAACTGGGATGCGATCCCGAGCCGAACTCTTGCAGGCAGGATACGCCAGATAGGCCAGAAACATGGCGATGCCCAAGTGCAGGGCACGCGCCTCAGTATCATTGAAAATCCCCAGATTCAGGGCAAAAGGCAACGGAGAGGCGTACCAGAGCTGGAACAGAGACCAGCCGATTGCAGCCAGGAACAACACCATGCCCGCCGCACCCGTGACCGAGCGCCCGCCCCGGTCTACATCGGCAACCAGTTTTTCCAGTTGTGCTGTTTCATCCTGTGTCAGAGCGACGTCCTGCGCCGTTTTTTTAGGTTCTTGTTGTGTCATTTGCATGTGTCTCCAGGAAAAGCAAGACCACTGCTGGTGCAGCGGCACTTGCGGCCAGGCGGCCTGTGCCGGCCTGGCCACGATCAGACTGTCTTACAGCAGCCCTTTTTCCTTGAAGTACTTTTCAGCCCCTTTGTGCAAGGGAGCGGACAGGCCATTTTTAACCATGTCCTCTTTTTTCAGGTTTGCCAATGCAGGGTGCAAGCGCTTGAAGTCGTCAAAATTGTCGAACACGGCTTTGACAACGTTATAGACCGACTCTTCGGGCACATCTTCCGAGGTCACAAAAGTGGCCAAAACGCCGTAGGTTTGCACATCGTCCGGGTTATTTGGGTACAGCCCGCCTGGAATCACGGCTTTGGCGTAGTAGGGATAGGTCTCGACCAACTTGTCTACCGCCGCTCCGGTCAGCGGGACCAGCTTGGCGCCGCAAGAGGTGGTGGGGTCCTGAATATTGGCCGAGGGGTGGCCTACGCCATAAATGAAGCCATCGATCTTGCCGTCACACAGGGCCGGGCCATGCTCATCAGGACGCAGTTCCGAGGCCAGCGAGAAAAAGCTGTTGTCCAGACCCATTGCCTGCAACAACTGATCCATCGATGCCCGTGTGCCCGAGCCCGGATTGCCCACGTTAAAGCGTTTTCCCTTGAAATCATCAAAGGTATTGATGTTGGCCTCTTTGCGCGAAAGCACGGTAAAGGGTTCCGGGTGAATAGAAAACACCGAACGCAGCTTCTTGTAAGCCCCTCCGTCCTTGAACTGCCCTTCACCGTTATAGGCGTTGTAACCTACATCGGACTGCACCACGCCCAGGTCCAGCTCACCGGCCTTGATGGTATTGACGTTGAAAACCGAGCCTCCGGTGGACTCTACCGAGCAGCGCACGCCATCGGTACCCCGATCTTTATTGACCAGACGGCAAATCGCACCGCCCGCGGCGTAATACACGCCAGTCACGCCTCCCGTGCCGATACTGACAAATTTCTGCTGGGCACTGGCCGGCAGAGGGCTCAGTAGCATGGCGCAAACCGCCGCCGTTGCGCTGAGCGCCCACACCTTCTTTTTGCCGGTTTGTTTGCTAATGTGTTCCATCTTCTTGTCTCCCATGGGGAAATCCCCTGTTTGTATAGCCGGTACGGCCGGTTTTCTTCACTTTGCAGGAGCCGGGCCTGCCTCTTCATCGTGCTGCCAATAAATTCCCTGACTACGAAAGGATGTCTCCAGTTGCGCCAAGCGCTGTACAACCGGCTTGCCTCCCAGCGCGGCGATCCGCGCCAGCAGATGCTCGGCCACGGTGACGGCTCCCACCAGGGAATGGAAAAAACTTGCTGCGCACTGACCACCGGTCTGTGCCTCAAACAACAAAACATGCCGGGCACCTTGTGCAATCGGTGACAACACACTATCGGTAATTGCCACGACGGGAATCCCGCGTTGCACCGCTTGCTGCACGCTGTTGACCACGGCTTTAACGTACGGCGCCTGACTGATGACCAGCAACACACTGCCGCTATCCAGACCCGTTTCCAGCTCCAGCAGCAAATCGGCCGCCCGGTTCAGCAAGACACCGTCGCCCCGAATCAGCTGATAGGCGTAATGCATCTGAAAAGCGCAGGCAAAGCTGGCTCCCAGCCCCAAGAACCCGACCTTGGACGCGCCCAGAATGGCCCGGGCGCACGCATCAAGCGCATTAAGCGGGTTGAGCCGCAACACGGACGCCAACGCCTGCTCCTGTTGCGCACCCAAGTCCCTGGCCTGTTGCTCCGAGGCACGGCTGCCTTGCAAGTTCTGGGCGCGTGCGGCCATCGTGCCGCTGGTGCGATGCAAAGCCTGTTGGAAGGGCTCGCGAAAGCCATCATAGCTTTCATAGCCCGCCGCTTTGGCCAGACGGAGCATGGTGGCCGGAGCCAGCGACAAGGCCTGCGCCTGCTTGCGCATGGACCACAGGCTGACCTCTACCGGATGGCGTTCTACCCATTGGGCCGCCCGACGCAACTCGGGAGTCAGCTCAGGCAAGAGACGCTGCAGGCGTAACAAGGGCTCCATGTATCGTTCTACTCACACATCCACACAATAAAACGCATGTTAATCTGGAGACGAACAAAAAAAACAAATGTTTTACTAGGGTTTGCCCGCAATTCGCTATCATTATTTCTTTTTCAGGGCGTTGTGCTGCCAATGATGGGTGGCATTAGCGAATTTCGAAAAAGTCGTAACGCTTGTCGGTGTAAGAGCGCTGTATATCCACCTGCTCAACCTGCGCCTGCTCGGGACCGATATAAAGCCAGCTGACCATACGATCGATGGCATCGGCCGTGCCTTGCAACAACAGCTCCACCGAGCCGTCCCCTGCATTGCTGACCCAGCCTTTGACGCCATACAGATGCGCGTGACGCAAGGCGCTGGCACGAAACCCAAGCCCCTGGACCCGCCCTTTAACACTCACCTCTACGGTTTCACAATCCGCCATTCGTCTGCTCCCTGCTATTTGTTACCGAAATGTGGCACGCATCCGCCCCCGTTCTCGATATTCAGTTAAATTAGTCACATCATTGTTGCATGACCGCACCCGATTCCCTGCTTTGTGCAGCCACTTCATCATGAAATTGCCCCGCTTTATTTATCTATCGCTGCGCAGGGCAATCTACATGCCAAGCCTACTGGCTATCCTGGGCCTGTTGGTCCCCTTTGCCCAGGCGGCACCGCATGCCCAACAGCATATTGTGCGTGTGGGCGTCTATGAAAATCCCCCCAAGCTTTTGCTAGATAGCCAGGCCCGTCCCGGCGGCATTATGGGCGAGCTGCTGATGGAGATTGCCAAGCGCGAGGGCTGGACCCTGGAGGCGGTACAGTGCGACTGGCAACAGTGCCTGAACGCCTTGCAAAACGACCTGCTCGATCTCGTGCCAGGACTGGCCTATTCGCCCGAACGGGCAGCGCTGTACAGCTACCACAACCGAGCGGTGCTGGAGGACTGGTCTCAGATCTTCACAGGCAAAACCACACATATCGGCGCGCTGAACGACCTGAATGGCAAACGCATTGCGGTCATGAGCGGCACCCTGCAACTGACCCAGCTCTACAATATTTTGCAAAAACTGGAACTGGGCTCCAGGCTGGTCATCACCGACTCCCAGTACAGTGCCCTGAAACTGGTACAGACCAAACAGGCCGACGCCGCAGTAGTCGGCCATTTATTTGGGGTACGCCATGCCGGTGAACATGGCCTGAAAACCGCCCCTATCCGGCTGGAACCGACCAACACTTATTTTGTCACTGCCAAGGACCGCAACCTGGATCTGCTGGCGGCCATTGATACCCACATCAAGAACTGGCAAGACAATAACGACCCGTTCTATACCGAAACGCTGAACCAGTGGGGTCTGCGCCTGATCGAAAAGCCGACCAAGCCCTGGATTATTCCTGCATTGCTGACGCTGGGCGTCTTGTTGACGATCGCTCTGCTTACCGTGACCCTGATGCGCATTGTCCTGCGTCGCCAGCGCAAAAAACTGCTGCGCACCGAGCATCATTTGCATACGGTGCTCGATGCCATTGACGCCTACGTGTACATCAAGGACGATCAGTTCCGCTATCAATACGCCAACCGCAAGCTGTGCGAGGACCTGAACTACACCACCGACAGCATTGTGGGTAAAACCGATCAGGATCTGTACGCCAACAAACAGACCATCAACGAATTCCGGCACAACGACGAACAGGTGCTGTACAGCGGTGAACGATTGGCCGTGGAAGAGGTGGTGCGGGACCGTAAAGGCGATATACGCGCCACATTTTTCTCCATCAAGATGCCCGTCCAAGACCCGGAAACGCGGCAAACCAGCCTGTACTGCATCTCCACCAACATCTCGGCCCTTAAAGCCACGCAATCAGAAAACTATCGGCTGGCTTTTTACGACCCACTCACCGAACTGCCCAACCGCCGCCTGCTGCTGCAACGTCTGGAACGCCACCTGCAAACCATCGAGCCTTACAAACGGCCCGGTGCGTTGTACTTTCTGGATCTGGACCGCTTCAAACATATCAACGACGCACGCGGACACGCCATTGGCGATGCCTTGCTGCGCAAAGTAGCACGCCGCCTGTCCTTGATTATTGACCCCCAGGACATCGTGGCCCGACTGGGCGGGGACGAGTTTGTCATCCTGAAGATTCTGCACCCAGGCACCGTGCGCGACTGCTACAAAGAAGCACTGGAATTTGCTGAACTGGTGCGCACCCGTCTTGAGGAGCCTTACAACATTGAAGGCCATTCGTATCTGAGCAGCAGCAGTATCGGTCTGGCCCTGATTACCGACAGCACCCTGACTTCGGAAGACCTGATGCGTCAGGCCGACACGGCCATGTATCGCTCCAAAGAAAATGGCCGCAACCAGATCACGCTGTACGAGCCTGGCATGCAAGAGGCCGTCGAAGAACATTTGAATCTGCAACACGATCTGCGCTTTGCCATAGGGTCGGATCAACTGCGCCTGTTTGTGCAGTCCCAGTACGACAAGCACAACCGTATTTGTGGTGCTGAAGTACTGCTGCGCTGGCTGCATCCCACCCGCGGCATGCTCACTCCCAATCTGTTCATTCCGCTGGCGGAAAGCACGGACCTGATCACCCCCCTGGGCGACTGGATCATGGCCTCGGTCTGTGATCTGCTGCTGCAAACCCAGCAGTGCCACTTTCCGATTTCCATTAACGTCAGCCCGATCCAGTTCCGCCGGCCCGATTTTGCCCGCCGCACACGCCAGATTCTGGAAAGCAGCGGCGCCCCCGCCCATCGCCTGATTTTTGAGATTACCGAAGGCGTGCTGATGGAGGACTTCAGCTCTGCCAACAGCATGATGCGGGAACTCAAGGATCTGGGCATCCGCTTTTCCATGGATGACTTTGGTACCGGCTATTCCAACCTGGCCGCCATACGCCGCCTGCCACTGTATGAGTTGAAAATGGACCGCAGCCTGATTCTGGGGGTGCCTGGGGAGCAAGAAGCCAACGCCATTGTGCGCACGGTACTGGCCATGGCACGACAACTGGGCCTGCACGTGGTGGCTGAAGGGGTGGAAAACGAGCAGCAGAAAGAATTCCTGCTGCGTCGCGGCTGCCATGGATTGCAGGGCTATTTGTTCAGCGCCCCGCAACTGGTGGAGCAGTGGCTGGAGCTTATTGAGCAGGATGGGGGTCCTGCCGCCGCCCCCTGAAAACGCGGGCTGCATGCACCGGTTTCACCTTATTCCCGTCGCCACGCCAGCCCCGTCACACTCAGCCCTGACGGCCATCTTCCCGCTGATATTGGCACGACTCCAGGCATGTCAGATAAGGACGGCCTGGCCTCATCGCGCAGCCAAGCAGGGGCTTGTGCTGTCACGCACGATCACGCATCCGACCCTTTTTCCTGCACCGGCTCAGTCTCTTGCGGCAACACCCATTCCAGCCGCTCATGCTCAATATCCGTATGCAAGGGCTCAATCCCCGGCTGCGTACGTTTGGCCCTGGCCGATAGCTCGGCAAAGCGGCTGACTTTGCCGTACAAACCTTGCTGGCCAGCCAGTGCCGTAACGGTGCTGTTATAGTGTTTGCCCGCCTGCCCCAAGGTTTCGCCCAGCTTTTTCAGACGTTCGGCCAGGAGAGACACCTGGTTATAGATATCCCCTGCACGTTGGCTCAGTTCGTGGGCCTGCTCATTGCTGCGCACCATCATCCAGATATTGGCTACGGTGCGCAAAATGGGCAGCAAGGTCGTGTGTGAAACCATCAGGACGTTCTTGCCCAGACCGTAATCGAACAGGCCATGATGCTGCTGCAACGCCTGCATATAGGCCGCTTCAATCGGCACATACATGAATACAAAACCAGGGCTGTTCAAACCGGGCAAGGCGCTGTAATCCTTGGTGGCCAGATCATCAATATGGTTGCGCAGTGCCTGCACATGCGCCTGCAGGCTTTGCTGACGCTCCTCATCGGTCTGAGCACGAATGGCGCGGTCGTAGTCCACCAGGGACACCTTACAGTCCAGCACCAGATGCTTGTCCTGGGGAAGATGGACCACAAAGTCGGGATACCGCAGGCGGCCTTGCTCATCGCGTGCCTGCCACTGCGTATCAAAGTGCACACCACGCACCAGCCCCGCCACTTCCAGCGTTTTCTCCAGCTGGGTTTCACCCCAATTCCCCGTGGTTTTCTTATCACCTTTCAGGGCCATCGCCAGCGAGTGCGCTTCGGCACTCATGCGCAGCCCCATTTCCTGCATGCGTTGCAGCTCCAGACTCAAGGCGGTCTGGCCTTTCACGGACTCGTCATGCACCTGGTTCACCCGCAGTTGAAAACCAGCCAATTGCTCGCGAAAGGGTCGCAGCATTTCATCCAGGGTGCGCTGGCTGTCCTGGCGCAACGTTTGTCCTTTGGCCTCCAGAATCTGTTGAGCCAGCGACTCGAACTGCAGCCGCATTTGTTCACGGCTATGTTCCAGGTCCTCCTGGATAGCCTGGTTACGCCGTTCCTGGGCCTGAATCTGAGCATCGCGGCGTATCAGCTCTTTATCCAGTTCCACGGCCCGGTTCTGGGCGTGCTGAGAGTGCTCGTGAGCATGGGCCAGATCCTGCTCCAGACGCGCGCATCGATCCTCCAGTGCCCGCTCGACCGGGGCGCTCATGCGCGACCGCAGCCATGCACCCAGCACCAGTCCCAGCGCCAAGGCGACCACCGCGATCAGCACATCCATTCCCGTCAAATCCAGCTGCATCCACCCTACTCCTGCCCAGCACCGCCAGATCAGGAATGTCCTGACCGGTCTGTCCGGCTAAGCCTGCTATTTAACCGTATAACGCTGGTAATTTATACACCCTTTTCTCAATCCCGACCTAAAGACAGCACGCTGACGGTGTCCGCGCCCGCCAAGCCGTGAGCTCGCCCTCTTCCCGTCACATCCAGACAAAACTGGACGCCAAATCCCGTATTTGGGGGACAAATCAGAAACGTCTGCCCCTTAGGATAAGCAGGTGTCTGTTTTTTATGCCCTCTCATGAACTGGATCAGCAATGCGCGGATCGTGGCGATTTTCTCGGTGGTATGCCTGCATATCGCTGCCTACGCCGTCCTCAATGCCGAGGTAGGCACGGCCAACTGGTGGAGCGGCAATCTGTATGATGCGGCCACCCGCTGGTGCGTACCGGTCTTTGTGATGGTCAGCGGTGCGCTCCTGCTCGAACCCCGGCCTCAAGAAGGCATGAAACTGTTCTATCGCAAACGGGCATCACGGGTCTTGCTGCCCTTGCTGTTCTGGACGGCCTTTTACCTGGGCTGGACCGCCTTCAAGCAACATTGGTGGACGCCGCAGGCAGATCCCTACCCCTATCTGGAGCGTCTATTGCAGGGGCGTCCCTATTTTCACCTCTGGTTTTTGTACATGATCGTGTTCCTGTACCTGTTCACGCCATTTTTGCGTCGCATGGTCCAGAACACCAATCTGAAGCAATTGACGGTGCTGACTGGAGCCGCTTTCGTACTGTCTGCGCTGAGCACCCTGAGCAAGCCAGAGCTGAACACTCACTCGGCTCCTTTCTTCACCTGGTTTCTGTCTTATCTGCCCTATTTCCTGCTGGGCTATCTGCTGCGCAAAGTACCTGTACGCGTGCCCCGCTGGCTGACCCTCTCGGTATTACTGGGCAGTATTGCGGCCACAGCCTGGGGCTTTTACGCGTTGGCCATCACCCACGATCGTCAAACCGCGGCGTACTTTTACGACTACCTGAGCATTACCGTCATCCCCATGTCTATCGCGTTGATCGTGCTGCTGCGTGACTGGAATCAGCCCTTGATCAACTCGCGCATCAGTGCCCATCTGGCGGAGCTGACCTTGGGGGTGTATTTGATCCACCCCTGGCTGATCGACCTGATGTACCGCTACCTGTTCACGGCGCTGGATTTCAATGCGCTGTGGTCGATTCCTGCGTTGGCAGTGGCCATCTATGGTCTGTCCCTGCTGCTGACGGCCGGCTTCAAAGCGACGCCGGTTTTGCGGGCAACCGTCTAAACACCACTACGTAAAACACAAAAAAAATGGGCTAGCTTCCAAAGAGAAACTTGCCCATCTCCATCTAGGGGTGCACCATCGGCGCGACTGATTATTCGCGGCTCATTACCCAGCACCAAGCCTTCACACAACGCCCCGCCACCGTCAACCCATGACCGGCCACGGACAATTGATTGCCACATACTTATCATCCGCTTCAAGGCTTAAGGACGAAATGGAGCGTCATCAATAGGCGAAGCCTCGCCCGTCAGGTGAGCCGCCAGAATCGCTGCGCTACCGCAAGCCAAGGTGAAGCCCAATGCGCCGTGGCCTACATTCACCCACAAGCGACCTGCCAGCTTGCTGGCTCCCACCACCGGTTTGCCCGATGGCGTCGCAGGCCGCAAACCAGCCCAGGTCTGGGCCTGTTCCAGCGGCAGACCGGGAAACAGGCCATTGACCTGCTGCTTCAAGGTCGCCATGCGGGCAGCAGGAATATCCAAACCTTCAAACCCAATATCCACCATCGCGGCCATGCGCAGTACCTTGCCCAGACGGGCGTACACAATACGCTGTTCGTAATCGGTGACGCTGATCGCCGGCACCGCCTGATTCAAACCCTCCAGCGGCAGGCTCAAGCTATAACCCTTCAAGGGATAAATCAACGGGCGGCCACCCAATTGCCGCAGCAAAGACACCGTACCCATCCCGCTGGCAAGAACAAACTGATCTGCTTGAAACTCGCCTTGCGGGGTGTGCACAGCGCGAATGTCGCGTCCTTCCATCACAAAACGCTGCACCGGTGTGTTCAGCCTCAATTCGTAGTCACCGTCGTTTTGCAGGCGCTCATGCAAGGCAAGGGCAAACAAACAAGCGTCGCCCGCTTCTTCACTCGGTGTGTAAATCGCACCTTGCAAGCGTGAACCCAAAGCCTGTAGTGAGGGTTCCAATTCCAGTACCTGGGCGGCCTCCAGCACTTGCTGCGACGAACCCAGCTCAGCCTGCAGTTGCGCTTGCTCACGCGCATGCTCAAACGGGCCCGGGCTACGGAACACAATCAGTTTGCCATTGCGTTGATGAGCAAACTCCAGATTGAAACGTGCTTGCCAGTCGTGCAGAACGTCGCGGCTCAAGTAGGACAGACTCAGCATCTGCGCAGTAGTCCGACGCACCACATCACTGCGGCAGGCTTTCAGAAAATGAAGCAGCCAGCGCCATTGCTGCAGGCTCAGGGCCGGCTTAAAACGCAGGGGCGAGTCTTTGTTCAACAACCAGCGGGGCAAATCCTTGAACACGCCGGGATCCGCCAAGGGGGCGACGTAGCTGTAACTTAGCTGCCCACCGTTGGCAAAACTGGTCTGTCCGGCCACCTGCGGGCCGGCCTCCAGAACCGTGACCTTGATCCCTTTCTGGCGCAACATGAACGCAGTGCTCATTCCGATTACACCGGCGCCGATAATACATACATGCATGGCTATACCCCCAATAACTGCTCTATTGTCTGGGGGGCGGCGTCGGGACGCCAATGAATAGTTGCTGTAGTCCATAACCCTGGGTTATGGAAAAACCAACGACTCAACCAGGAAAACGGCATTCCAGCAGCGCCTGCCGGATGTGATCGAGCACGCGTTCGCGCGAACCCGAGCCCGCATCATCAGGGGCCGTCAAAATACTCACGGGGATAGGCAAAGGCTCGGGCAAACGATGGATGGCAAGGCCTCGGCCTTGCATGGCGCGCGCGGTGACCAGATCGACCAGGGCCTCGCCCACCTGCTGCACCACCAGACTGCAAGCAACGTAATGGGTCTGCACACGCATAAAGGGCGTGACATCGGGAGCATGGTTTTGCAACAGGCTTTCCACCATCGCACCGACCGGGTCATCCGCGTCCAAAGCAATGAAGGCGCGCCCGGCCATCTCCTTCCAGTGACGCAACGGAGCAACGCCCGGCAAGGTAACGTGTACCAGTTCCGTATGGGCCAACACCTGCCGCTGCACACCGGAGGCTTCGCCCTGATCAAAGCTCATCACCATGTCCAGGTCGCGCGTTTCCAAGGCTTGCAGCAACTCGCCACTATGGTGGGTACGCAGCTCGAAACTCATGGCCGGGTGCGCCTGACGGCAGCGACTCAAGGCGACCGGCAGCAGCTCCAGGCCAAACGCCGGACTGCTGCCTATACGCCACAGCCCTTCATGGTGAGAGCGCAGATTGCGCGCCAGTCGGCTGACGTCATCCAGATTCTGATGCAAGCGCGCCACGTAAGGCGCCAGGATGCTGGCCTCGCGTGTGGGGATCAAGCGGCCCCGCACGCGGTCAAACAGCCGAAATCCCAGCTGCATTTCCGCCGTTGCCAGCATCTTGCTGGCCGCAGGCTGGGAGATATGCAGCAACTGCGCGGCCTGTGTCAATGAACCGCCACGGCAGATTGCGTCAAAAATTTCTACATGCCGCCACCGCATCGACGGGCCCTCCTGGTGCGTGCTGGTGTGAATACCCGGTATTATCCTGCAACTTGGACAGCAAAACCGTACGGGCAGGAAAGCCATCAGCCCCCGGCGCTTACTTGGTATCCTATAGCCTTTTGAGTCTTTTGCCGTGCGCCAGACGCCGGGCGAGCATATGGCTGCCAATCCCTACAAGAAACGCGAACCCAATATCCGTGAACAAGTCTATGGCATGTTGCGTCAGGACATTGCCCTGGGCAAGATCGGCTTTGACGTGCGGCTGGTCGATAACGAAATTGCGGCCAGCCTGAATGTCTCGCGCATGCCGGTGCGTGAAGCCTTGCTGCAACTGAAAAACGAAGGGGTGCTGGAAGGAACATCACGCGGCTTTGTACTGCGGGTCTACACCGCCCAGGATATCGAGGACATTTTCTCAGTACGTCTTTTACTTGAGCCACCAGCAGCCAAGCTGGCCTGCATCCATCAAAGCAAAGTGGGCATGCTGGCAATGGAACAGGCCTTGAGCCGAATTGAAGCCACTCACCAGCAAGGTGACCCGATCGACAATATTCAGGCCAACTGGGCCTTTCGCAGTGCCTGGATCAGCATGGTGCCCAACAAGCAATTGGTCGACACCATGGCACGCCTGCACGATCAGGCCGACCAAGCCCGGATTGCCTGCCTCCAGGACCCCCAGTTCCGATTGGAGACCATGCAGCGGGCCAAGGCCATCTGCCAGGCATTCCGTGAATGCCAGCAGGAGCAGGCAGCCCAGTTGATTAGGGAAAACCTGGTCATTTGCTGCTCGGCCTACTGCCTCAAGCAAGCGGAGCTGCTGGCCTGAGGGCGGCCCTACAGGACACGCCCCCCTGCGGTCACCGGCCGCAGGCCACAAAAAAAGGGCGCCGCAGCGCCCTTTTGCAATCAAGCCGTCCTGTTAGTCCAGCGTGATATCCAAGGCCTTAATGGTCGGCCCCATGGTTTGAGCATCACGCTCGATCAGATCCGCAAACTCCTGAGGTGTGGAAGGTTCGATCTGAATACCGAAGTCCACGAACTTCTTGACCACTGACTCTTCTTTCAGCACCGCCGTCAATTGTTCGGTCAGACGGGCCACGTCTTCCTCAGGCGTACCGGCTTTGGCCGAAATGCCCCACCAGATGGTGAACGCCACATTGGGGATACCGGCTTCTGCAATCGTCGGCACGTCTGGACGCAAAGGGCTGCGCTCGGTCGTGGCGGCCGCAATCGAACGCAAACGGCCATCTTCAAGGAAACCGCGGCTGCCCGTCAGCACATCAAAAATAAAGTCGATCTGGCCGCTCACCGCGTCAATCAAAGCGGGACCAGCGCCTTTGTAAGGCACGTGTACCAGTCGGGCGCCGGTTTCTTTACGCAGCATCTCGCCCAGCAGGTGAGTCCCCGTCCCCATCCCCGGCGAACCGTACGTCAGCTCCTGTTTCTGGCCCGCGGCCACCAGATCCTGAACCGTCTTGAAGGGGCTGTCTTTATTGACCAGCAGGAACACCGGCGCCTTAGCGGCCAGCGTCATGGGGATCAGGTCGGTTGCCACGTCGTAATTCAGACGCTGATACAAGTGGCGATTCAAGGAATAGGCACCGCTATCAGCCAGAAACAGGACCGTACCCAAGGAGCTGGGATTGGCGTTCTTCACGACGTTCATGGCCACCTGGGCACCCGCGCCGGGGCGGTTTTCCACGATGACTTTTTGATCAAAGCGCGTGCCCATTTCCTGGGAGATCACGCGCGCGAGCTGGTCCGCCGCACCGCCCGGTGGGTAAGGCACAACCAGCGTCACATTCTTGTTTTGAGCATGGGCCTGTGCACCCAACATCAGTGCACAACACGTTGCCAACTTAAGCCATACCTTCATTGTTCTATCCCCGTTGCCCCTGTGGGCTTATTCAAAATCATTGTGAAGCACCCTTGCTCAAATTGGTGAGCCCGGCCTGTTTTATTGCTGATCGACCCGCATCCCCAAGCCGGATCAACTGTTTTGCCAACCGTATTTCCACACGTCGCAAAACGACCCCCTTTCTGTCCCGCGCCAAGGTTGGGTTTGCCCGAAGTACCACTGCGTGATGGCCTCTGACACTTCGGGTTTTTCCGGTGAAGGACAGGAATTTACAAATAATATATTGCAGTATACTGTTTGCAGGATATTAGTAATTTCACCCATGCATATCGGCTTATCGCCTTGGTGGCGCGTGAGCCGGGAGACAGATAGATCATGCACGCCCATTCCATTCCCGCTTCTGAATTGCCGCTGTTTTCAATACCCGCCACGCAGCGCACGGTACCGGCCCTGTTGCGCCTGCGCGCCGAGCGCATGGGTGATGCCCCGCTGTTCTCAGACCGTCATACCCACTACACCGGCGAACAAACCTTGCAAGTGGCCGCAGCCAGCGCCAGCCGCCTGAGCCGCGCCGGCATCAAGCGTGGCGACCGGGTCGCCCTGCTCTGCACCAACCGCCACGAATTTTTGGACATGGTGCTTGGCTGCGGCTGGCTGGGTGCCATTGTGGTGCCCATCAATACCGCCTCGCGTGGTGCCCAGTTGCAGCACATTCTGTGCAATAGCCAAGCCAGCCTGCTGGTGGTGGAAAGTGATCTGACTCCGCTGCTGGCCGATGTGGACCTTGGCGCCACTGCCGTCCAGCAAGCCTGGTTGATTCAAGGTCAGGAAGCCGCACAAACACTGGCTGTGGCCACCTGCGATCTGCCTGCTTTGGGCGATTACTGCGAGCCTGCGGATATCGGCCCTGGCGATACGCTGGCCATTCTGTACACCTCCGGCACCTCGGGCCCCTCCAAAGGTGTGCAATGCCCCCACGCCCAGTTCTACTGGTGGGGTATTTACACTGCCAGCAAACTGGGCATGAAAGCCGACGATGTGCTCTACACCTGCCTGCCCATGTTCCACACCAATGCCCTAAATACCTTCTTTCAGGCCCTGGTCAGTGACGCCTGCATGGTGGTGGACAAGCGGTTTTCAGCCAGCCGCTTCTTTGACAATCTGTGCCAGACTGGTGCCACCATTACCTATCTGCTCGGTGCCATGGTGCCCATCTTGCTGTCCAAGCCGGTCACGGCCGCAGAAAAGCAGCACAAGACCCGCATTGCCCTGGGCCCTGGCGTGCCTGAACAGTTTCATAGCCAGTTTCTGGAGCGCTGCCAGATGTACCTGCTCGATGGCTTTGGCTCCACCGAGACCAATTATGTGATGGGCCGGGGTATCCAGGAGCAGCGCAATGGTTATATGGGCCGTGTATCCGAGGGCTTTGAGGCGCTGGTAGTGGATGAAAACGACAACCCGCTGCCAGACGGTGAAGTGGGCGAGCTGTTGCTGCGCGCCGATGAACCCTATGCCTTCGCGCTGGGTTACTACGGGCAACCGGACAAGACGGTGGAGACCTGGAAAAACCTGTGGTTCCACACCGGTGACCGCGTCGTGCGTGATGCAGATGGCTACTACCGCTTTGTGGACCGTCTGAAAGACATGATTCGCCGTCGTGGTGAGAACATTTCCTCCTACGAAGTCGAACAGGCATTGGCCAGTCACCCCGCTGTCCACACCGTTGCGGTGTATGCGGCCAAGTCCGAACTGGCCGAGGACGAGGTCATGGCCATGATTGTGCTGCGTCCTGATTGCAGCGTTAGCTGCGAGGAACTGCTGCAGCATTGCGAACGCCGCCTGCCCTATTTTGCTGTCCCCCGCTTTATCGAATTTACGGATGTCTTGCCCACTACGGAAAATGGCAAGATTCAAAAATTTGCCCTGCGTGATCGCGGCATTGGTCCCAACACGTGGGACAGAGAAAAAGCGGGCTATCAGGTTCGTCGCTAAGCGCTGTTACAGGAACTGACCATGACACCTGCTTTCAACTTGAATACGGTGCGTCTGCTGGGCGCGACCGAGGTCACCTATACGCGACGCGGTCAGCTTGGCACTTCCGAGCTGCTGGCCCAGGCGTTCAAGCAGTCTCTTGCCGCAGCGGGTCTGGAGGCCGGCGAAATTGATGGCCTGGGGGTGGCCTCCTTCACCCACGCCCCTGACCGGGCTATTGATCTGGCCTGGAAGCTGGGCTTGAAGGTGAGCTGGATAATGGATGACAGCAATGGCGGCGCCAGCGGTCTGAATATTCTGCAGCACGCCATTCGCGCCGTTCAGGCAGGGGATGCCCGCTGTATAGCGATTGTGGCCGGGGATCATTTTCAGGCCAAGGATTTCCAGCAACTGGTCGAGAACTATAACCAGACGACTTATGACCATTTGCGACCTTTGGGCGCAGGCAGTCCGAATCATCGCTTTGCCATGCTGACTGCGAATCACATGCGCAAGCTGGGTTTGGAGCGGGCGGATTATGCGGCCTTGGTGATGCGCCAGCGCTTGTGGGCCGGCATGAATCCGGGTGCGGTGTATCGCAGCCCCATGAGTCTGGATGACTATATGAATGCGCCTGAAGTGGCGGACCCTTTGACGCGGCTGGATTGTGTGCCGGTGGTCGATGGTGCCAATGCCTTGATGGTGATGCGCGCGGATCATCCGGCGGCGCAGAATCAGCCTGCAATTACCGTAAGGGCGTTACGCAGTTTTCACAATATTGATGATCAGCAAGGCGATGGCTTGAGCACGGGTCTGGCGGCTTTGGCTCCGGCTTTATGGGCGGAGTCCGGCTTGAGTCCGGCGCAGATGGATGTGGTCAGTATTTATGACGACTACCCCGTCATGGTGCTGGCGCAGTTACAGGATTTGGGCTTCTTTCAGGCCGATAATGCCAAACACTTTATTCATGAGTCGATTGCAACAGGACGTGTACCGGTAAATACCTCTGGCGGGCAATTGTCAGCGGGGCAGGCCGGGGCGGCTTGCAGCCTGCATGGACTGGTTGAGGTGATGCGTCAGTTAAGCAATCAGGCGGGGGAGCGGCAGGTGGCGCAGGCTCGCTATGGCTTGGTCACGGGTTACGGCATGGTGGAGTATCGCTATGGCATGTGCTCGACAGCGCTTGTTCTGGAGGCTTTGTAATGCATCCTTCTGTGTTTCGGTGTGTGCAGTGTGATCATCGGGTGTTTCCGGCACGGTTCTTGTGTCCCATGTGTCATGGGGATGTGTTTGAGGCTGAGGAGTGTGCGTCTGGTGTGGTGACGGAACTGACGCGTAGCGCTGCTTCTGGCGAGGAGCCAGGGGTGTATATGCTGGCAACGGTTGCCAGCGATGCGGGGCCGGTGTTGATTGCTCGAGTGCTGGATGAGGCTGTCCAGCGAGGGGATAAGGTCGCGTTGGTTCTGCGGGATGGTGGGATTTATGCGGATCTTGTGCGGGGGTAAAGGGGATGTCTCAGCGGCTTGTTTAATGGCCTTATTTGCTGAGGCTGGGGTTAGATGCCCAGTCAGTAAAGATTGGGCTGACTCACGTGTTGGAATCAGCCACGGTTCGACGCAATGAAGAAGGTGACTATAAGGCGCTGGTTCAGGGGCTGTCCGGGTGTCGGGGCTGGCAACTTGCCGGCGCTGCGCGCCGGTGCCCTGGTCAGATAATCGCTACGGGCGCCCCTTGAACTCGTCCGGTGGCTTGTCCCCCGGGCAACCCCCAAGCGTCGGACTCAAACCGCAAGGTGCTTGCACCCCTGCGCAATTATCTGCCTGCGGCAAGTCGCCTGATCCGCCCCAAACACCCGGACAGCCCCTCAATCAGCTCACAGCATCTTTTATCGGACGATTGTTGATAGGGGTGTGAATGCTCCGACTTAGTGTTCTTGACGGGCTGGCTGAGTGCGCTTTACTACACACAAGCTAAAGACGTGGGGCTTATGCGCTCAAGCCTCAAAAACTGACCTGAACACTGTCGGCACACACAACCTGCGTCCTACTCGCCTCTAAAATCGATCCCAGCGACAGGCAGAAAGATCGTTAAAGCGCTTGTGCGCCGCCCCCACATCAATCACTTTGCTGCACATAAATAGGCAGCAAGAACGATCAACGCTATTGAGCATAAAAAAAACCTCAGTTGGGCCTGTGCCGAACTGAGGTTTTTTGTTTGAGCGTTGTATCCAGACTCTGGCTTTCTTCGCGGAACAACATGCTTGTTGTCCCGCTTTCAGACTGCCTGCTCTGCCTTAGCCGATCAGGCCTGGCAGGCCGATGGCAATCCAGGGCACAAACAGGACCAGGGCCAGAATGCCGATCTCGATGACCAGGAAGGGCACGGCAGCACTGTAGATGTGAGGCAAGCGGATGGACGGAGGTGCCACACTTTGCATCACGATCAGCAACAGACCAAAGGGCGGGGTCAACAAGCCGATTTCCAGTGCAATCAGAATCATCACTCCCAGCCAGACAGTGTCCACACCAGCGGCCAATGCCAAGGGCATGAAGAAGGGCAAGGCGATCATCATCATGGAGATCTGATCGAGCACCATGCCCATCACCAGCAGCACCAGCAACATGCAAATGACCAACACGAAGGGCGACAAATCATAGTCTTTGATCAAGCCCAAAAAGCCAGCGCTGGCGCCCGAAAAGCTCAACAATTGGGCAAAAGTGGTCGAGGCCGCCAGAATAAACAGGATCACCACCGATACTTTGGCCGTTTCGATCAGGCTCTTCCACAAGGCTTTGAGCGTCAGGGCGCGGTAAGCAATGGTTGCCAGCACCGAGGCGACCACGCCAATGGCTGCTGACTCTGTGGGCGAAGCCCAGCCGGCCAGCATGGAGCCCACCACCGCGATAAAGATACCCAGCAAAGGCACCACATTCAGCACAAAGGGCTTCCACAGGGCCCAGCCCTTCAGACGCGTGGCAGGATCGTCATCGCTCATCGGTGCATCTTGCGGACGCAGGCGGCTACGCACGACCACATAGGCCAGGAAACCGGCCGCCATCAACATGCCGGGCAAAATACCGCCAATCAGCAGGCGCTCGATCGAAATGCCGGCCAGACTGCCCAGCATCACCGCCAGTGCCGAAGGCGGAATCAGCATGGCGATACCGCCCACGGCCATGATGGGGCCCATGGCCATGGTAGGGTGATAGCCGCGACGCAGCATTTCAGGCAGCATCACACCGCCCATCATGGCCGTATTGGCAATCGACGAACCCGACAGGGTGGCAAACGTCGTCCCTCCCAGAATACTGACGATGGACAATTTGCCCGGCACGCGCGAGATCATGCGTTCAATCGAGTCGATGGCCTTAAAGGCCAGACCAGTATGAAACAGCACCTCCCCCATCAAGACAAACAAGGGAATGGGGGTGAGCGAAAAACTGCCAATGGAAGCGGTAGTATTCCGTGCCCACTGAGCCAGACCGGCCGCTTCGCCCAGAAACAACCAGGCTCCCAGCAAGTTGACAGACAGAAAGGCAAATACCACCGGCGTGCCGATGGCCATCAGAAGAAAAAGCGATCCCAGCAGCAGGATCAATGCCATTTGCCATTCCATGCTCAGGCTCCTTGCGCCGCGGAACGCGAAATCAGACGACGAAAGAATTCCAGTGCCAGCAAGCCCGCCCCGAACAGCAAAGGCAGATTGAGCCACCACTCGGGAAAGATCAGCGCTTTGAAGACCATGGCGCCTTGCTCGTGCGAATCCAGCGCCACCAGGGCACATTGCCAGGCCAGTGTGCCGCAAACACCCAGTCCAAGCAGGTTCGAGAGCAGATCCAGACCGCGCTGAGCAGAAGCTGGCAAGGTGTTGAACAGCACATCAATACGAATATGACCGCCCAGGTACAGCACCCAGGGGGCTGCCACAAAGGTGGCGATAATCAGCATGTACTCGGTCACCTCCACGCTGGTCGAGAGCGCGTCGTAACCCATGTTTCGCAATATCACGTCAGCACAGACCAGCAGGCTCATCAGCCCGAAAGTCACGGCTGCCACGGCACCGCAGGTATGCATTAAAAGGGCGTAAGGACGCCCCCACGTCGGGTTGGAAGGCTGGCCTTCCGGGGCTGTTGCAGCAGACATCGCGTCTTCTCCGCAGGTCAAGGATCACTGAAAGGGCGGGCATCATATCGCCCGTAGGGCGCCATCAAAAAGTGGACACTGTCCGCAAGGGGGCAATGTCCACTGTCCAACAGCGTCAACAACTATCTGCGTTAAGGCTGGTAACCACCAAACAGTTCGCGCAGTTGCGCGGCGTATTTGGGGCTGGATTTGTCGATACCGGCCCAACCAGCTTCATACGCCTTGGTTCGCAAGGCACGAGCAACGTCCGGCTCCAGAACCAGCGCCTGCACACCGGCCTGCTCAGTGGCGGCTTTTTCCTCCACCGCCATCTGGTGTTCAGTCACGTTTTGCGACTCCATCCACTCGATCTGTTTGCGCATGAAGGCTTTTTGCTCTTCATCCAGTTTTTCCCAGCTCTTCTGGTTCATGAAGAAACCCACTTCCACGTTATAGAAGCCGGGTTCAACACGGTATTTGGTTTTTTCATGCCAGCCCATTTCCATCACACCCACTGACGGCCAGCCATACCCGTCCACCACGCCACGCTCCAACGCGGTATAGACCTCGCCGGGTGGAATCTGCAAGGGAGTAGCACCGATTTCACGGAAGAAAGACAGGTACACCGGCACGCCACGCAGCTTAAAGCCCGACAGGTCCGCCGAAGTCACCGGCTTGTTGGTGTAGATGTGGTATTGCAGGCCATCGGTAGTGCGGGCCAGCCAGGTGATATTGGCTTTTTCACGGTGAATCTTGTCCATCAGCTCGTAGCCGCCATTCTGGCGCAGCTCGCTCATGGGTTTTTCCGTCAGCGTCAGGGCCAGCGCCTCTGGCACCAAGTTGGCATGAAAGACAGCGGTTGTATTGGCAAAATCGATCACGCCCGAACGCAGGGCATTGCCGACCTCAAAAGGAGGAATGGCTTCCGGGCCACCAATGACGTTGATCTGTACCAAGCCCTTGCCTTCTGCGTTGACCTTGTCAACGAATTGCTTGAACCGCTTGGTAAAGAAGGTGTCCATCGTAAAGACAGATACCGCCTTGAGCGTGACTTCCGCCGCCTGCGCGCCAGCCATTCCCAATGCCAGCAACGCTGCTGCCACCACTCGAGTTGTTTTATGAACCATGACGGAACTTCCGCAGTAAGGTTTATTGATTATGAAATTTTAGTTTAGATATAAATATATCAATAATCAATTATTTATGAGTCGGGGTTTTCACTAGGCCGGCAGATCCCCTGCCGGTACTCAGGAGTCCACGCCGCGCCGTGCCTGCTCGGCATCCGCCTGCGGTATCATCACAGACTTCAAGTTTTATTGGCTAAAAGGTATTACTGATGACATTTTCCGCTGTGCTGTTTGATTGTGACGGTGTGCTGGTAGACAGCGAGCCCATCACGGTTCGCGTGCTGCGGGACATGTTGCAAGAGGAAGGCTGGGTGATGAGCTACGAACAGTGCTACGACTGGTTCATTGGCAAAGCCCTGCCCGACGAGCTGCCGACCGTGCGAAAAATGACGGGTAAGGACCTGGATATGGAATGGGTGATGGCCTTTCGCATGCGCCGCAACCATGCCTTGAGCAATGAAGTCATGGCCATTCCCGGCATCCAGGACACTCTGGATGCCATTTTGCGCGACAAGCCCGGCATGATTGCCTGTGCCTCCGGGGCAGACCGAGCCAAGCTGGTACTGCAACTGGGACAAACGGGACTGCTGGATTATTTTGGCAGCCATATCTATAGCGGCGCCGAGACCCCCCGCAACAAGCCTTACCCGGATGTGTATCTGGCCGCTGCGCAGGGTTTGGGTGTAGACCCCAAGGAATGTCTGGTCGTGGAAGACAGTGTTACAGGCGCGACAGCAGGCCTGGCCGCCGGGGCGACTGTCTTGGGTTACTGCCCGGTCCCCGACAAACAAGAAGATCTGCGCCGCCTTGGCGTGCGGGACACCTTCCGTCGTATGGATGAATTACCGGCCTTGATCGCTAGGCTGGAGCACGAACGCGTACAAGGTTAAACCTTCATGCAGCCATGAAAAAGGCGCGGCGTAGCGAGCCGGGCTCAAAAACGACGTGTGCCCTTTCTTTTTCGGGACTCCTCGCTTCTACCGTGCCTTCCTGTCCGTGGCTTAATCTTCCAGATGGAAGGTATGCAAAATACGATGCATCACGGGCGTAATAATCAGCCCGAACGTGGCGACCAGCACCAGACTGATATATGCGCCATAAATCGCAAAAAAAACTTTGCCAGCCCAGGTCTCGGGCAGAGCCATGGGGCCAAGTCCCCCCACCATCATGGCTGCATTCAAGGCCGCATCGTGCCAGGGCACATTCTCTTCAAACCACATATGGCCCAGTGCACCCAGCATCAGGGAAAAAGTTACAAAAACGATACCAATCAAGGTATGCATCAACAGGCGTTTGGCAAACTGCCAACCCGTAATCAAGGGCTGATCGCGTGACTCGTACATATCATTAAAACGTCTCGGTCTGAACCGTCAAAGAACCCAACCACTGGCTGACCTGCAAGGACAGGGCATCGGCAGCCTGCCCAAAAGCATCAACCACCTCAGGCACCGCCGTGCCGTCCACCTCCTGCTGAACCACAAATCGACGGGTCTGGATCAACTGGCCAGAACGCTGGTCACGCAACAAGGCATCAAGCTGAATGCGTACCCGTGGCGCACCCTGTACATACTCGACCTGGAAGGCTCCCAAGGTACCTCCCAGCTCGATATCGGCAATCACGGACTCGCCTTCCAGCACCACGGCCCGGAACTGTGCGGCGTCACGCAAGCCATCGGCCAGACGATTGCGCAGCAGGGCAGGCGCATCATCCCCCCATCGCACGCCTTTATACGCGCTTAATTCGTTGCCTTGAGGCAAAACTGTAATACGCGAACTGGCCAGCAAACGATCCGCATGAGGGCGATTGACCTGAATAATCAATTGCTTGTGCGAAGCACCGGCTTGCTGGGCGCTCAGCGCTGCCGCCGGAAGCTGATAGTAGGTCAGGGGCTCGGACTGAGGCAGAACCGAGCAGGCCGTAGACAAGGCGGCCAGACCAACTACCGATGCCTTTAGCAAACGATGCACAATCGTGGGCATCATGGTGTGAACTCCTGTAATTTGTCGCGACCCAAGAGGTAACCGGTCGGATTTTCTTCCAGACGGGAGGTAACGGCCCGGAACCCGGCCAGTACCTGCCGCAACTCACGCAAGGCAGGCTCGATCTCGGTCAAACCCTGGGCCCCGCGGCCAATAGCGGCCGAGTTCTGTTCCAGCAGCTTGTTCAGGCTTTGAGTGGCGCGGCTGAAATCTTCCATGGATTTCTGAATCGCATTCATGGCCTGCGTACCCTGACGATCCACCAGCCCCTGTGTGGACGAGAGCAGGCGAGTAGCCTGTTCGCTGGCCTGGGACAGCTCTTTTACCAGGGCCGGCACGCCTTCACTGGCCTTCGAGAGCTGCCCCATCAAGGCTTCCAGCTGTTGCAAACTGGCAGAAAGCGATAATGAGTTCTCGGACGACAAGAAGGTATTGGCGTTATCCAGCAGCCGGGAGATCTGTGCCATCAGCTCCTCGCCCCCGGCCATTAATTGAGCCAGTGGAGAGGGCGAGGCCACAATGGTAGGCAAGCCGTCATCCTGGGCCTCCAGCAAGGGACTGTTAGGCGTGCCGCCGCTAAGCTCAATCACGGACTGGCCGGTAATGCCGGCCAGCGCCAGGCGAGCCTGGGTATCTTCGTGAATCGGGATCGCAGCCTGAATCGTCACTTGCGCCCGCACACGCTGCAAATCATTCGGGTCCAGGCGCAAATGCCGCACCTCGCCCACACGCAAGCCGTTGTATTGCACGGCACTGCCACGTGACAAGCCACGCACACCTTCCAGAAAGACAATATCGTAATCACGGGTCTCGGCATCCTGCCCCGACTTGGCCAGCCAAAGCGAGAAAAAGACAGCAGCGATCGCCACTACCAAGGTAAAGACCCCGATCAATACATGATGGGCACGCGGTTCCATTAACAATGCTCCTGACGACGGCTTTGGGCCTGTTGGGCGGCCCGTCCCCGTGGACCGTGGAAATATTCCCGAATCCAGTCGTTATCAACCTGCTCTACATGGGCCAGCGTGTCGTTGACCAACACACGCTTTTGCGCCAGCACGGCGACCCGGTCACAAATGGTGTAGAGCGTATCCAGATCGTGTGTAACCAGAAAAACGGTCAGACCCAACGCATCGCGCAAGGTCAGAATAAGCTGGTCAAAATCCCCCGCGCCCACTGGGTCCAGACCGGCCGTGGGTTCGTCCAGAAACAGGATTTCCGGATCGAGTGCCAGGGCACGCGCCAAGGCGGCGCGCTTGATCATGCCGCCAGACAGTTCGGCCGGATATTTGGTCGCCGCATTGGCGGGCAAACCGGCCAGTGCCATTTTCATGGCGGCGATATGCTCGGCCGATGAGCGGGACAGACCGATATGCTCGATCAAGGGCATCGCAATATTCTCGACCACGGTCAGCGAGGAGAACAGTGCCCCTTGCTGGAACAGGACCCCTAGACGGCGCTCCAGTCGCGAACGGTCTTCGGGCGACAGAGAACCGATTTCCTGATCAAAAATGCGAACCGTGCCCCCATTGGGTGGGCGCAAACCTAAAATGGCGCGCAGCAGTACCGACTTACCCGTACCGGAGCCCCCCACCACGCCGACGATCTCACCGGGGTAGACGTCCATATCCAAATGCTCATGCACGACGTGATCGCCAAAGCGATTGTCCAGATCACGCACTTGAATAATGGGACGAACGGCAGCCTCTACCATCCCATCTCCATAAAGAACAGCGCGGCCAAGGCATCGATCAAAATGACGATAAAGATGGATTGCACCACGGCCGAGGTGGTGTGCTCGCCCACAGACTGGGCGCTGCCAGTGACCTTGAACCCTTCCTGACAGCCGATGACCGCGATCAGAAACGCGAAGATCGGTGCCTTGGCCATGCCCAGCACAAAGTGTCGCAAATCAATATCCTGATTGAAGATATTGATGAACATGGTCGGCGAGATATCCAAAATCAGGGCGCACACCAGTGCGCCACCAAAAATCCCCGCCAGCATGCCCACAAAGGTCAGGATAGGCATGGCCAACAACATGGCCAGCACCCGGGGGATGACCAGAATCAGCATGGGATTCAGCCCCTGGGCACGCAGAGCATCAATTTCTTCATTCGCCTTCATGGAGCCAATTTGCGCGGTAAAGGCGCTGGCAGTGCGACCCGCCATCAAAATGGCCGTCAGTAGCACCGCGAACTCTCGCAGGAAGGAAAAACCGACCAGGTTGACGGTGTAGATCGTGGCGCCAAAATCCGCCAGCACCGTCGCGCCCAGAAAGGCGATCACTGCACCGACCAAAAACGTCAGCAGGGCCACGATGGGCACTGCATTAAATGCAGTTTCCTCCAGTTGCGCCACAATCGAGGTCACCCGCCACTGACTGGGCCGCAGCAGATTGCGGATCAGCGTTTCCAGCGTCAGGCCTATGAAACCCAGGAGCTCGCGCATATTGCGCGAAATGTGGACCATGGACAGGCCCACCCGCTCGAACAGATCCGTGATGCCCCAGCGGGGCGCAACCAGATGGCGCTGATCCATGCGACTCATCGCCTTGGCGACGGTTTGCAATAACTGATGGCGCTCTTTGGACAAGCCTTGGGCCGTATCCAGAGCCACCTGCACACGCTCGGCTCCGAGCCACTCGCACAGCACCTGAGCACCGGTGGTATCCAGCGACTTCAAGGCGCTGAAATCCAAGGACCACGGGCCCTGCTTGTCACCGAGCGAGCGCAAACTGCTTTGCAACGCTTCGTAGTGACGCAAGGACCAGTCGCCTAGCAATTGCAGCTGACCAGAGGAGTCTGTACGGACATACAGAGACGCAGACGTATTCATGCGCATAGTCTAATGGATTTGCGCTGACCGCTTCCATAGCGCCAACTACTTTTTCATGCTTTGTGGATAATTAAACGGGCTGTAAGCAAGTCAGGCAATCAGGCAACATTTCTGCTATATAAATCCGTCCGTCCAGCGCGGTGGTCAAACCATGCCCATACACGCCCTGCACCCGACAACGCCCCAGCAAGATGCCCGAATCCGGATCAAACCGTGACAGGCTCGCGGTCTGGTCGCTGACCAGAACGGAACCGTCGGTTTGTACGGCCACGGCCATTGGCTTGTACAAGGGGCGCAGTTCCCCCAGATAGCGACCTTGTACATCCAGATGCTGGACGCGATTGTTTTCACGGTCAGCCACCCAGACCGAACCGTCCGCCGCGCCGGCCAGCATATGTGGCGTGCTGAACTGCAAAGGCCCCGGGCCCGGCGCGCCCAGCGCAGCCAGCCACTGACGCTGCGGGTCAAAGCGATGCACCACGGTATTGCCATAGCCATCGCTTACCCACAAGCCTCCCCCTACACATTCAATCGCATGGGTGGGGTGGTTGAACGGTTCCTGCCAACGCGGCTGCTCCGGCATGCCCAGCCGCCATTGCTCATGGCCCTGGCCGTCCAGAGCAACAACCTGATGCCCATCGACATCCGTCACCAACACGCCGCCCTGCGGACGGGCGCTGATGTGATGCGGGCACAGCATATCGTCCAATGGCCAGCGGGCCGATACCTGTCCATCCGGAGTGAGCACCAGCACACTGGCCGGACGGCGCAGCAACGCCGCAATACGCCCATCAGAGAGCACCGCCACGCTGGTGATGCTGCCCACATCGGCCTGCGTCCAGGCGCGCTCCACTTTATAGCGTTGCGCTCCCAGGCTGACATAAGCCATAGTCATCTCCCCCCCCTTTACATCGCGTTAGGCAAGACCATGACGATTTGCGGGAAGATCGTCACCAATACGGTGGCCAGCACCAGCAACAAGAAAAAGGGGAAGGCCATGCGCACCAGCTCAAACAGGTTACGGCCGGTAATCCCCTGAATCACGAACAGATTGAAACCGATGGGCGGAGTGATCTGGGCCATTTCCACAGTCAAAATCAGATAGACGCCAAACCAGATCGGGTCGATACCGGCCGCCATCACAGCGGGCAACAAGACCGACGTGGTCAGCACCACAATGGAAATGCCATCCAGAAAGGCGCCCAGAATGACGAAAAACACCGTCAAGACGGCAATCAGGGCGTATTGGCTCAAACCCAAGGAACCAATCCAGGCAGCCAGATTGGCAGGCAGGCCGGTAAAGCTCATGGCGCTGGTCAGGTAGGCGGCCCCGATCAAAATAAAGGAGATCATGCACGAGGTGCGCGCAGCGCCTAACAAGCTGGCCGTAAAGGTTTTCCAATTCAGGGAACGCCCCACCGCGGCAATAAGCAAGGAACCAATGACACCGAGCACAGCCGCTTCCGTGGCCGTTGCAATACCACCGTAAATTGAACCGATCACAGCCACAATCAACAAGACCACCGGCAAGAGCAGACGCAGGCGCCGTACTTTCTCACCCAGGCTTAATTGCTCGGTTGCCGCCGGCACCCGATCCGGATGACGTATGGACCAGATTGCGATGTAGGCCGAAAACAGGCACATCAACAAGATACCGGGCAATACCCCGGCCACAAACAGGCGGATGATGGAAACCTGAGCGGCCACGGCGTACACAATCATCACGATCGAGGGGGGAATCAGCAGGCCCAGGGTACCGGCGCCGGCCAGTGAGCCGATACTGATGCTGTCGTCATAGCCTCGTGCTTTAAGCTCGGGCAAGGAGATGCGGCCAATGGTGGCAGCCGTGGCGGCCGAGGAACCACTGACTGCCGCGAAAATGCCGCAACCCAAGGTATTGACATGAACCAGACGACCCGGCAAACGCTGCACCCACGGCCCCAGCCCGCTGAACATATCTTCCGCCAGCCGGGTCCGATACAGAATCTCCCCCATCCAGATAAACAAGGGCAGGGCCGTCAGAGCCCAACTGGCCGAGGAGTCCCAGGCTTTGGTGGCAAAAATAATGCCCGCCGGTGCATCCGCATACAAAAAAATAGACAAGATACCGCAAGCGATCAGGACCAGCGCCACCCACACGCCACTGGCCAGCAAGGCAAGCAGAGCCACAAACAAGACGATTGCCTGAGATAAATCAGCCATGTTCCGTTGCCTCCAATTCTTGGCCCTGAACCACACGCAGCAGACGCCGCAACAACATCAGGGTCAGCAGACCCAAACCAACAGGCATACCCAGCTGGGGAATCCACAGGGGCACCGCGACCATGCCCTGAGCGACTTCCTTGTACACAAAGGACTCATACACAAAATGGGCCGTCTCCCAGGTACACCAGGCGGCCAGCAACAGCCCAATCAGCGTGGCCAACAATTCGTAAGGGCGCCTGAGGTGCTCGGGGATCACCTGCAACAACAAAGAGACGCGGATATGATCGCCCTGCAGCATGGCGTAGGGCAGCGCCAGAAAAATCGACGCTGCCATAAACCATCCTGCGAAGTCGTCCGACGCCGGTATTTGCATGGAGAACAGGCGCGCCACAATCTGCGCCGTCACCACTACCCCGATCAGGCAAAGAAAGAGTGCGGCCAGTGCGCCGCATACTCTGGCCATACGCTCCAGCACAATCATGGACGCACTCCTGATTTAGGGCTGACGGTAAGTATCAAGCAGCTTCTGGCCGTCGGCCCCTGCTTTCTTCAGCCATTCTTCGGTCATGGTCTGGCCGATAGCCTGCAACTGCGCAGCCAGCTTGTCGCTGAGCGGGCCGACCACCATGCCTTTATCGGCCATGGTCTGGGTCAGCTTGGACGTCTGTTCACGCGACATCGCCCAGCCACGCTGCTCAGCCCGTTCCCCAGCTTCCAGCACGGCTTTTTGCACGTTCTCGGGCAGGCGTTGGAACGCGCGCTTATTCACAATCACAAAGCTTTGCGGAATGAACACCTGCGCGTCGTAGTAATACTTCACGTAGTCCCAGGCCTGTGAATCCACGCCCGTGGCCGGCGAGGTCAGCATGGCATCAATAATGCCGGTAGAAAACGCCTGTGGCACCTCAGGTGTTTGCACGGTGGTGGGCACCGCCCCCATCAAGGAAACCAGGCGACTGGTGGCCGGACTGTAGGCACGGAAACGGACGCCAGCCAGATCCGAGAGCTGCTCCACCGGTTGTTTGGTGTAAATGCCTTGTGGAGGCCAGGGGGAGCCATAGACCAGCACGATGCCTTGCTTGTCCAGGCGCTCGGCCAGAAACGGACGGGTGGCTTTCCACAGCTTTTCCGACTGGTCAAAGGATGAGGCCAGGAAAGGCACGCTGTCGACTTCAAACAAAGGATCTTCGTTGCCGATGGCCGCCACCAGCATCTCCCCGGCCTGCACCACACCTTGCTGAACGCCACGCTTGACCTCGGGACGCTTGAGCAGCACCGAGTTCGATTGCACATTGATATTCAACTCGCCATTGGTCGCCGCTTTGATATCGGCCGCGAACTCACGCGCATTCTGTGTCAGAAAGTTGTTGTCAGGCTGCTCGGTGCTCATGTTCCAGTTGGTGGCCGCCTGCGCGGTCCCTGCCAACGCCAGTACGCAAGCCATGGAAAGTAATTTTTTAATCATGATGTCGCTTCTCCCAAGAATTGAGGTGATAGCCGTCTTATGAACGGCTCGCATTCAGATCCCGTGACTGCAGATCCCACAACAAAGAAAACTCGGATACATCGTTCGTTGCCACGCCCAGATCCTGCTGCAAGCGGGCGGCCAAGACATGCGCAGCCTCCGGGGTGGTCAGATCCGCCACCAGATACGGGTCCAAACGACGCTGCTGCGTATCTTCGGACGGCAGGGGGGTCGAGAGCTCGGGATCAGGCGTGAGCACACGCAAGGCCACCAAACCATCCACCTGTTCCAGATAGGCCGCACTGTGACGGGCCAGGCTTTGCTGATGCGCACGTTCAGGCAGACGCACCAGCAAAACATGTGAGCCCGTACCGGCCCCGCCCAGCACGCTCACCGCCATCACGCGGCGCTGGGTATTGCTCATGCGCGCAAAGTTGATATTGGACCAGTCTGTCTGCTGCTCAAATGCTTTTCGATATTCGGGGGTACCAAAGACCCGCAGGGACTCGGTGCGATACAGGGCCAGATACTTGCGCCCGACCCCTTGACGCACATAACGTCGCGACCATTGAAAGCCCGGTATGGCCGCACGCTCGGCCATGTGCTCGCGCTCATACCATTGATTGAAATCCCGCTCATGTTCCGGGGCGATATCTGTCCAGATGAACAACTCCCCCGGCGCATCACGATCCGTACGAAAAATAGCAGACACGACAGCCCTCCCGAATCAAAGTCATTGCACACGCTTTGTGGGAGTGTCCAACGGCTGCCGGGCAGAGACCAAACGGTTTATTTCAACCTGGAGCAATCGGAAAAAGCGATCAGTTCTAGCGAATGGCGCGAGATATAGCTTATCAAGCAAGCGCGGCGGTCGTACACCTGTACGGGCAAGGGGAAAACCCTCAAAGGCTAGATGGCAAAAACACGCGTGTCTGGCGGGGGTAAAGCCAGACCTGGATGCTCGGCAGCAAAATGATGCATGCGCTCCAGCGCTACCCCAATGACGGCCTGAGCCGTTTGCGTCAAGGGATCGGGTCGCCAACTGGCCACCAGACGCAAGTCCGGCAAGGCATGCTCACAGACGATTTCCTGATACAGCCCACTGTTGAGCTGACGACTGACCGCCGCCAGGGGCAAGGTCGCAATACTGGGTTGTGCCTCGATCAGTTGCATGCTGGCGGCAATGGAAGATACATAATGAATCCGGGCCTGATCTACCGGCAAGGGGTCAAGCAACTGCACCAAGGCCAGATGGGGCTGCGAGCCGCGAGGGAAGGTGACCAAGGGCCAGCGTTGGACCAACTCCTGCAAGCCACTACGGACCGGCATGCTCTCATCGGCCATGCACACCCAGCCCATACGCATCGACCCCATGGGCAGATTGCGTATGCCATCGCCCATGATGGGATCGGTCTGCAAGGCCACATCAATCGTTCCGCGTTTGAGCAGGTCATGAAGGCGCAACGTGGATTCAGCAGTCAGCTCAATTTCCAGTTCGGGATACAGGGCATGCAATTGGCGAATCAGGTCCTTGAACCAGGTATGCACAATGGACTCGACCACCCCCAGACGCACACGGCCGCTCAAGCGGCTGGAACCTGCCAGGGCCTCGCGCAGATCGTGCTCCATGCCCAGCATCTGCTCGGCGTACTGCATCAGTTTTCGCCCGGCGGGAGTCAAACGCAAATCCCGATGACCGCGCTCAAACAGGGTTTTCTGAAACTCGCTCTCCAGGGCTGCAATCCGTCCCGACACCGCAGCCTGCGTCAAATGCTGCTTGTTCGCGGCCGCCCGAAAACTGCCCAAGCGAGCAATCCAGATGAAAGTTTCCAAAAAACGAATATTCATGCACCTGTCCTTTCTGAGCCCATCATGGCGGCAAGATGATATTGGCTCCGCTGTTCACAGGGAACGGACACAATCAAGCCAGCACCATCACCGACAAAAGCCTGGGGCGACAACCTATGGCCATGCGCTCGGCCCGCCACAATCTGCGCATGCCGCAGCAAGGACACGTGCGGTCGAAAAGGGCGCGGAGGCTGTGTCCAGCCCAGCCCGGTCAAGCTGGACCAGATTGCCTCATGCCACTGTTGCAGGGCATCCAGAGCCTGCTTTTGCGAGTCGTCAGGACCGGCCCACACCACCCTGGGCTTTTCAAACACATCCCGTACGGTCAGATCCAGCTTGATATCCGGCACCGTCCATCCAGCCATTCGTGTCGCCAAGGACTGCAGCGCCGACACGGGGCTGCTATCGAGAAAAGCCAGGGTTAAGTGAAAGTGATCAGACTGCATCATCCGTCCACCATACAGGGCCTGGGCCTGACGGGCCTGTTCGGCCAGCCAGGCCCGGGTTTGCGCATCGGGCCACCAGCCGATGAACGCACGCATAGCGTGTTCGGCATCGCACTGCTTCAGGTCCAGAATGGGCAAGGGAATCGTCATCAGCACACCCTCAAACAAGGCAGGTTAAACAAGAACGGGCAGGCTCAGGCCCCCCCTCAGTGACAGCGCACACCTCTCGCTTTACCCCATCGTAGCGCTGTCCGCGCAAAATTCCGGTGAAAGCCCACCGACAGCCAGAGTCACGGGCAAAGGGAAATAGCCGGTTCTTCGCAAGGCTGCGCGACATTCGCACACTAGCAGCAGCCCGGATAAGGATCATCCATTTACAAAGCCTGACGTTTTTAACGGTTTCAGATACGCAAAACGATAGACGTGCAAAAACTCCCTACCTAAGATAGACCCAGCGGTCTGAACCTATGACCGGCAAACACAGAACAGGAGTAGAACGATGGGTATTATCTCCATGATTGTTGTGGGCTTTATCGTAGGTTTGCTGGCGCGGGCGATCATGCCTGGCGACCAGAAGATGGGATGGATAATGACGTCCATCCTGGGGATTGTCGGCGCATTTGTAGCCGGCTATCTGGGTCAAGCCATGGGCTGGTACGTCCCCGGCGAAGGCGCTGGCTGGATCGGTTCCATCGTGGGTGCCATCATCGTCCTGTTTATCTACGGCCTGGTCAGTAAGAAGGCGTAAAGCGCCACACGTACCCCCCAACACTGCAGCAGCCTTGACGGCCAGGTGGTTGAGACCTGAACCTCACCCTCGCACGGAAACGGGCTACACAAGTCCGGGAAGCTGCTGCAGCTTGCTGCTTGCCTTTAGCAGCCGCATTCACCGCCGCCTGTTACTGCGGCGGCCCCGACGCACAGAAGCAGAAAACGACCAGCCATCGCGACTGAGCGCCAGGACACCCGACGTTCCCGGAGCCTGTCATGCCTTACATCATCACCTTGAATCGCGTTTACGATGCCATCCATGCGTCTTCCGGCAAGGCTGCCCGTGTCCTGACAGACCGCCTCTGGCCACGCGGCCTGCGCAAAGAAGCGTTGGGCGATATCCAGTGGCTGCACGAAGCCAGCCCCACACCGGAGTTGCGCAAGGGTCTTCATAAGGGCGACATTTCCCCTGAGCAATTTCAGCGCCGCTATCAACAACAGTTGGAGCAGGACCCCGACGCCTTGCTGCCCTTGATGACGCTGGCCCGCAAAGGCGAACTGCAATTGCTAAGCGCCGCCCATGACCCACACACCTCGTATTTGACGGTGCTAAAACAGGCCGTGCTCAACGCATTGGCCAACGAGGATCGCATCCATGACGCAAGGGAACCCAGCTCGCCGGTCTGTTATGCCCACTTGCCACGCGAGGAAAAGGAATAAACCCGACTGCGTTATCGCTGTGTCTGCCCAACCGAGCTGGCCCCTGGCGCATTGCGCGCTCCCAGCAAGTGCTTGACCAGGCTCTGCACACAGGCTTCACGCCGCGAATCCGGCGCGTAGTCATTGCGCAAGGCGGACCAGGTCGGATGAATCCGAGCCTGCGCCAACTCCTCAGGCAGGCTTTGCGCACGCCAGACATTCAATTCCCGCTGCAAGGCCTGATCGAAATCCTCAGCATCAATTTCGCCCAGCCGAATAGGCGTTTGCGCCGCGTGACCGCGCCGCTCCAGAGCCGCAATCAAACTGAGCTGGCGCACCGCTAACAGGCGCAGCACCGCGTCATCCACACTTAACTCGGTCTCGCCTCGCAGCCTGCCCATCAAGCGCTGGCCCCACTTGTCCGCGCCTTGCCACAAACCGCCGGCCAGTGCGCCCAGAACCGTTCCCGTTCCCAGACTCAAGCCACCAGTCATCACATCCAGTGTCGCACCGGCCATGGCGCCAGCCGCCACGCCCTTACCCAACTGCACCCCAAACTCTTTCAAGGCCTGGGGATCAAACAAATCCATACCCCAACGGCCTCCCTCAAAATGCAGCAGATCTGCCACCACATCCTGACGGCCAAAGCTGTAGCGTCTGAGCAAAGCCTGAACACTCTTGGCCTCGCGTGCCAGGACCGGCTCCCGTAACTGCTGCACCGCCAAGGCCATGGATTCCTTGTCCGAGGGCGTACTCACTCGCCAGGCGGCCACATCAATCAGCAACTCTGCCAACAGCCGCAGGGCATCCCGACGCCGCAAGGCCGCCTGCTGGGCCAAATCCATTTTCAGATGTTGCAACACCCCGGCCTGCGTCTCCAGCAATACCGCCAGCTTGTCGTACAGCAACGCTTCGCCATCCAGCGCTGGCGCTACCGTATCGAACTCTGCCAAGGCATGCAGGCCCAAGCGGGCCAAAGCACTACGCCATTCCTGCACCCGAGCCTGCGGGCTGCGCACGAAGTTCAGAACAGGCAGCAAAGGCCGCCCGCTATAGGCGAGCAGCGTCAGCTCATCTTTATGCTTGCTCAGCACAGGATCGCGTGCATCCACCACGTATAAACCGGCATCACAGGACTGCAACTTACGCAGCACGCGAGCCTCTTGTTCAAAGCGTCCCTGCGCCGCGGGGGACTCCAGAAAGCGCCGAATCCGTTCCGGCCCATCAATACGCTCCCCAGGCTGGCTCAGCTGATCCATAAAGTCCAGCAAAGCCATGCTGTCTTCCAGGCCGGGGGTATCAAACAGCTCTACCAGAGCCTCGTCGTCCACCGTCAGCCGGGCTCCTTCTACATGCCGTGTGGTGCCGGGACTGTTGCTGACCTGACCAAAAGCGGCGTCCCGGGTCAGGGTGCGCAACAAGGAGGTCTTGCCGGTATTGGTATGGCCCACCACCGCCAGCGTCAAAGCCGCAGCATTCATGAAGGCTCCTTCAAAGGCCGGTCAGGCCATTGATCGTGTATCTGTCCCGGCGCAAAACCGGCCGCCACCAAGCGTTCATGCCAGCTGCGACGGCGTGCCTGCTCAGGATCGGCCAAGGCCTCATCCAGCAAAATGACATCGGACTGCTGGGCCAACTGCGCCCATTCCACCAAGGTGGCGACCACACCCCGATCCGGGGTCTGGGCAGCGTCACACACCATCAACAAATGACGAGGGCTCGCTGACTGCAGGCGGCCCAAAATAGCCAGACGCTCGGCCCGTGAATCCACGCGACCCAGATCCTGCATGTCCTCCTGCATAAAGGCAGGCGGCCAACGGTGTTCGGGCGGCAACTCCAGCCCCACCACACACAGAGCATGAGCCGCTAAAAGAGCGCCGGGCTCATTGTGAATCCGGGCGACTTTGTCGGGCGAGGCCAGTTCGTCTACGCCCGTAGGCTCACTGACAGGCATCAGGCGCGGGCGCAATTCCGCCAGACCCGGCAAACTGTCGTCCAAGCTCAGTCGCGCCGTGTGTGTACGCCATTGCCACAGGCTCCAGGCCAGGGCCAACACACGAGGCAGCAGGCCATACGTGACTACCACACCCAGCAACCAACTGGACCAAAGAGCCTGAGCCTGGGCATCCAGCATGTGCAAGCCATCGCTGCTACGTATGGTGAGGGTATCGGGCAAGGTAAAGCCCAACAAGGACGGCAGGACGCCCAGGCCTTCAACCAGCCAGACAAAGGTATCTGGCGTCAAAAGCGTGGTTTCCCAGTTGAAGTGATAGCGACGCGAAGCCAGCAATAACAGCAGGGTGCTCAGGGCCGACAGGAAGGCCAACACCCACAAACCATGGCTGATCAATCCCGCCAGCCAGAACTGAGTGCCACGGCGCGCCAACACGGCGGCAAAAGCCTGCGGCACCAGACTGGTCTCGCCTTTGACGAAGCGGCGACTCAGCCACCACCACAGATCGCCAGCCCAACTGCCAGCGCCGGTCGTTTTCCCCGACAAGGCCAGACTGAGCAACCAGAAAATAAAAGTCAGAACATGCAGTCCCAACAAGGCTCCTACGGCCGTGACCACATTAACGGCACGACGGCCATCGCCCAAGGCACCGGCTGCGGTCGCAGCACCGGCCAACACCGCCAGCACGGCCATCGCGACCATCAGAAGACGCGCCACGCGCCACCAGCGACTCCAGGCCTGCTCCAACCCGTCACGTTGAGCCAGAGCCAGGGCTCGCGCCGTTACGCGTCGAGCAAATGAGCCACCCGCCGCCCGTGCACGTCGCGACTCCGAGAGGTCTTCAAGAGGCCCCCACAGGGTCTCACGCAAACGTATGGCTTCAACCAAGGTTTGTTGCTGCCAGGAGCCGACAGGGGCAGACGGTTTCATGGCCCTGGGCCCCCTTTACAGCAGCACAGGTTCATCAGGCAAGGCATTGACGCGCGCATCATTCGGATCATGCGCCGGCGCGCCTTGCTGCAACACCGCCTCAATCGCCTCCACCGCCGTCAACAAGCCAGACAGATATTCGCGGGCCGCCAGATCCTTTTCCAACTCTCGGCAGATCCGCGCCCACTGGGCCGGGTCGGCCTGGATGCCACGATCCGCAATGATGTGGATATGCCGCTGCCCCAGAGCCAGATACAACAGGACACCGGAATTGAGCGGCGTATCCCATACACGCAAACGACCGAACACCTCCAGGGCACGTTGGGCACTGTCCGCTTCGTGCGCCGGCAGGACGGCCTCGATCGCCACCACCAGCTCGCCACTATGATTCTGTTCACCCTTGCGAATCTGTTCAGCCAGATGGCCCAGCATTTCCGCGTTGAAATGACGTCGGCGCAGCCATTGGCCGTGCACCGATGCCCAGCCCGACAACTCTTTCCAGTTCACACTCATGTTGCTCCCCTGTGGCCTTACCAGCTACCGGAGGCGCCACCGCCTCCACTGCCGCCACCACCACCGCCGCTGCCACCGCCAAAGCCGCCAAAACCCCCACCGCTGCTGCCGCCATTGCCGCCAAAACCGCCCGAGGAATAACCGCCCAGGCCTCCAATGACGCCGCCACGACGCGAAGCACGCCCGGAGCTGGACTTGCCGCCTGCCCCAAAGAGTCGGCCAATCATGCTCAAACCCGCACCAACGACGGCGGCCAGCAAAGCCAGACCAATACTGCCCGATACCACCAGCGTGAACACCCCCGCGGCAAAGGCCGCAAACAAGGGCGAAGCAAAAAACACGATCGCGCCGACGGCCAGCAAAGGCTCCCAGAACACCCCATCTTCCCCGGACGAAGTGACAGGGGCATTTTTAGGGGGCGGGGGCAGTTCCTCGCCGTTGACCAGCCCCACCAAACTATCCGTCGCAGCCTGAATGCCGGCGTAGAAATTGCCTTCGATAAAGCGAGGGGTCATTTGTTCTCGGATGATGCGGCCAGCCTGCAGGTCTGTCACCGCGCCTTCCAGACCATAGCCAGTCTGGATACGCATGCGACGATCATCCTTGGCCACCAGCAGCAAGATGCCATCGTCCACTTTCTTGCGACCGATCTCCCACTGATCAAAAACACGCAGGGCGTATTGCTCGATCGTTTCTTCACCCGTGGTGGGCACCATCAGGATCACCACCTGTGCGCCTTTTTCCTGCTCCACAGCCTTGAGCTGCTGGTTCAGGGCCTCTTTCTGCTCCGCGCTCAGGGTGCCGGTGGTGTCCGTCACCCAACCGGCAATGGCGGGAATCGGCTCGGGTTTGGCCTGCGCCTGGCCCCACGGCCAGCACAACATCAGCAAAACCGTCAGCAGACAGACCCAAATCAGCCTGCCTGTCCGTACAGACCCAAGCCCGGTCGTCGGTGCAAGATCGGACACCTTCATGGCACCCCCTCCAGAGTCACTCAATACCCGGCAGGAGCCGGTGTCGCAGGAATATCAAATTTGACTTCGGGGTCACGCGTGATTTCGCTCTGACGATCCACCCCGTAGTTTTCCTTGACCTTGTAGCCAAACAGCTTGGCGGTAATCAGGGTAGGGAACTGGCGAATGTACAGGTTGTATTCCTGCACTGCCTGCACGTAACGACCGCGCTCGGTGGCGATACGGTTTTCCGTGCCTTCCAGCTGCGTCATCAAATCACGAAACAGCCCGTCGCTTTTGAGCTGCGGATAGTTTTCCGAGACCGCGATCAGGCGCGACAAGGCTGAGGACAACTGGTTCTGTGCTTCCTGAAAGCGCGCCATGACCTCGGGATTATCAATATCCTCGACTTTCATCTGTATGGTGCCCACCTTGGCGCGCGCCTCGGTAACCTGCGTGAGTACCGTGCGCTCATTGACCATATAGGCATTGACCGAGCTGACCAGCTTGGGCACCAGCTCGGCTCGGCGCTCGTATTGATTCAAGGTTTGCGACCACGCGGCCTTGACCTGCTCGTCCAGCCGCTGGATCTCGTTATACCCACAACCCGACAGCAAGACCGCCATGCTGCTGATAAAGACCCATCGAATCCATGATGTCATGATTTTTTTCCTGCAAAAATAAGCAGATAAACAACAAAAACAGGTTACACCCCATTTGCCAGGGCACGTGCCCAAACCCGTCAGGCAGTGCGTGCACGCCAAGCGTAAACCGCGTATTGCAGCATAACAAGTGCGTCTATGGCGGTGCTTAACAATTTCTGTCAAATCCGCCGTGCCCACCACGCTGACCTTTTAGCCTTGAAACAGGTTGTTTTAACGCGACCGCGCAAAATGATACAAGATGGTCAATGAGGATTTTTACTGATTTCACGCTATAATGTCAGATTGCGCAGCGCACCAATCACTGCGCCTCTTGCAGCAGGCGGCGTTCTTGCCCCTGCCGTGGCATTGTCGCCATAAACAAAATACCTTAGCCTGGATTGGTAGGGCCCCGAAGAGGGCTTTTGGGCTAGTCACTGGAAAATTCTTGGACTCTCAAATCACTTTTGCCGCCCTTGGGCTGGCAGAACCTCTGTTGCGTGCTGTAACTGACGCAGGCTATACCCACCCCACTCCTATTCAGGCCCAGGCCATCCCCAAGGTCATTGAAGGGGGCGACTTGCTAGCCGCTGCGCAAACCGGTACTGGCAAAACGGCCGGCTTTACCCTGCCTATCCTGCACCGCCTGCTGAACAACCCTCAGCAAAACCGCAAACCCGGCCGCCCACGCGCGCTGATTCTTGCCCCAACCCGTGAACTGGCCGCCCAGGTCGAGGAATCGGTCCGTCTGTACAGCCAGCACACCCGTCTGCGCTCGATGGTCATGTTTGGTGGCGTGAACATCAACCCCCAGTTCCATGCCCTGCGCAAACCGCTGGACATTCTGGTGGCCACCCCTGGCCGTTTGCTGGACCACGTGCGTCAGCGCACGGTCGATCTGACCGGTGTGGAAATCCTGGTGCTGGACGAAGCCGACCGCATGCTGGACATGGGCTTTATCCGCGATATCCGCAAGATCATCAGCCTGATGCCGGTAGAGCGCCAGACCCTGCTGTTTTCGGCCACCTTCTCGGACGAAATCCGCGAACTGGCCCGCGGTTCGCTCAACAACCCTGACGAAGTGGCCGTTGCTGCCCGCAACACCACCAACGAACTGATTACCCAGCAAGTGATCCTGGCGGAACAGGCGCACAAGCGCGATCTGCTCAGCCACATCATCCGCGAAAGCAGCTGGAATCAGGTTCTGGTGTTCTGCCGCACCAAGCACGGCGCTAACCGTCTGGCTGAAAAACTGTCGAAAGACGGCATGGCCGCCGAAGCCCTGCACGGTAACAAGAGCCAGGCGGCTCGTACCCGTGCTCTGGCCGGTTTCAAAAATGGCAAGGTCGTGGTGCTGGTTGCCACTGACATTGCCGCGCGTGGTCTGGACATTGACCAACTGCCTTACGTGGTCAACTTCGAGTTGCCCAACGTGCCGGAAGATTACGTTCACCGTATTGGCCGTACGGGCCGTGCCGGCAGCGAAGGCGTGGCCTTGTCCTTGGTGGATCGCAGCGAAATGCGCCTGCTCAAGCAGATCGAGCGCATGACCCGCAATCCGATCGACCGCATCGTGGTGGAAGGCTGGACGCCTCCTTCGCGCGCTGCTCTGGCCGAAGAAGCCAAGGAAGACACGTACGCAGAGCGTCGCTTCAACAGCGCTCCTGGCGCTCGTGCTCCTGCTGCCCGTCGTCCCAACGGTGCTGGCCAAGCCCGCTCCGCTGAAGGCCGCGGCGGCAATGGTGAAAGCCGTCCGCGTCGTCCTGGCAACGACAACCGCCCACGTCGCAGCGCCGCCCCCGGTGCAGCCGGTGGTGGTGCGGCCCGTGCCGGTCAGGGTCGCCCTGGTGGCCGTCAGGACAGCCGCGGTCCCAACCGCAGCAACCGCAGCGCCGCACAAGCCAAAGCCTAAACTCCGCCAAGGGACTGTGCCTGCCAAAGGCGGGCGCAGTGCCCGCCTTTGAACCGAGCACATCATGGCACTGAGCACCTGGCTCGCCTTTTTCGCGGCTTCCTGGGTCATTTCGTTTTCACCTGGCCCAGGTGCGATCTCCTCCATGTCATCCGGCCTGAAATACGGCTTCAAGCGTGGCTACTGGATGGCGATCGGCCTGAATATCGGCATCATGATTCAGGTGTTCATCATCAGCCTGGGATTGGGACAAGTTCTGGCGCGCTCGGAACTGGCGTTCACCACGCTCAAGTGGCTGGGCGCAGCCTACCTGATTTATCTGGGCTGGAAGCAACTGCGCACCGACGCCATGCCGGTACAAGTCACCGGTCAGGCGCCCAGCGACTTTCGCATCCGCGATTTGCTGCTTCGGGGTTGTCTGATCAACATCACCAACCCCAAGGGTCTGGTATTTCTGCTGGCCATCATGCCCCAGTTTCTGGACGTGAATCGGCCGATGCCATTGCAATACCTGCTCATTGCCCTGACCCTGTGCTTTACGGATCTGGTGGCCATGGGTTGCTACACCTCCTTGGCGGCACGCATGTTGCATGTGCTTCGTCAGGCCAGCCACGTCCGGCTGTTGAACCGCGTGTTCGGTTCGCTATTTATTCTGGCAGGAACGGTATTGGCCAGCGTGTCACGTTAGCCTCGTGCGCGCCTGCGCTTGCCCCCAGGCCCTGCTTTACGGATAATTCGCTCACTGTTTTCCACGCGCCAGACTGGCGCTGCCACAAGGATTTTCAATGTCGTCCGGTGACATACGCTCTGAAGTCAAGAAACGCCGCACTTTTGCCATTATTTCTCACCCTGACGCGGGTAAGACCACACTGACTGAAAAACTGCTGCTGTTCGCGGGCGCGATTCAGATTGCCGGTAGCGTCAAGGCTCGTAAAGCCAGCCGCCACGCTTCCTCGGACTGGATGGAAATTGAAAAGCAACGGGGTATCTCGGTGGCCTCCTCGGTCATGCAGATGGAATACCGCGACTGCGTCATCAACTTGCTGGACACCCCCGGTCACCAGGACTTCTCCGAGGACACCTACCGGGTGCTGACCGCCGTGGACGCTGCCTTGATGGTCATTGACGCCGCCAACGGTGTGGAACCGCAAACCATTCGCCTCTTGCAAGTGTGCCGGGCCCGCAATACGCCCATCATCACCTTTGTGAACAAGCTGGACCGCGAAGTTCAAGAGCCACTGGATGTCCTGTCGGAAATTGAATCGCACCTGGGTATGGAAGTGGTGCCGTTTTCCTGGCCGATCGGGATGGCGCGTCGCTTTGGCGGCGTGTTCAATCTGCGCGCCAACCATATGCGTGTGTTCAAGCCCGGTCAGGAGCGTCATGGCGAGGATGAGATCATCCCTGGCCTGGACAACCCCGTGATTGCCGAGCGCTTTGGCGAGCCATTTGAAAAAGCGCAGGAAGAGATCGAACTGCTGAATGCAGCAGCGCCCGAGTTCAACCTGGACTTGTTCCTGGCAGGCAAGCAAACCCCGGTATTCTTTGGTTCGGCCATCAACAACTTTGGCGTGCAAGAAGTATTGGACGCGCTGGTGGATCTGGCTCCTGCGCCGGGCCCACGCGCCGCCCTGCAACGCGAAGTGCAGCCCGACGAGCCCAAATTCAGTGGTGTGGTCTTCAAGGTGCAAGCCAATATGGACCCCGCTCACCGCGACCGCGTCGCCTTTGTTCGTGTCAGCTCCGGGCATTTCAAGCGTGGCATGAAACTGAAAGTATCACGTACCGGCAAAGAGATTCGCCCCAATAACGTGGTGTCCTTTCTGTCCCAGCGTCGCGAGCTATTGGACGATGCGTTTGCAGGCGACATCATCGGTGTGCCCAACCACGGCATTCTGCAACTGGGCGACGTGCTGACCGAAGGCGAAAATCTGCAGTTTACCGGCCTGCCGTTCTTTGCCCCTGAACTCTTTCAATCCATTGAGGTCAAAGATCCTTTACGCACCAAACAATTGCGTACCGGCTTGACCCAGCTGGGCGAAGAAGGCGCCATTCAAGTGTTTCGCCCCCATATGGCAGGCGGCATGATGCTCTTGGGCGCCGTGGGCCAATTGCAGTTTGAAGTGGTGGCCCATCGTCTGAAAACAGAATATGGCGTGGAAGCCCGCCTGTCGTCCAGCCGCTTCAACATGGCTCGCTGGGTCACGGCCAAAGACCCTAAAGACATGAAGAAGTTCATCGAGACTAACGCTGGCAATATTGCCTATGACGTGGTCGAGGCCACTGCCTTTTTAGCAAGCTCGCCAGCGCAATTGCGTGTGGCGCAGGAGCTCAATCCAGGCATTGAATTCCACGCATTACGTGAACATGGTGGACACGTTTTCGGGGATGCCGTCTAATTCTGTCACAAGAGCAGAGCCGACAGTTCGCTACAATGACGGCTCTATTCTTTTAATAACGCGCATCCGGCTGACCGGATCGCCCCTGATTCAAAACCGAGACATCGCTTATGCCCTGGCGTTTTATCATTGCTGTCTTGCTGCTGGCCGCAGGTGCTTCAGTGTGGGGCGGCCTGGAACTGGGGAACTGGCTCATCGCGCACGGCCCTGAAAAATCCATGGTCGTCAGTGCACCTGATCCATCCGATCTGCCTACGCTTGATGCCGATGGAAAGCCCTTTACCGCCCAGCCGCCACAACCTTTGGTCAATGGCCGCTTAGGGGTACCCGAGGAGCCCACGCCTATTGCCTGGGAAATCGATACCTCGACGCTTACCGAAGAAAAACCGCCCATTGCGCTGGCGACCACATCCATTTCCCTGGAGCAGGCCATTCAGATTGCCATGTCCGAGCAGAATCGGGAGCTGCAGGGAATCGCCCGGGTGAACCTGGGTGATGCCGAGGCGATTCAGCCGGTGGAGGTTGGCACCCCCCCGCCACCCCCACCACAAGATATTCAGATTGCCAGCAATAACGGCGGGGCCTGGCAGGCACAATTGCAGCAAGAGTTGAATGCCTGTAGCAAAAAAGGCTTTTTCGATCGCCCCAGCTGCTCCTGGGAAGCCCGGAACAAGTACTGTGGTCCCAACAATGCCTGGGGCAAGGTGCCCGGCTGTCCGAGCAAGTCCTTTTAAGGACACGCTGATCGCTGACGGCTGCTGGCTATTACGACCAGCGCGCCCCGACGCTCCAGGTTCAAGACCGACTCCGGCTCCTGAAACGGCAATAAAAAAGCACCCGTCAAAACGGGTGCTTTTTTTGTGGCCTGCGCGTTCAGCACAGACTTACTCGTCGTGATCGCCCATCTGCGATTGCAGGTAGTTTTGCAGACCCACTTTCTCGATCAGTTCCAACTGCGTGCCCAGCCAGTCAATGTGTTCCTCGGTGTCGTCCAGAATCTTCAAAAATAGATCACGAGAGACATAGTCACGCGCGGACTCACAGTACTCAATGGCTTCTACCACCGTCTGACGCGCTGTCTGTTCCAGCTTCAAGTCACAGCCAAGCACTTCAGGCACGTTCTCGCCGATCATGATCTTGTGCATATCCTGCAGGTTAGGCAGGCCATCGAGCATAAAGATACGTTCGATCAGCATATCGGCATGTTTCATCTCGCCGATGGATTCGTCATACTCGTGTTTGCCCAGCTTGTTAAAGCCCCAATGGTTCAACATGCGAGCGTGCAAGAAGTATTGATTAATCGCTGTCAGCTCGTTCTTTAACTGCTTGTTCAAATGCTGAATTACCACTTTATCGCCAAACATGCTGTTCTCCTGTAAATCTGACGGCGCTCCCCCCAAGGACGCGCCCAGCCCCCACACAAGACCTCACTGCCGCTATCACAAGCAGGCGCGACGCAGTCAAAATCGGGGTGGGGGATGAAGGTGACAGGCTACCATGCACTCGAGGGCAACGGCTTAAAAAAGGGACAGGCACCCAGAAAGCGTTGCACTTTTGGGTTAGTAACAGGACTAACAACAATCATTCCCACTACGAAGAGCGGGAAGCGACAATCCTGATTGAAATCACGCGCTTAAGCGCGACAGACAAGGCGGCCGAACTCGGGAACAGGGATCAGGCTGTCGTTGGCAGCCGAATCCACCCGGGCGGTTTCGAGGCTGGCAATCATGGCTTGATTGGCATAGCGCCCACCCGGTAAATAGTCCTGAGCCGTCTCCGCGCAGCAGCCACAGCACGACGCCACGCCCAGCTGACCTTGAAGGTCTGCCAGACTGGAAGCGCCGCCTCGTACTGCTTCTTGTACTTGACGCTCGGTGATTGCGTTACATATGCAGATAAACATGAGAACCATTATTATCAAGAACCGCAAAAAGATCAAGAGTCATTCTCATTAAGAACACCTGAACGTTCTGTGCCTCCTGGGAACGGCCTGCTACCGGGCAGTGCCCACCGGTCTCAAGGCGGGAAAAAACGCATCAATTTTGCAACAGGTGGTCCATCAGCAGGCGGGCAGCGGGGGACAGGCTATAGCGGCTGCGTACGCACAAGGCGACCCGGCGGCGCGTCCACGGCTCCCGAATGACGCACATGGCCAGGCCCAGACTCTGCACGTAGGATTCGGCCACGGAACGAGGCAGTACGCCAATGCCCAGGCCGGCCTCAATCATGCGGCACTGAGCGTCATAACTGGTGACCTGGACGCGGCAACGCCAGGTACGTTCCAGCTCGCTGGCCGCGCGCAAGAGCAAAAGATTGGGATGACTACCGGTGTGCATGCCGACATAGTCAAAATCCAGTGTGTCGGCAAAGGCCAGCTCGGGCCGGTCGGCCAAGGGATGGCGGGCAGGCACCAGCAGAACCAGCTCATCCTGCCGATAATCGTAATACTCCACCTCGGCGCTGCCCACGCCTCGAATCAAAACCCCCAGATCGGCGTTATTGTCCGCCACCGCCTGCGCCACCCCGGCACTGATCCGCTCCTCCAGGGATACCCGCACTTTGGGATGGCGTGCCATGAAAGAGCTCAGGGCTTGCGGCAAGAACTGCGTAATCGACGACAGATTCGCTGCAATCCGCACATGCCCGGTCGCCCCCCCGGCAAAATCTCGCATTAACGCGCCCATGGCGTCCATATCGTCCAGCAACCGCTGGGACATGGCGGCCAGCGATTTACCCGCCGCGGTGGGATAGACACCCTTGTTGCTGCGCTCGATCAGGGCGGCGCCCAACTGCTGTTCCAGATCGCTCAGACGTTTGCTGACGGCAGCAGGGGCAATGTGAGACTGCTCGGCAGCCCCCGAAATGGTGCCCCGTTCGAGCACCAGTAAAAACAGCCGCAAAGATTTGGGATCAATGTTCATAAGCCAGTATTCCATCCTAGGAGAGGCAGGCCGACAAGCGCTCTACCATCATCAATCGCGATAGCACCATCGCAATTTGACGCTGTACTCACACCAATAGCGATGACAGACTAGGTCAATAATACGGAACCTGATTATCCAAGTCAGAGAAATAAAGTGAGGGGACAGACACGATGCGCGACAGCGACAATCTGAAAGGGGGCTTTGATGGCACCCTGCCCATGGGGCACCAGCCGGTTTTGCTCGTTATCGATTTTCAACGTGGCTTTACCGAGCCCGGCTTGACGCCGCTGGCCTCGGACTGTGACAGCCAGATCGAACAGACCAACCGCTTGATTGGCGCCATGCGCGGCAAAGGCCGCGTGATATTCACCATCATCGGCTATGAAACCCACCTGGCCGACGCCAATCTGTGGCTCAGCAAGGCCTCGTCCTTGCGCTGCCTGCTGCGTGATTCGCCAGCCTGTGAGCTGGACCCCCGACTGGACTACGACCCCCAGCAAGACATCATCCTGCACAAAACACAGGCCTCCGCCTTTTACGGCACGCCGTTGTCCGCCCTGCTGGCCCATCAAGGCTGCGACATGCTGATAGTGGCAGGTGCGACGACCAGCGGTTGCGTGCGCGCCAGTGTGGTGGACAGCCTGCAGTCAGGATTTGCCCCGTTCGTGGCTGAAGATGCGGTAGCGGACCGCTCGGCAGCCCAACACCGCAGCAATCTGATCGACATGGCCAGCAAATACGCCGAAGTGCTGCCCTCTGCAGGCTTGATCGCTCATCTGCACACGCTTTAAACACGAAACAAAAAAGAAACCACAGGAGACATGCATGAAAAAAGCCCTGACAGCGGCTCTGGCCGCCTGCACCCTGGCGCTGGGTAGTTCGCCAGCCCACGCCCAGGAAGTGGAACTGACCTTTTCAACCTATTTGCCGCCGGCCTACGAGTACGCCTGGAAACCCATCGAGAATTTCGTCCAGACCGTCGAGAAAGAAAGCCAGGGCCGAATCAAGATCAATGTGTTCCATTCCGGCCAGCTGTTTGACGGTTACGAGGAACTGCCCGCTTTGTCCCGCGGCGACGTGGACATGGTCAACATGACCAGCACCTACCCCAGCGGCACGGTGCCCGCGCTCAACATTTTTACCCTGCCGTTCCTCTTTGACAGCACCGCCCACCTCAAGCGGGCTCTGGACCAGGGCCTGTTCAAGCTGGGTGCCGAGCAGGAGCTGCGCGACACACATGATGCCGTGGTGCTGGGCCTGGCGCCCTGGGACCCGTACGAGTTTTACAGCCGCAAGGCACCGATCAATTCGGCTGCCGACGTCAAAGGCAAAGTATGGGCCTCGACCAGCTCCATGGACGCTCGCGCACTGCAATTGCTGGGGGGCTCGCCCACCGGCATGCCCTCGTCTGAACTCTATCTGGCTTTTGACCGTGGCGTGATCGACGCCACCCCGCGCCCCTTGCTGACGGGCATTGGACGCAATCTGTACGAAGTGGCCAAGCACCTGTCCATCGCCAACTTTGGCATCGACGTTTCGGTGCTCGCCATCAATCGCAAGAAATGGGAGTCCTTGCCCGCTGATCTGCAGGAGATCCTCATCAAGGCTGCCCAGCAGCGAGACCAGGAGCAGTTTGAGCGCGTCAATGCCTTTGTAGACCAGGCTCTGCAACGCTACGAACAAGCCGGGGTGACTATCAATCGTGTCGAGCCGGCCCAACTGGCCCAGATGCGTGAACAGACCCGCCCCGCCATTGAAGAATGGAGCAAGCAGGTTGAGAACGGCCCAGCCTATCTGGAACTGATCGAAAAAACCCGCCAGCCCTGATCACACGTGACGGCGCGCCGTGCCCAGCACCGGCGCGCCTTGCGCGTGGGGAGACACCATGAATCCACTTATTCATTTTCTGGGCGCCTTTGCGCGCGGCAGTAATCGGCTTGCCATTCTGCTTGCCGAAGTGGCCCTCGCCGCCCTGATGCTTGCCTGCACCTACGGCGTGATAGCTCGCTATGTCTTTAACAGTCCCAGCATCTACATCACCGAAGTGTGCGTGTACCTGCTACTGGTCTGCTCCTGGTTATCCGTAGGTTGGGTCCATCTGGAGAACCGCCACGTCAGTGTCGAGGCCTTCCACATGCGCTTTTCACCGCGCGGCCAGCGTCTGGCGACCTGCATCTCGCAACTGTGCATTCTGTTTTTCTGCCTGGTGCTCTTGTGGGCCGGGATGTCGGTGGTAGAAACCGCCCTTGCCCGCAACTATCGCTCGGCCTCCATGCTGCGTTTCCCACTGTGGATCGCGTACGGCATGATCCCGCTAGGTGGCACCTTGCTGGGTCTGGCAACCCTGCGCCGACTGTTCATCCCGGACAGTGTGGAATCCAACGACAGCATCAAGGAGTTCTGACATGGATTCCATGCTCATTTTCAGCCTGATGATGGCCTGCTTTACCATCCTGATGGTTATCGGTACCCCCATTTTTGCCGCACTGGGTGTGGCCAGCATTTCCGGCATTCTGATGAAGTCCGGTCTAGCCGGCCTGGATGTGATTCCTGCCACCTTGCACCGCGGCATGGCCAGCTATTCCCTGATCGCCATCCCGCTGTTCATTTTGATGGGCGAGGTCATCGCGCGCACCAGCATTGGCGGCAAGCTCTATCAACTGTTTTACCTGTGGCTGAACCGTTTACCCGGTGGTTTGGCTGTAGCCAGTGTGGGCAGCTCGGCCGTTTTCGGTGCCATGAGCGGCGTCAGCGTAGCGGGGGCCGCCACGATTGGTCGCTTTGCCATTCCTGAAATGCTCAAGCGCGGTTACTCGCCTAGCCTGTCGGGCGGAACAATTGCCGCCGCTGGTGCCTTGGCCCTGCTGATTCCACCCAGCATCGGTTTTGTGCTCTATGGCGAAATGGCGGACCAGTCCATCGGCAAACTATTCATTGGCGCCTTGCTGCCTGCATTGATGGTAACCATCATGATGGTGATCTATGTAGCGCTGGTTGCGGTGTTCAAACCCGAAGCAGCTCCCCGCAATGCCGAAGTCGTCACCTGGACTCAGAAGCTGACTGCCCTGAAAGACATCTGGGCCGCCGCGCTGCTGATCCTGCTGGTGCTGGGCACGATTTACATGGGTATTGCCACGCCAACAGAAGCAGCAGGCATTGGTGCTGCGGGCGCCTTTATCATCGCCATCGCCTACAAGGAAATGAACTGGCGCGTCGCCTTGCAAATTCTGCGCTCCACTGCGGTGACCAGTGGCATGATCCTGCTCATTCTGGCTGCGGCGCTGCTATTTGGCTATATCATGACGCGCCTGATGATTCCGCAAAAGCTGGTGTCCTTAATTACGGCTTCGTCTCAGCCGGCCTGGCTTATTTTGCTGTTCGTGCTGCTGTTCTTAATTGCGGTCGGCATGTTCCTGGATATTGTCTCCCTGATTCTGATTGCCACGCCTGTTTTATTGCCGGTTATTGTGGCTCTGGGTTATGACCCTTTGTGGTTTGGGATTGTCATGATTATCGCCTGCGAAATGGCGGTCATTACCCCTCCTGTCGGATTGAATTTGTATGTCATCAAGGGCATTGCACCACAGATCTCGCTACAGCAAATTACACGAGGAGCCTTGCCTTTTGTAGCATTGGAAATTCTGGCCATTATTATTCTGACCATCTTTCCCGATATTATTCTTTGGCTTCCCAGAACACTTTAAAAAAAGACCCGCTTCATGCGGGTTTTTATTTATCTTCCATCCACGTTTTTTACGATGGCAGCATAATATTTCATTGCTTTTCCACTTTCTTTTTCTATTCCAGAATCAATCATTGGAGGAAACAGAAATGGATAAAAACAGCTTTACCGCCCCCCCGCTCAAAGGCATCAAAGTCCTGGAGCTGGGCTCACTGATTGCCGGCCCCTATGCCGGTAGCCTGCTGGCCCAATTCGGGGCCGATGTCATCAAGATTGAACCGCCCGGCAAGGGCGACCCGCTACGCCGCTGGCGGCAACTGCACAAGGACACCTCCCTGTGGTGGCGCGTGCAAAGCCGCAACAAGCGTTCCATTGCACTGGACCTGCGCCAGCCCGAAGGCCAGGACATTGCCCGTGAACTGGCCCTGCAAAGCGATATCGTTATTGAGAATTTTCGCCCCGGCGTGCTGGAACGCTGGGGTCTGGGCTGGGAAACACTGCATGCACTGAACCCGCGCCTGATCATGGTGCGCGTCTCCGGCTACGGGCAGGACGGTCCCTATCACCGACGCCCCGGCTTTGCAGCCATCGCAGAATGTATGGGCGGCCTGCGTTATGGCACCGGCTACCCGGATCGTCCTCCCGTACGGGCCGGTGTCAGCCTGGGCGATACGCTGGCTTCGCTGTACGGCACCATTGGGGCGCTGCTGGCCATGCACCATCTGCATCAGTCAGGCGGGCAGGGCCAAATGATTGATGTGGCCTTGTACGAATCGGTCTTTGCCATCATGGAAAGCCTGATTCCGGACTATCAACTGAACGGTCATCAACGCGAACGCACCGGAGCGAGCCTGCCCGGCATTGCCCCCTCCAACACCTATCCTACCGGTGACGGCAAGTGGGTGGTGATTGCGGCCAATAGCGATGCCATCTTCATTCGCCTGATGCAGGCCATGGGCCGCCCCGATCTGGCCAGCGACTCACGCCTGTCGGACAACGCCGGACGCGTGGAACACAGCGCCATGCTGGACCAGACCATCGGCGACTGGACCGGCGCTCGCAGCCTGACCGACGTGCTGACGGCATTGGAGCAGGCCGAAGTTCCCAGCGGCAGCATCTACACTGCTGCCGACATTCTGAATGACCCACACTACCAGGCCCGCGGCATGCTGGAAAAACACACATTGGAGGACGGCCAGGAACTGACCATACCCGGCATCGTGCCCAAGCTCAGCCGCAGCCCCGGCGCCACCCAGTGGTTGGGGCCGGAGTTGGGCGAACACACGGACAGCATCCTGCAAGAACTGGGCATGAGCCCGGAGCGCTGCCGAACACTGCGTGAACAAGGAATCGTGGAATGAGTACCGTATTGATCAGCGACGTCACCTTGCGTGACGGCCTGCAAATCGTGCCGCGCTGGGTGCCTACCCCGGACAAGCTGCGTATCGCGCACGCCCTGCCTGAATGCGGCGTGCGCAAGATCGAGCTGACATCCTTTACCTCGCCCAAAGCCATTCCCTCCCTGGCGGATGCCGACGAGCTGGCCAGCCTGACCGCACGCGACCCTCACGTCTGTTACACCGCCCTGGTTCCCAATCTGCGCGGTGCGCAACGGGCTTTAGCGGCCAGTATGGATGAGCTGAACTTTGTATTTTCGGCCTCTGAAGCGCATAACCAGGCCAATCTGCGCATGACGATTGCGCAATCACTGGCCCAGTTGGAGCAGGTCCTGGAAGCAGCGGGCAACACGCCCGTCAACGTGTCCCTGTCCACCGCTTTTGGCTGCCCCTTTAGCGGCTCCGTCGCCTCCGCACACGTGATTGCCTTGATGCAAGAAGTACAGCGTATGGGAGCCAGCTCCGTCAGCCTGTGCGATACCACCGGCATGGGTTCGCCCGTGGATGTAGAGCGCCTGACCCAAGCCGCTTTGAGCCTGTATGGCGAGCAGGGCGTCACCGGCCATTTTCATGACACCCGCGGTCTGGCGCTGGCCAATGCCTGGGCGGCGTACCGCGAAGGAGGGCGTCGTTTCGATGCAGCACTGGCCGGTTTGGGCGGCTGCCCTTATGCTCCGGGTGCCAGCGGCAATGCCAGCCTGGAAGATCTGGCGCATATGTTCCAGATCAGCGGCGTGGAAACCGGTTTGAATCTGGAAAAGCTGCAAGCAATGGCTGAAGAAATCGCCGCCCTGACCCACGAGCCGATTCAGAGTCGTCTGCACAAAGCCGGCCCGGCTTATGCCTTGAAGGTGTCCCCGTCATGAACCCCGCCCGCACCCTGTTTCAAAAGCTCTGGGATACACATCGCGTGGCAGCGTTAGACGATGAGCATGATCTGATCTACATAGACCGCCAGTTGTTGTACGAAGTCACCAGTCCGCAAGCCTTCGAGAGTTTGCGTCTGGCCGGGCGTCACGTGCGTCGCCCGGAAACCGCACTGAGCACGGTCGACCACAACGTGCCCACTCGTCGCCGCAATCAGCGTCTGGCAGACCCCCTGGCCCAGGCGCAAATTGACCAGATGGAGATCAACAGCCGGGAGTTTGGGCTGCGCTACTTCGGGCTGGATGACGAGCGCCAAGGCATCATCCACGTGATCGGACCCGAACAGGGCATGAGCTTGCCCGGTTCCAGCATCGTGGCCGGCGATTCCCATACCAGCACGCATGGCGCATTTGCGGCCTTGGCCTTTGGCATTGGCACTTCCGAGGTGGAGCATGTTCTGGCCACGCAATGTCTGGCCGCAAAACGCATGCGCAGCCTGCAAGTAGATGTGCAAGGCGAACTGCCAGCCACCAGCACCGCCAAGGATCTGATCCTGCACATCATTGCCCGCCTGGGCGCGGATGGCGGGCGGGACTGTGCCATTGAATTTACCGGCCCTGCCATCCGCGCCTTGTCGATGGAAGGGCGCATGACCTTGTGCAATATGGCGATCGAAGCGGGTGCCCGTATTGGCCTGGTCGCTGTGGACGACAAGACTCTGGACTATGTGCGCGGTCGTCCCTTGGCACCGAAAGACGAAGCCTGGAACAAGGCGGAATCGTACTGGCGCACATTGGTCAGCGATGAGGGCTGCCAATACGATCAGCACTTGCAGATCGACGCCACGCAGGTCGCCCCCACTGTTACGTGGGGAACCTCCCCCGATATGGCGTTGGCCATCGACCAGCGTGTGCCTGACCCCTTGACCGCCGCCACGGGCAAACAAGCTGATGCGCAACGCGCATTGAACTATATGGCTTTGCAGGCCGGCCAGCCGCTGGCGGGTATCGCCATAGACCGGGTGTTTATTGGTTCCTGTACCAATGCGCGCATTGAGGATCTGCGCAGTGCGGCCGCCATGGTCAAGGGCAAGCGCGTGGCCAGCACCGTGCTGCAAGCCTTGGTGGTCCCCGGCTCGGGTCTGGTGCGTCGTCAGGCCGAGCAAGAGGGCTTGGACCAGATTTTCATGCAAGCCGGTTTTGAATGGCGCGAGCCAGGCTGCTCCATGTGCCTGGGCATGAACGAGGATCGCTTAAAGCCGGGCGAGCGCTGCGCCTCCACCTCCAACCGCAATTTCGAAGGGCGGCAGGGCGCCTTGGGGCGCACCCACCTGATGAGTCCGGCCATGGCCGCCGCAGCCGCAATTGCGGGCCACCTGGTTGATATCCGACATTGGGAGACCCCATGAGCCTCAACACCGCATTTACGTCCGTACGCTCGCGCCTGATTGCACTGGACCGCGCCAATGTGGATACCGATGCCATTTTGCCCAAGCAATATATGACCTCGTTGTCACGCACCGGCTTTGGCCCTTATGCCTTTGACAACTGGCGATACGCTGACATCGGCTATCCGGGCAAACCACGGGCCGAACGCGAGCCGAACAGCCGTTTTTGCCTGAATCAGCCCAGTGCGCAAGGAGCGCGTATTTTGCTGACACGGGAGAACTTTGGCTGCGGCTCCAGCCGCGAGCACGCGGTATGGGCGCTGAAGGATTTGGGCATTGTCGTACTGATTGCGCCTTCTTTTGCCGACATTTTCCGCAATAACTGCTTTAAAAATGGCTTATTACCCATAACGCTCAGTACCGCTCAGGTAGACGCCCTGTTTGCCACCGTCGCCCGTCATCCCTGGGATGAATGGACAGTGGATCTACAGGCTTGCACGCTGAGCGGCCCCCAACCACCCATCCTTTTCCACGTGGAGCCCGAACGCCGACGCCGTCTGCTACTGGCCCTGGATGACATCAGCATCACCGAGCAAAAGCAGGCAATGATCCAGGCCTACGAGGAAAAGCGCAAACGGCAGGAGCCCTGGCTGTTCAGCTAGGAAACGCCCCGGCATGCGTCTGGCAGGAGGCAGGCCAGCACGTGTCAGCGCCGGATCGTCACCGCAATCGCCCCACGAAGGCAGATACGCGGCCCTCGCAGCTAAACCCCGGCAGCTGCCCGCATCTTGCGCTGTGAAGCCGGGGCCAACCCTTCCGCCTCCCGATACTTGGCTACCGTGCGGCGTGCCAACGTCAAGCCCTGGGCCTGCAAAAGATCGGTAATCTGCTGGTCCGACAAAGGCTTGGCAGGCGACTCTTCGCGAATCATCTGCACAATCTGGGCTCGTACCGAGGCGGCCGACATATCGGCTTTGCCGTCCGTACTGCTCAAGCCCACGGTAAAGAACTGCTTGAGTTCCATCACGCCATGCGGGGTTTGCATGTACTTTTGCCGCGTCGCACGTGAGATCGTGGACTCGTGCAAATCCAACTCTGCTGCCAGATCCGCCAATTGCATGGGTTTTAAGGCGGCAATGCCCTGGGTAAAGAAGTCCTGCTGCATTTGCACAATCGCTTGCGCCACCCGCAATATCGTCACAAAGCGGCTGTTCACACTGCGCAGCAGGCCAGTGGCCTTTTGCCGTTCCGCCAACAAGGCTGGGTGTGTCTCGATGTCATAGTCGTGCAGCTTGACCAATTGCAGCCGTGGCACAGCCAAGGGATTGAGGGCCGCTTGCCAGCGGTCCTTGCCCCGAACCAGCAACACATCGGGCACGACATAAGCCGAGACATTCTGCGTCCAGGCACGGCCCGGTTTGGGGTCCAGCCTCAAGACCAGATGATGGGCACGCTCAACCAGTTCAGCCGAATAACGGCCAGCGCAACGCTGTCGCAACTGGCTGGGAGAGGCCAGGACGCTGACATGCTCGCGCACCAGATAAAGGGCACACTCCAGCAAGGCGGGTTCGAGCTGTCTGGCCTGGTGCAGCAGTTGCAAGCTCAAACATTCAGACAGGTCCCGAGCGCCGACACCGGCGGGGTCCAGGGATTGCACGTGGGCCAGTGCGCAGCGCAAGTCACTGTCATCAATGCCCAGCTCGGCAGGCAGGCACGCCAGCACCTCGTCCAGTGACATCGGCAGGTAGCCGTTATCGTCCAGTTCTTCGATCAAGATTTGCGCCAAGGCCCGGTCACGGTCGCTCAAACGCAACAAGCCCAACTGCTCGACCAGGTAAGCCACCAGGTCCTGATCCATGGCCGACTCCGGCGTCCAGTCCGGGTCCTCCTTGTCGCCCAGATGCTTTGGAAACTCCAGGCTCGCCCACGAGGATTCCGCCTCACCCGAAACGGCTTCCGGCAATGGATCGGCGGCGACATCCGCCTGCACGTCCAAACGCTCCAGCAACGGATTCTCCAGCAAAGCCTGAGCCAATTCCTGCTCCAGCTCGGCACCCGATAGCTGCAACACTTTAATAGACTGTTGCAATTGCGGCGTCAAAACCAGCGTTTGCTGCTGGCGTAAATCTAGTGACTGACGCGTAAGCATAGGTACAATCGTTTCCATGAAAACTGACAACGCCCAGACACCCACCGCCAACGATAGTCAGGCTCTGCGCAACACACTGTTCAAACTGTGCGCCACGGCCACTATTATCTGCACCGTAGTCACTATCGTGGTCGCCATTATCTGGTGGGACCTGCTCAACCGTCTTATCAGCTTTGGGCGTGGTCTGGATTACTCCGGCCTGCAGGCCCTGAGCATTCAGAACCTGGCGCTGATCAAGCAATACAACCCGTTTTTCTGGTGGACGGTCGTGGGCGTCATAACCCTCATTATTGCCTATCTTTTGTATGGCTTCGTACAAGCGGTCATGCGACGCAACCAGCAACGCATTATTGACGAGGCTACGGTGGCCCAACTGGCCCGATCCCTCAGCCGCCCGGCTCGGGAAGTCATTTTATGGACCTGGCCCGACCAACGCAGCCCGTTGACTGTGGGTGATTTACAACGCGCCCATCGCGAACTGCGTGCCGGTCGCTTTGGCAAAATAGAACTGGCTCAGCAGCAAAGTCGCCTGCTTCAAGCCGACTACGAACGCCATGAACCGCAGGCGTAACGCTTGCCTTCCTGTTTTTTTTGTGTTTGACTTACGGTCATGACTTACGCACGCCCATCCTCCTACGCATGCCAAGGTTTCAGCCCCGCCGCTGAAGCAGCCTTGTCGCGTTCCGTGCGTGAAGGCCGCTTTTCGGCCCCTGTCTCCAGCCTATCCTGCCTGCTACTACTAGCGTCCGGTTGCCGGGCCTAGTGTCCCGTGGCAGTTCGGCAGCCAATACTCAGCCACATCTACGTCATTTGTGCCGCCACCGGCCTACGTAAATGCTGCAATCGCTGGTGACGGCAAGAAGTAATCCACACTTTTTGTCCGACAGGTATCCCCATGGCAATGCTGAAAAACCCCTCTCAAAAGTATCGTCCTTTTGTCGCCTTTGATCGCGACTTTGCTGAACGCACCTGGCCGTCCAAGCGCATTACCAAAGCGCCCATCTGGATGAGCACTGACCTGCGCGATGGCAATCAGTCCTTGATCGAACCCATGAATGTGGCTCGTAAACTGCGCTTTTTCGAGCAGCTCGTCAAAATCGGTTTCAAGGAAATCGAGGTCGGTTTCCCTTCCGCGTCGCAGACCGACTTCGATTTCGTTCGCAAGCTGATTGACGAGAACCGCATTCCCGACGACGTCACCATCATTGTGCTGACGCAGTCGCGTGAAGACCTGATCAAACGCACGGTCGAGGCGGCCGCAGGAGCCAAGCGCGCCATCATTCACCTGTACAACGCCTGCGCTCCTGCCTTTCGCAAGATTGTCTTTAACCTGAGTAAAGACGAGATCAAGGAAATTGCCTTGACCGGCACGCGTCTGGTCAAAAACGAAGTGGCCAAGTACCCGCAAACCCAATGGGGCTACGAGTACTCGCCCGAAGTATTCAGCACCACCGAGCCCGAATTTGCCCTGGATGTGTGCAACGCCGTCGTCAAGACCTGGGGTCCGGCCAAGGACGAGCGCGTTATTTTGAACCTGCCCGCTACCATTGAGGCCACCACGCCCAATATGTACGCCGACCAGATCGAATGGATGCACAACAATCTGGAACAACGCGACAACGTCACCTTGAGCGTACACCCGCACAATGACCGTGGCACTGCCGTGGCAGCAGCTGAGCTGGCCGTAATGGCTGGCGCGGATCGTATTGAAGGCTGCCTGTTCGGTAGCGGTGAGCGTACCGGCAATGTCTGCCTGGTCACCTTGGCCCTGAACCTGTACACCCAGGGTGTGGACCCTGAGCTGGACTTCTCCGATATCGACGAAGTGCGCCGCACCGCCGAGTACTGCAACCAGTTGCCAGTCCATCCACGTCACCCTTACGCCGGTGATCTGGTCTTTACCGCGTTCTCCGGCTCCCACCAGGACGCCATCAAAAAGGGCCTGGCCCAGCAAAAATCCGACGAGCTCTGGGAAGTGCCTTACCTGCCCATCGACCCGGCCGATCTGGGCCGCAGCTACGATGCGGTGATCCGCGTCAACAGCCAGTCCGGCAAGGGAGGGGTGTCCTACCTGCTGGAACAGGAACACGGTCTGGTCTTGCCACGTCGCATGCAAATCGAATTTAGCCGCGCCATTCAGCGCGTGACCGACTCCACCGGCAAGGAAGTGACACCGGCCGACGTATACGGCATTTTCGAGTCTGAGTACCTGAACTGCAAAAAACACTACAAGCTGCTCAAGCACAACATCATCAGCCAGCCTCATGCCGACAGTGGCCAGCAATTCACCATTGAAGTGGATGTTGAGCACGACGGCCAGGTACGCACCTTGAAAGGCTCGGGCGAAGGCGCGATCTCTGCCTTTGTGAATGCCTTGGACCTGGCGATCAAGATCATGGACTACAACGAGCACGCCATCGGCTCGGGCGCTGAGACCCGCGCCGCCACTTACGTGGAAATGCGTATCGGCGACAGCCCCTCGGGTTTCGGGGTCGGTATCCACGCCGATATCGTGACCTCGTCTTTCCTGGCAATCCTGAGCGCCGTCAACCGCCACACCAGCGCCCAGCAGGAAGCTGAAGCCACGACGGCCTAAATCGTCTTCATGTCGTCGCTGGAGGGGTGATCCCGCTCCAGCGCCCGCCCGGTCTATCCCGGCCGCGCCTGACCCGCTTTCGCAGCCCGGCTTATCGTCGCTCTGCCCGCAACCCGCCCACAAGGCGGGTTTTTCGTGGGCGACTCAAGAGGCCATCTCCATTCGCTCCTAAAAAATGTCTGCTATCAAGCCTTTTGCGGGATCATGCCGCGCCATGAAAAGTAGGACGGGGCAGGTTAGGCCTGATTTCGACCACCGTGTGCGCCGCTGCTTTTCCGGTTAGGTATCGCATAGGTGCTTCAGTGTGAGATCGAACACTCTCGGCAGCCGCCGCTTAATGGATGGAATAAACCACATCGCGGGGACCACAAATGGGTAAAGGGCTGGTCGCCCGCACAGATTGCCAACCGATTTCCGATCGATTTTCAGGAGGATAAATCGGTGCGCATCTCTCACGAAACTATCTATCAAACCTTCTAGATTCAGGGACAAGGTGCCCTCAAGCGCGATGGTGGATTGCCTGCCCACTGGGTGGGCAGCACGCATGCCAAGAGCCAGAGCGCAGTCTAAGGCGTGGGCGCATAGCTGCGAGAATGTGAGGATCGCATGCCGACCCGCAGAGGCAGAAGACCGCGCTTGGCCTCGACAAGTTCGGTAGCGTGTTTCTCCGAATTATCGGGCCTCACGGCCTTATCACGACTACAACCTAGCAAGGCGATGGGCCGACACGCCGATCCGGGCAACAACCTCTGCCAGTGAATACCCCCAGGCAACGATTTGTCGAACGGCCTCCTTCTTGAATTCAAGGGGGAAAAACACTGAGTACTCATGGACTACCCCTCATGCTCAAATCGTAAGCCTGACATGCCTGGGATTATCGGGGCAGTCTAATCTGATCACACCCTTGTCCACTCAATCCTGTTAACGCCACTGCTGCCCTCCACACCATTGACGTTAAACCTTATCGTGCACAGTCGGATCGTGCGCCATTTGTATCATCCATACGTCGTACTAAATTATTTTAAGATTGAAGATATCCGTTCAACGGTAAGTGAATTACTCTGGTATCTTTGCTCCAGTCGGTCTAAGCCATACGAACTGAGATACATCGATTGTATGGTCCGTTTCCTCCATCCATTGGCACCCCATCAAGAGCGGCAACTGCGCCGAAATAACCAATGAGAGCGTATGAGCACTAAGTCTACCGACCAGAAACTCGGCCTTGTGGCACTGATTGCCATCGTTGTCAGTTCAATGATAGGAAGCGGTGTAGACAGCCTGCCGCAAAACATGGCGGAAACTTCAGCTCTCGGACCGGTGGTCATTGCCTGGCTCGTTAGCGGTTTTGGTATGTTTTTTATCGCCAAGACGTTTGTTGCGCTTTCTGATCTTCGGCCAGATCTAGAGTCTGGTGTTTACATGTATGCCAGAGAGGGTTTCGGTCCTCTCAGTGCCTTCGTCGTGGCATGGGGCTACTGGCTCATGACCATATTCAGCAACGTGGCGTTTGCTGTAATGGTGATGGATACGCTTAATTACTTTATCCCGGGCGACTTCACCGGTGGCAACAACATCACCTCTATCGTTGGCGCTTCCATCCTGATCTGGGGCTTTCATACCCTGGTGCTGTCCGGCACCAAAACGGCGGGGATGATTAATACCATCGGTACCTTTGTGAAGCTCATTCCGCTGGTAATTTTTGTCGGGGTAGTGAGCTACTTTCTCAACCACACCCAGTTAACCGCCGATATCTGGGGCCACCATCCCGTGCCAGGCGCCAAGCCGCTTGGCTCCATTCTGTCGCAAACGCTTTCACCCATGTATGTGGCTCTGTGGTGCTTCATCGGCGTTGAAGGCGCCGTTGCATTATCGGCGCGGGCCCGGAACAAAAAGGACGTGGGGCGCGCCACGCTGGTCGGCTTCGTGTTGGGCCTGATCATCTGCATGATCGTGTCGGTGCTTCCCTTTGGCACCTTATCGCAACAAACCCTGAGCCAGATCCCCAACCCGTCCACCGCTGGCGTCATGAATCATCTCACCGGCGCTTGGGGAGAGTGGCTGATCAACATCGGGGTTCTTATTTCAATTCTCGTCAGTTGGCTGGCATGGACCATGATCTGCGCCGAGATTCCACAGGTGGCAGCCCGCAACGGCACCTTCCCCAAAGTGTTTGCCACTGAGAATAACAAGGGCTCCGCATCCATCGCCCTGTGGGTCAGTAGCGGGATTATGCAATCCGTAATGGTGATGGTGTATTTCTCACACCATGCCTGGCTCACGCTATTGGCCATCTCAGCCATCTGCGTGCTGCCCGCCTATTTCGCTTCGGCCGCCTATCTGATCAAGACCTGCATGAATGGCGAATTCAGCCGACGCCAGCCTGCGGGACGTGGGCTGGCGCTGTTCAGCAGCTTGGTGGGGGCTGGCTTTTGCCTGTTCATGCTGTACGCAAGCGATATTCGGTATGTCGCGATGACTCCGCTGCTGCTTACGCTAGGCCTTCCTTTGTTCTTTTGGGCACGTAACCAGGATCATCCCTCTCAGGTTGCGCTGGGTAAGGGCGAACGCGTTGCGCTAATGCTTCTACTAACTATCGATATCTTGGTCATTGCGCTCTATTTAATGGGGCATATCAAGCTGTAAAAGGTTTTCTCGTACTGACGTTCAAGCGTCAGTATCAAATGCCGGACGCACCGGCCAACCTAACCGTAGAGCTTTGAAATGAAATTTAATCACAATGCGCTAGTGGTGGTTTCCGATAGTTTGACCCCGGGTCTACCCGCCGCCCAGGCCCTCAAGGCCTTAGAGACGGCGGTCATCGAAAGAGGCTTTAACGTCCAGCTTGCCGCTAACCCCAAGGCCGGCCTTACCTACATTCAGCAGAGCCCGCATTACAGCTTCATCGCTCTTTTGTGGGATACCCGCAATCCCGCCATCGTTAGCGAGAGCCAGCAACTTATCCAGCAGATACGCGAACGCAACGACACGGTTCCCATTTTTTTGCTTTCGGAAGAGGAAACCGTCAACGGCATTCCTGTTTCCATACTGAGAGAAATTAACGAGTATGTTTATCTGTACTCTGAAACCGCCGAATTCACGGCGAACCGAGTGTACACGGCGGTTCATCGCTACGCTCAGAAGCTGCTCCCTCCTTATTTTGCTACTCTGAAGAACTTCACTGAGGACGGCGATTACTACTGGGATTGCCCGGGGCACATGGGCGGCATGGCTTATACCAAGCATCCGGTCGGCGTCGAGTTCATCAATTTCTTCGGTGAAAACATGATGCGGGCGGACATTGGGGTCGCCACAGCCGAAATGGGTGACTACCTGATCCACTCTGGGCCACCCAAGCAATCCGAAGAAATCGCCGCCGAGCTGTTTGGTGCCAAATGGACTTTCTACGGCGTGGCCGGCTCGTCGGGCTCGAACCGCGTGGTGGCGCAAGGCGCTATTGGTGCCAACGAGATTGCCGTGGTAGACCGCAACTGCCACAAGTCCCTCAATCATGGACTTACGCTCTCGCAAGCTCGGCCGGTTTACCTGACGCCCAGCCGTAACGGCTACGGTTTGATCGGCCCCATCCCGGCACAGCGTTTACAAAAAAGCAGCATCCGCCAGCTCATCCAGTCGAGTGCCTTGACCGCCGGCGCGGTCAGTCCGGACCCCAGCTATGCGGTAGTCACCAATTGCACGTATGACGGCTTCATCTACAACGTCCATCAGGTAGTGGGCCAGCTTAGCGAAAGCGTGCCACGCATTCACTTCGATGAGGCTTGGTACGCCTACGCCAAGTTCCATCCGCTCTATCGCGGTCGGTTTGCCATGGATGTAGACGACAACATGCCCAACCGCCCCACGTTGTTCGCGGTGCATTCCACGCACAAGATGCTGCCGGCGCTTTCCATGGCCTCGATGATTCACGTCAAACCTAGCGAGCGTGCCCCGCTGGAATTTGACGACTTCAACGATTCGTTCATGATGCACGGCACGACGTCGCCGTTCTATCCCATCATTGCCTCCATCGACGTGGCCGTGGCGATGATGCAGGGCAGGGGCGGTTATTCACTGGTGCAGGAATCCATCGAAGAAGCCATCGCTTTCCGCCAAGCGGTTGTTAACGTCAAGCAAGAGCTCGCCGAAGAAGACGGTGAGTCATCGTGGTTCTTTGATGTGCTACAGCCCACTGAAGTCAAAGATCCTGCCAGCGGCGAGGTTCACGCCTTTCATAAGGCACCGATCAAGCTGCTGAGCCAGACGCCTGAACTGTGGCGTCTCAATGCCGGCGACAACTGGCACGGCTTTGCTGCACAAGACATCGGCGAAGCGGACTGCATGCTCGACCCGGTGAAGGTAAGCATCACTTGCCCCGGCATCACGCCCGACGGTCAGCACCTGACCCACGGCATCCCGGGCAGTATCGTCAGCAAGTTCCTCGATGATCGCCGCATCGAAGTTGCCCGAACTGGCGATTACACCCTCCTCATTCTGTTCTCGGTGGGCACCACCAAGGGCAAATGGGGCACACTGATCGAGAGCCTGCTGGAGTTCAAGAAGCTCTACGACAAGGGTGCCAAGGCAACAGACGCCATCCCATCTCTGGCCCGCATGTCACCCAAGTATGCGTCGATGACACTCAAAGCGTTGTGCCAGCAGATGCACGACACCATGCAAGAGCTGAACCTGATGAAGCACAGCAGCGATGCTGTGAGTTCCATACCCGAACCTGTGCTCACACCCGCTGAGGCCTACCAAAAGGTGGTGCGCTATCAAACTGAACGCGTCAAAGTGGCTGATTTTGCCAATCGGATCGCCGCCAGCATGCTGGTGCCTTACCCCCCGGGCATTCCTGTTCTGATGCCGGGCGAGCGCCTGCCGGCCGACGACACCGGCATTACCGGCTACCTCGAAGCGCTGCAGGAATTCGACAAGCGCTTCCCCGGATTCGAGCATGAAATTCAGGGCGTCAGCATCGATCAGAACGGAGATTATTGGGTCCGAGCCATCGTCGAGGAAGACAGACAGCCTCATCCCACACCTAAGCACATTAACTTCAAGGCGCCCCGCGTTTCTTCAATCAAGAAGGGAAGGCAATAAATAAGGTGGCCGTCCGATGTTTGGGCGACATTTTCTTCTAAGGTGCGAGAAAAGACATGACTGATAAATCTCAAGTAAGTGCAAGTGCCGACGCTACGCCGAGCGCAGGCCCCGCTGGAGCAAAGCTTGGCATGCTGGCCCTTATCGCGATTGTGGTGGGCTCAATGTTGGGCGGCGGCGTTTACAGCTTGCCGCAGAACACGGCGGCCACATCGGCAGTGGGGCCTGTTGTCATTGCCTGGATCATCGCCGGCATTGGCGTTTACTTCATTGCCAACGCTTTTCGCATGCTGTCCGATTTGCGTCCAGACCTGCAGGCCGGGGTCTACATGTATGCCCAGGAGGGTTTCGGCTCTTTCATTGGCTTTAACGTGGCATGGGGCTATTGGTTGATGACGTGCTTTGGCAACGTAGCCTTTGCCGTCATTCTCATGGATGCGTTCGACCAGATATTTCCCGGCGTATTCACAAACGGCAATAACCTCAACTCGATTATTTGCGGCTCCATCTTGATATGGGGCTACAACTATCTCGTTCTCTCCGGCACCAAAGTGGCCGGCTTCATCAACACTCTAGGCACCATTGCCAAGCTCGTGCCCCTGGTGCTGTTCGTGTTCCTTTTGGGCTTCTTGATCGACTACTCCCAGTTGCTCAGCAATATCTGGGGCTCCTCGCCTCAAGTGCTCAGCGGTCCCGGAGACAAGGGCACCCCGGTTTCGCTGACAGCACAGATCATGGCACCCATGACCGTTACCCTGTGGGCATTTATTGGCGTAGAAGGTGCCGTGGTGCTCTCTGGCCGCGCCCGCAAAAGAAGCGACGTGGGGAAGGCCACCCTGCTGGGCTTCTTGATTGCCCTGATTATTTATATCTTGTTATCGGTCTTGCCCTTTGGCGCCATGACGCAGCCAGAGCTCGCTCAAGTGGCCAACCCGTCTACCTCCGGCGTGCTGGAACACGTCGTGGGCGCGCAATGGGGCAGTTGGTTGATGAATGTGGGGTTGATCATTTCAGTTCTGGCTGGATGGCTAGCATGGACCATGCTGTGCGCTGAAATCCCCATGGCAGCTGGGCAAAACGGTGCATTTCCCAAGGCGTTTTCCCGGACCAACAAGAACGATGCAGCCAGCATCTCGCTTTGGGTAAGCAGCGGCATCATGCAGGCGGCCATGCTGTTGGTGTATTTCTCCAACAATGCCTGGAACACGATGTACAACATCAGCGCCCTCATGGTGGTGCCTGCCTATATCACGACCACGCTTTACATAACCAAGCTGTGCCTGACTCACGAATACAAGAAGTATTCTTCAACAGGCATGACGCTTGCGCTCGTCAGCGGCGTGATGGGCGTACTTTTCTGCCTTTTCATCTTCTACGCCAGCTCACTGAACTACCTGGCACTCGTTCCGATCCTTCTGACTTGCGGTCTGCCCGTATTCATTTGGTCGCGTAAGGAAAAGAACGACGGTAAGCCAATCTTTGAGAGGCTGGAAAAACTGTATGTCGCCATCTTGCTGATCGCCGATGTCGTGGTGCTGTGGTTGTTATACGTAGGCAAGATCACCCTCTAACCTCGGTTGCCAAGCACGCCTAACTTGAGCAAGGCTCGGTCTTTTTGTGAAAATGCGACTTTTCGTGGAGAGACTGAGCCTGACGGCAGATTCAGCCTGGCAGTTCAGCAACTTGGCGAGCTTGGGAGGGGTTGCCTGGTTCAACCATAAACGTTTGCACTCATCGATCGGCTATATTCCGCCTGCTGAGGGATGGAAGTTCACGACGATGGGTTTTGGGCGAACATGCTCAAAATTTTCAACACCGGTTCAGTTGTCCAGTCGCGCTAAAAAGGAATAACAAAACCGACCCCAAGGAGCCGGTCTTCCATTGTCTTGAACCTGATCAGTAAGTAACCGCCAAACCTGGCAAATCCACGGTGACCTGCATGGAACCGACCGCTTGCAAACAATGGCGTGCAAACTCCTGGGCGCGTTCTTCGTCTTGCGTCAGCAAGGTATAGCCCAGGGCATCGGCAACACCCATGATTTTATCGAGCAGCAGCACTTTGCCGCTGGCCCGCATGGGTTCACAGCCCAGTTCCTGCCAGGTGCGATCAAACCAATCACGAGATTGTTTGCCGCTTTCAGGATCGATGGTTTGTATTGGAGTGACCAGCTCTATGTGCTGGCGAGGACTAAAGATCACAAGCACCATAGCGCTCATAGACGATCTCCGAAAAAATTGGATCAACTGTGGAGCTTAAGCAAAGAAGGCCTGCCAAATTGTCGGCAGGCCGACATTTCAGACCCTACCAGGAACTGTCTGCCGGCTCCCACATTACCGGAACCCCCGTGTTGTTGGCCTGACGCAGCATATCGAGCAAGGGGTAAGCCCGCTGGCCAAAACTGACGGCCTGGGACATCGGATGCTCCTTGTCCTCGTCTTCGTCCTCGTGGGGCGAGTGCTTGTTTTCCCGGTCTTGCCCGATCGCTCGCTCAATATTGCCAATGGCTTCGGACAACTGCTCGGGCGTGAAGACGCCACGCTCGGGCAAACCATCGGGATAGGAGCGCCCTGCGGCCCGGAGAATAGGCATGGCATGTTCAGAGAACATCAGAACATCGGCGGCGGCTTTGCTTTTAAAGACGACTAGCATACGGTTTCTCCTTATGGATCTTTGTGTTTCCGATTCGACTTTCAGGATACACACCCCTGCAAGATAGCAGGATTTTCCCCCTCTTGGAGAGTCCTTCATGCCTGTCGCTGCGCTGTACTGCTTAATCCCGCTTTTGATCCTGGCGCCGTCTCCGGTCTGGTCACACGGCTCACTGGAATGCTCCTTGCCCCCGACCCCCACACGCTGCGCACCGGCGGCTGCCCTGGGGGACCTGCCCGAGCCTGCGCCGGATATGGGTTTGCTCAATCCGGTAGACCTGCTGGGCGGACGCAAACAACAAAGCGATATCGATCTGCCCCTCAGCCAGGCATGGCCATTGCTCCAGCTACAGCGTCACTGGAACGGGCAGGGACGCAATCCCACGCCTACACTCGGTTCAACAGGCTGGGCCTTGAACTACGATCTGCGCATCCGGCAGCAAGGCCATGCCTTATTTATGCCCGATGGGCGACAGACCCGCTTATACCCACCGGCCCGGGCACAAGGCGCCGCTTGGCTCTGCGTTTTAATGAACAGGGCTGGTTGATCCAGGTACGTATCGGCAGCCGGCAATGGCTGGATATAGAGCGCTTTACGGCCAGCCATCCGCGGGCGCACGCTGTGCAGACCGTGCGTAACCATCTAGGACAAACACTGGTATTTGACTGGCAAGCCCCGGCGCAGAAACCGGACTCGTCACCAGAGCGGGCGCAAAACCAGACAGCCATCCAGGCCCCCACCACATCAAGTGCCACCGTCATCCATATTCAGACGCCAGCCGGCCCCTTTCACTGGTTTCTGGAGCAAGGCGATCTGCAGATCTGGCTGGCCAAGGTCAGCCGCCCCGACGGCATGCAACGCCTCTACCATCCCACGCCGGGGAGACATGACTTGGGAGGCAGCAGCCTGCAGGCGCCCGGACAAGCCCCGCACCAGATGCAGCATTGGGAGTATGACGCCCAGGGCCGTATCCGTCGCCTGATCTCCTACGCTTTCGAGCAGGAATGGACGGCCACCCATGAGCCAGGCATCAGTAAATGGTTCATCGGCGCGGAGCAGCATCATTTCCACTATCGCGACTATCAAGGCCAACGGCGACTGCAAACCCTGGAAAGCCGCTTGTGCGAATCCTGCCCGACCCATCGCACGCACTGGCAGTACGACCCGCAGGGGCGCTGGCTGCAGGCCGGCCCGTGGTCGGCACGGCGTCGTGCAAATGGAACGCTGTCACAGTTAGAGCAGGATCAGGGCGGATGGGGGATGCTGCGCCTGGGGCTGGATGAGAAAGGACGTTTAACACAGTGGGCGAGCAGCCTGCACGGCAGTCAAATGCGCTACTGGAACGCGAGTGGCAAGCTCACGCGTATTGACTACGCCCAAGAGGGTTCGCTGGATATTCAATACGATCAACAGGGGCGATTAAGCCGTCTTGAGCACCGGCAAGGCCAGGACACGGAGCGCAGCGAACTGGACTGGCTGGGCCCGGGGGCGCTGCGCATTCGTCACCCCACTGAAACGCAATGGCTCACTTTGCGCGCCGGTCTGCTGAGGGAGCGTCGTCTGGAACGGGCACATAGCCCCGGCCAGATCTGGATCGAACGCTTTGAGTACGACAAGCAAGGCCGGCTCACACACCACACCTTGCCCGAAGGAGGGCAACTTCGCTACCGCTGGGATGCGCAGGGACGTTTGCAATCGCTGCAATGGATCGGGCAATCCGGGCAGGCACAAACTGTGATTCGCGCCCAGGAGACCGGCTACGCCTGGGGCAACGGCCTGCACTTGATCAGCCATGCGAACAGCACCGGGCAGACGGTGGATGCCATGCTTTTGCAGGCCGATGGCCAAGCGGTCTGGACCCAGGCCCGCCGTCTGGATGAGCAAGGCAATGTGCTGGAAGAGCGTCATGAGTACCCGCTGCTGCAACACACGCGTCACTGGAATCTGCACTATGACGCTCAACGCCGTTTGATCGCGTTGCGGCAGGGCACGACAGAACCGGCGCAATGGCTGGCCTGGAACCCGGACGGCTCACTTGCGGCGCGCACACCGCAAGCCGTTACGCCGATTGGACGCATGCCCAGCGGAACCCCAACCACAGTCGGCACCATGCGCCTGGACTACGGCCCCAACCGCCGCTTGCGGCGTGTACATACCGCCGAGGCCACGCTGGTTCAGTACCGGCATGACGCCTTTGGTCAACGTATCTGGCGCAAACAAGGTCATCAGGAACGCGCCTTTTTCTTTCATGGCCAGCAGTTGATGGCCGAGCTGGATTTGCCCGCCGCGCCTGGCCTGCACCTATCCCGACGCTACCTGTACGCGGGCCTCACACCGGTAGGCATGATTGTTTACCAGCCCGACGGGCAAGGGCGCTTGTACTACCTGCATGGCGATCTGATGGGAGCGGTGCGGCTGATTAGCGATCAGCATGCCAAACTGGTCTGGGGCGCAGACCTGAACCCCTTGGGGCAAGCCGAGATTTTGCGGGAGGACCTGGAATTCAATCTGCGCCTGCCAGGGCACTATGCCGAGTCCGCAACAGGCTGGCATGACAACCTGTTGCGGACCTATTTGCCCGATCATGGCCACTATCTGGAAGCGGACCCGCTGGGGCCTTGGCCCCAGAGCCAGGCCGTGGGCTACGCCCACCAGCAGCCCTTGCGTCATATCGATCCCACCGGCCTGCTGCTGTTCGCGTTTGATGGCACAAGGCAGGCGCCCATCACCACTAGCAATGTGTGGAAACTGTCGCAGTTGTATCAGGATGGAGCCGTGCACTACAGCGACGGCCCCGGCAATCCTTTGACTGTCGATCTGGATGCGCTGACTGCCTGGCGGGCGGGTCGCATTCTGGAATCACAATGGAAGCACTTTCTGAACCGCATGCAGGAGCGGGGGCCTGCGGCTGTTGCTGAGCCGGTAGACCTGCTGGGTTTTTCACGCGGGGCTGCACTGGCACGCGACTTTTCCAATCGCATTATGGATCACCTCCATCAAGGCTGGTTTGTCTTGAATGACCCGCAGCGCGGTGCCATCCGGGCCTGTATCACCCCCCGATTTTTGGGCCTTTTTGATACCGTGGCGCAGTTTGGGCTGGGGGGCTGGAGCAACACCCACTATCGACTGGGTGTGTCGGACGCCTGGAACTGGGTCGCCCATGCCGTGGCCATGCACGAGCACCGACTGCTCTTTCCCTTAAGCGGCCTGGCCCAGGCCATGAACACCGTGGAAATGCCCTTTATCGGTGCTCATAGCCAAATTGGCGGCGGTGTGCTGCCCGATGACAGGACCGCCGTCAGCGACCTGGACAAAGTGGCTCTGGCCTGGATGCATTGGCAAGCCACAGCAGCCGGTTTGACGCTGGCCGAATTGCCTCAAACAGATCTACAGGTCAGGCATCCTATCGTGCAAGACATGCGGCCACCCGGCCTGCGCCTGACCACGCATGGTGTCCGGCGCATTGACTACCATGGCCATGGTCAGGACCTGCTGTATCAGGACTCCCATCCTGCCCTGGGCCGGGGCGTGCGCAAAAGCATGGAGCGTCTGCTCACGCGCTTTGATGACTGGCGCGTGCGCGGCGGCAATCAGGTGGCCTGGGTAGACATGGACGCTTACGATACGTGGTTACAGAACCACCTGGGATGGGAGCGCTAGGCTTCTTGAAAAGAATTTGGTGTCAAATCACGCTATCATGTGGGGCTATCCGGCGGGCCGATGCCGCGCCTTCCATCCGGGGCCTGACCAACTCGTCCCGGTTGTCTTTCTACCAATCCAGACCTTTCCTATGCTTGCTGAGCAACAATCTCAATTAATCGCCTGCCTTCAGGCTGCCGTCCGTGCCATCTTGCCCCAGGCTGAGCCGACCATTACGCTAGAGCGCCCCAAAGTGGCCGCGCACGGTGATGCCGCCTGCAATATTGCCATGCAACTGGCCAAACCGGCCGGGCGCAACCCGCGCGAGCTGGCTCAGCAAATCGTCGATACCCTGATGGCCGATCCGAACGCCGCCGCCTTGCTGGCTGGCGCGGAAATTGCTGGCCCAGGCTTTATCAACTTCCGTCTGTCCACCGCCACCCATCAGGCCGTCCTGCACGCCATCGCCGAGCAGGGTGAGCATTTCGGTCACGCCGCGCCCACCCATGAAAAACTGATGGTGGAGTTCGTGTCGGCCAATCCTACCGGCCCCTTGCACGTCGGTCATGCCCGTCAAGCCGCCCTGGGCGACTCACTGTGTCGCGTGTTCAGCTCGCAAGGCTATGACGTGACACGGGAGTTCTACTACAACGACGCTGGTAACCAGATCGACAATCTGACCACCAGCGTACAGGCCCGTGCGCGGGGCATTGAACCCGACAGCGAGCAGTTTCCCGCTGATGGCTACAAGGGTGACTACATTCTGGATATCGCCCGCGATTACCAGGCTGGTGCAACGGTTCAGGCCGCTGATGGCGAGTCTGTCACGGCCAGCGGTGATTTGGACAATCTGGAAGACATCCGTCGCTTTGCTGTGGCCTATTTGCGCCGTGAGCAAGATTTGGACCTGCAAGCCTTTGGTCTGAAGTTTGACAATTTCTACCTGGAAAGCTCGCTGTACACCTCCGGCAAGGTTGAAAAAACCGTGCAGGCCCTGATCGACGCCGGTCACACCTACGAGCTGGACGGCGCGCTATGGCTGCGCACCACCGAACTGGGGACAGGGGACGATAAAGACCGCGTAATGCGCAAGTCCGAAGGCGGCTATACCTACTTCGTCCCCGATGTGGCCTACCACGTGACCAAATGGGAGCGCGGCTTTCACCACGTAATCAATATCCAGGGCACCGACCATCATGGCACCATCGCCCGGGTGCGCGCCGGCCTGCAAGGGCTGGGACTGGGTATCCCCAAGGAATTTCCAGCCTATATTCTGCACAAGATGGTGAAAGTCGTGCGCAATGGCCAGGAAGTGAAAATCTCCAAACGTGCCGGCAGTTACGTCACCTTGCGTGATCTGATCGAATGGGTGGGCCAGGATGCCGTGCGTTTCTTCCTGATCCAGCGTCGTGCCGACTCCGAATTCGTATTCGATATCGATCTGGCCTTGTCCAAGAGCGAAGAAAACCCGGTCTATTACATCCAGTACGCTCATGCCCGCATCAACTCCGTGTTGAACCAGTCGGCAGAGCTGCTCGATCAGGTACCGGGGGCCGACATCACGCCCCTGACCGCCCCCACCGAGATTGCCTTGCTGCAACGCCTGTCCGAATACCCCGCCGTGCTGGCCCAGTCCGCCCGCGAACTGGCACCTCATCACATTGCGTTCTGGCTGCGCGACTGCGCCGCGGACTTCCACTCCTGGTACAACGCCGAGCGCGTGTCGGTAGACGACACTGCCTTGCGTCTGGCTCGCCTTCGTCTGGCCCAGGCCTGCGCCCAAGTCATCCGCAATGGTCTGAACCTGCTGGGTGTATCGGCACCTGAACGTATGTAAACCCATAGGCAGATATGGCAAGAGCACGAAAAAAATCCGGCAGTTCCGGCGGTACGTATACCGGCATTCTGATTGGCCTGATTCTGGGCCTGGGCGCCGCAGTGGCGGTGGCCCTGTTTGTCACCAAAGTGCCCATGCCCTTTGTCGACAAGGCCAGTCGGGACAAACCTACCGTTGCCTTGCCTGAAGGGCGGGATTTACTGGACCCGAACCGGGATCTGTATGGCAGCTCCAGCGGGCAGACGCCGCCACCGGGCGGCACGATTCCCGGCTTGACCCTGCCTCCCGTCAATTTGCCCAATGTGCCCAAACCCGCTGCGCCCGATGCCTTGGGCGACCTGATTGCGACCTTGCCTTCCATAGGGTCCGAGTCTGCCGGCCAGCCTGAGGCACGCCGGACACCGGCGCCAACGGTGGCCGCTCCGGCAGTCACACCGTCCGCGCCAAGCGCCCCGGCACCGGCTGCCAGCAAACCGGCCGCACCAGCACCGGCCGCCCCCCCTGCGGCCGCCAAGCCCGCCACGACCTCGACCCCTTATTACCTGCAGGCGGGCGCATTTCGCAACACAGCCGATGCAGAAGCCATGAAGGCCCGCCTGCTGATGCTGGGCTTTAATGCGTCCGTGCAAAGTGCTCAGGTCAATGGCGGGACGGTAAACCGGGTACGCCTGGGGCCCTTCAAGGGCATAGACGAAATGAACCGGGCACGCAGCCGGCTGGCCGAGGAAAAAATTGACACCTCCGTCGTACGGCCCTGAGCCCTTAACGATGAAAACGGGCCCGAGGTGAACTTTTCCTCCCTTGCACAGGTCATAGACCTCATCTTCCCCCTTAAGGAAATTGATTCATGAAGCTGAACGCATTGTTTGTACGATCCCTGGTCGGTGCCAGTCTGTTGGCCGGGGCAAGCTTGCTGCCCACCACCAGCGCGCTGGCTCAACAAGCCAACCAAGGCTACGTTACCCTGCCTGCGGCTCAGCCCTCGGACAGCGTCGGCAAAACCGAAGTGCTGGAGTTTTTCTCCTACAGCTGCCCACATTGCGCCATCCTCGAACCCAAGGTTGAAGCCTGGGCCAAGACCCTGCCTGACAATGTCGTGCTGCGCCGTGTGCCGGTTGCCTTCAATGCCGGCATGACCGACCTGCAAAAGCTCTACTACACCCTGGAGGCCATGGACCGCCTGGACCTGCACCCCAAGGTGTTTGATGCGATTCACCAAAAACGTGAACGCATCTTCGATGCCAAAACCATCTCGGCCTGGGTGGCCAAGCAAGGTGTGGACAAGGATCGCTTCGAGCAGACCTTCAACTCCTTTGGCGTCCAGACCAAGGCCAACAAAGCCAATGAACTGTCCAATACCTACCAGATTCAGGGCACACCTAGCCTGGCTGTGGGGGGCAAATTCGTGACGTCGCCTTCCTTGGCCAATGGCTACGACGAAAGCATCACCAAGGCCCAGGAGCTGGTGAAAATGGTCACCAGCCGCTAATCAACACGCTGGGCACGCCATAGCAGCAACGGCCCTCAAGACGGAATACATTCCGATCTTGAGGGCCGTTGCCGTTTTTATCGCTGTGACCGCGGGTCTGGCCATACCGCGTCCATAAGCCGCCACGGCGCTGACCGCCATTTGTCCGACAAGTCGGCCGCCCCATGCACGCAACGTCCCACCCAGCGGGCGCGCCTGTCTGCTTTATCCCGTGTCAGCTAGCCTCAACCCTGCGCGGCCTGCTCAAAAGCCTGCGTCAGATCCGCGCACAAATCCTTGGGCGACTCCAGCCCAATATGCAAACGCACCAAACTGTCCTGACTGTGTTCCCAATACGTGTGGCCGCTCAGGAATGCCGTATCCACCAGTTGCACCAGACTTTCAAAGCCGCCCCAGGAAAAGCCGATACCGAACAATGTCAGGGCATCCACAAACACACGCGCCTGCACAGGGTTCAGTGCCAGTTGGACCGACAACATCCCGTTGGAGCCCGTACAGTCTCGCTGCCACAAAGCATGGCCGGGGTCGTGAGGCCAGGCAGGGTGATAGATCCGAGTGACTTCAGGACGACTGTCAAGAAACTGGCACACGGCCAGCGCATTGGCAGCACTTTCACGCATGCGGATGGGCAGGGTGCGCGCGCCCCGCAAGGCCAGCCAGGCATCGTCCGCACTGATGGAAAACCCCAGAGCATAATGGTTGTCGTGCAAGCGCTTGTTCAGTTGCGGATCGGCCGACATGACCGCGCCCAGCATCAGGTCGGAGTGACCTGCCACATACTTGGTTCCCGCCACGATGGAGACATCAAAGCCCAACGCCAGCGGACGGTAGATATAACCCGAGCCCCACGTATTGTCCGTGACCAGCAACAAATTGTGCTGGCGTCCAAACGCGGCCAAGGCGGGCATATCCAGCATCTGCATGAGCAGGGAACCAGGCGATTCCACGTACACCATGCGGGTGTTGGCTTGCAGATGGCGTTCCATTTCCTCAGGGGTCGGCGCGCAGAACGTGGCCTGTATGCCCATGCGACGCAGCACCGTCTTTTCCAGATAGCGGACCGGACCATAGGCGCTGTCCGCAATCAGCACATGATCGCCCGAATCCAGCAAGGCCAGCAAAGCCAGGGTAATGGCCGCCATGCCCGAGGGCGCCAGCAAGGCCTGGGTGGCAGACTCAAGCTGACAGAACACCTGCTCCAGGGCGGCGTGGGTATCCATGCCCGAGCGCCCATAGGTGACCGAGCGTTTTTCTGGATCGGCCTTGTCAGCCTGAGCGCGGTCCAAAGCATCCAGATTACGAAAGCGCACCGTACTGGTGCGCATGATCGGTACGGCCACCGGCGCCGCATCCGTGTGCGGATCGAACGGTGCCAGACCAGTATGTTGCAGGGCGGTGTCCAGGGCGAGATCAGAACTCATAGTGTCGGCAGGCGGTAGCAAGAAAAACTCTACGCTACCACAGGCCGACAGAGCGGGTCGCCCCTGCTTTCAATCACTATATTGCCGGTCCTTATTAAGGAGCGGACTCGTTCTTCATGTGCGCTGGAAGCGGTACACCCCGTCCTCGCCCATCTGGCGACACAAACGACCGTCAAAGTACAAGGCGTGCAAATGAGCAATGGCCTCGCCCATGGCAAAAGTCATCTGATGCGAATCGAGCTTGCGATGAAACAGCACCGGCAAGATGTCGGCTGCCGTACAGGGCTGGTCACACGCTTGCAGGACCTCTTCCAGTCGCTCGGCATGATGTTCCTGCTGCTGACGAATGCGCTCATGCATGCCACGGAAAGGTTTGCCATGTGAGGGCAGCACCAGGGTATCCGCGGCCAGATCCTGATAAGACAGCAAGGAATTCAGGTACAAGGGCAAAGGATTGGCAAAGGGCTCGGTATCGAACACGCTGATATTGGTGGAGATACGCGGCAAGAGCATGTCACCGGAGATCAGCACCTTCAGCGCTTCGCAGTACAAGGACATATGCTCGGGCGCATGGCCGTAACCCACGATCAAACGCCAGGGGCGACCGGCGATCACCACACGCTGACCATCCATCAAGCGCACAAAACGCTCGGGCACTGAAGGCACCATCGAAGGGTAGTAATCGCCCCGGCTGCGAATCTGCTCACGGGCTTTCTCATCTTGCAGACCGTGACGGACAAAATGCGCCTCTGCCGCCACACCATTCGGGCCGCCCGCTTCCGCACCCGTCTGTCGTCCACCCGCACCCGACCACAAGCGAGCCGTGGCGTAATCGGTCATGCTGATCCACAAAGGAGCATTCCAACGCTGGCATAACCAGTCGGCCAAGCCAATGTGGTCAGGGTGCATATGAGTCACGATCACGCGCAGGACAGGCAAACCGTCCAGTTCATGCTGAAAAACCTGTTCCCACAGCGCGCGCACTTCAGGGCGGGCGACACCACAGTCCACAATAGTCCAACCGTCGCGACCCTCGATCTGGTCGCGCAACAGCCACAGATTGATGTGATCCAGCGCAAAGGGCAAAGGCATGCGCAACCATCGCACCCCCGGTGCGACCTCCAGGCTGCCACCCGGTGGGGGCAGGGTATCTGCCCAGGGATAATTCAATTTTTGTTCGTTAGGATTCATGCTCACTCCAATGAATAGCTCTTGCAAGACGTAAGGGCTGTCCATACTAAAAGGCTAGGGCCTGTTAAGCGTAAAAGAAGCCTCACAGACCCTGGTTCGCACCCTGGCTCTATGGCATGATAGTTTACGTTTACGTAAATCACACTAAAAATGACAACGACAACCTGGACAATATCGGATCTGGCGCATGAGTTCGGCATTACGCCCCGAACCCTGCGTTTCTATGAAGACCAAGGAATCTTGAGCCCGCTGCGCCAAGGTACCCAGCGCATTTATCAGCCCCGCGATCGTGCCCGCCTGAAGCTGGCCCTGCGCGGCAAACGGCTGGGACTGCAGTTATCGGAGATCCTGCGGCTGATCAATATGTATGAATCCCCGATGGACACCGCTTCGCAGCTTAAGCATTATCAGGAAGTGCTAAACGAGCATCGCCTGCGCCTGGAGCGGCAGCGGCAGGACCTGGATCAGACCTTGCAGGAAATTCAGGATCAGCTCGACATCTGTCACACCATGAGTGAACAGTTAAAGCAGGAATCCCGATAAGGGAAAACCCATATATATGACGTTTACGTAAACGTAATATAAATAGGATTCTACAACCCATTTATTTCCACGGAGTGTCTCATGAGCCTGCCCGGCCTGAATTTCGATCTTGGCTCCGACCTGGACATGCTGCGCGACGCTGTCGCCGACTTCTCCCAGGCCGAAATTGCCCCCTTAGCGGCTCAACTGGATCACGATGACCAGTTCCCCATGCACTTGTGGAAGAAGTTCGGTGAGATGGGTTTGCTGGGCATGACCGTCAGCGAAGAATACGGTGGTGCGAACCTGGGTTATCTGGCCCACATGATCGCGATGGAGGAAATCTCCCGTGCCAGCGCCTCGGTAGCCCTGTCCTACGGCGCGCACTCCAACCTCTGTGTGAACCAGATCAACCGCAACGGGACAGAAGCCCAGAAGCAGAAATACCTGCCCAAACTGATCAGCGGCGAGCATATCGGTGCCCTGGCCATGAGTGAGCCCGGTGCTGGTTCGGACGTGGTCAGCATGAAGCTGCGCGCCGAAAAGAAAGGCGATCGCTACGTGCTCAATGGCTCCAAAATGTGGATTACCAACGGTCCGGACGCTGACACCCTGGTGGTGTACGCCAAAACGGACCCGCAAGCCGGCGCACGCGGCATTACCGCCTTTCTGATCGAAAAGGATTTTGCCGGTTTTTCCGTCGCCCAGAAGCTGGACAAACTAGGCATGCGCGGCAGCCACACGGGCGAACTGGTGTTCCAGGACTGTGAAGTGCCTGAAGAAAACGTGTTGGGCCAGCTCAATGGCGGCGTCAAAGTGCTGATGTCCGGCCTGGACTACGAACGCGCCGTACTGGCCGGTGGCCCGCTGGGCATCATGCAAGCCGTCATGGACGTCGTCATTCCCTACATCCACGACCGCAAGCAATTCGGCCAGGCCATTGGCGAATTTCAACTGATTCAAGGCAAGGTGGCCGATATGTACACCACCCTTCAAGCCAGCCGCGCCCTGTGCTATGCCGTGGGCAAGAACCTGGATCGTCTGGGCGCCGCTCACGTGCGCTCCGTGCGTAAAGACTGCGCGGCCGCCATCCTGTACAGCGCTGAAAAAGCCACCTGGATGGCCGGCGAAGGCATCCAGATTCTGGGCGGCAACGGCTACATCAACGAATTCCCCACAGGCCGCCTGTGGCGCGATGCCAAGCTGTACGAGATCGGCGCGGGCACCAGTGAAATTCGCCGCATGCTGATCGGCCGCGAACTGTTCGCTGAAACCGCCTAAAAAGGCAGAGGCATGTCCAACCCTGATTTTGGCGAAACCACGGTCATCACTCCGGTTCAAAAACCGGCGATGACCGCGACCCAGGTCGCTCAGGCCATGCTGGATGGTTTCAATCGCCACTATGCGCTGTTTCGCTATAGCGCCCAGCGCGCCAAGTCCTTGTACGAATCGGGGGACTGGCATGGCATCCAGCAACTGTCCCGTGAGCGTATCGAGTATTACGCCACGCGAGTGCGCGAGTGCGCGGCCATGCTCAGCCAGAATCTGCGTCTGCATCAACCGACACCGTCGGCACCGGCCCACCTGGACGAGGCCCAGCAGCAATTGTGGCTACAGGCCAAGGCAGAGTTTGTACGCCTGCTCTCGGGTCACCGACAGCCGGAATGCGCCGAGACGTTCTTTAACTCCGTCTCCTGCCGCGTCTTGCATCGGCACTACTTTCGCAACGAATTCATTTTCGTGCGCCCAGCCGTTGCCACGGATTATCTGGACGGCGCGCTGCCTTCGTATCGGGTCTATTACCCCACCGAAGAAGGTCTGGAAGCCAGTCTAACCAGTATGCTGGCCGACTTCGGTCTGGCCGCCCCCTTTGCCGACCTGCCACGCGATGTGCGCACGCTGGCTCGCATGGCGGTGCGTCAGCTGTGTCGCCGTCTGCCACGGGGCTATGGTTCGCGCATTGGCTCAGACTGCCAGATTCAGGTGCTGAACTCCCTGTTCTTTCGCAACAAGGGGGCCTATGTGGTGGGCCGCCTGATCAATCAAGGCGAAGTGCTGCCTTTTTCGCTGGCCATTTTGCATCGCCCCTCCGGACATTTGTACATCGACGCCTTGCTGCACACCACTGACGACCTGTCCACGCTGTTCAGCTTTACGCGCGCCTACTTCCTGGTCGATATGGAAGCCCCGTCGGCCTATGTGGACTTCCTGTCCAGCCTGCTGCCACGCAAGCCCAAGGCCGAGCTTTATACCGCCATCGGTCTGCAAAAGCAGGGCAAGACGCTGTTCTACCGCGACTTTCTGCACCACCTGTCGCACTCGCACGATCACTTTGATCTGGCTCCCGGTATTGCCGGTATGGTGATGACCGTCTTTACGCTGCCGTCTTACCCTTATGTCTTCAAGCTGATTCGCGACCGCATTCAAAAGCAGGGCATGGATCATGCCACGGTGCGCAGCAAATACCAGCTGGTCAAAAAGCATGATCGTGTCGGGCGCATGGCTGACACCTGGGATTACGCGCAGGTTGCCTTGCCCAAGGCCCGCTTTTCACAAGCCTTGCTGGAAGAGTTGCGGCGCGAAGTGCCCAGCCTGCTGGAAGAGTCCGAAGACACCATCTTGCTGCGCCACGTCTATATCGAACGGCGCATGACTCCCCTGAACCTGTACCTGAACAAGGCCAGCGATCCCGCCCTGAACGCCGCTGTCGACCAGTACGGCAAGGCAATCCGCGAGCTGGCGGCCGCCGACATTTTCCCCGGCGACATGTTGTTCAAGAACTTTGGGGTGACCCGTCTGGGCCGCGTCGTCTTTTATGACTACGACGAAATCCAGCATATGCGCGAGATGAATTTCCGCGCCATTCCGCCCGCACCGAACGAAGAAGCCGAAATGGCGAGCGAACCTTGGTATCCGATTGGCCCAAACGATGTATTTCCCGAAGAATTCGGCTACTTTCTATTGACCGACCCACGCATTCGCAAAGCCTTCATGGCCCACCATGCAGAATTGCTGGAGCCTGAATGGTGGTCTCAATGTCGCTTGCGGGTAACGCAAGGTCGGATCGAAAATATTTTTCCGTATAACAAAGATCGGCAGCTGCACGAGTTTGCCAAGCGCGCACCGGTCTCCTCTTTGCAACCAGGAGTCTTTCATGACTAATTCCGTTGTCATCGTCTCGATCGCCCGCACCCCGATGGGCGGCATGATGGGTAGTCTGTCCGATCTGGCCGCTCACGAACTGGGCGCGGTCGCCATCAAGGCGGCCGTGGAGCGCTCGGGCATCCAGGCCGACCAGATCGACGAAGTGATCATGGGTAACGTGCTGCAAGCTGGTCAGGGCCAAGCCCCTGCGCGCCAGGCGGCCCTGGGGGCCGGTCTGCCCCAGGGCGTGGCTTGCACCACCATCCACAAGGTTTGCGGTTCCGGCCTGAAAGCGGCCATGTTTGCCCACGACCTGCTCAAGGCTGGCAGCGTGGACGTCGTCGTGGCTGGGGGCCAGGAAAGCATGAGCAATGCCCCTTATCTGCTGCTCAAGGGCCGCCAGGGCTACCGCTACGGCCATTCCACCGTGTATGACCATATGGCCATGGATGGACTGGAAGACGCGTACAGCCGTGGTACCGCCATGGGTGTGTTTGCGGAAGACTGCGCCAGCAAGTACGAGTTCAGCCGCGAAGAGCAGGATGCCTATGCACTGGAATCGCTGCGCCGCGCTCGTCAGGCCAGCGAAGACGGCAGTTTTGACTGGGAAATCGCTCCGGTAACGATTGCGGGCCGCAAAGGCGATGTAGTCATTGCCAAGGACGAGGCCCCCACCAAAGCCATGCCCGAAAAGATCCCCACGCTGCGTCCCGCCTTCAAAAAAGATGGCACGATTACCGCGGCCAACGCCTCGTCCATTTCGGACGGTGCCGCCGCCATGGTGATCACCACCGAAGAGAAAGCCAAGGAACTGGGCGCCACGCCACTGGCGCGTATTGTGGCTCACACCCAGCACGCTCAGGAGCCCGCCTGGTTCACGACTGCACCCGTAGCCGCCATCCAGAAGCTGCTGGATAAAACCGGCTGGAGCGTGGCTGATGTAGATCTGTTCGAGATCAACGAAGCCTTTGCCGTGGTCACCATGGCCGCCATGAAAGAGCTGAACATCCCGCACGACAAGGTCAATATCCACGGTGGCGCCACGGCCCTGGGTCACCCCATCGGGGCATCGGGTGCGCGCCTGCTGGCCACCCTGATTGGCGCCCTGCGTAAAACAGGCGGCAAGCGCGGCATTGCCTCGCTGTGCATTGGCGGCGGCGAAGCCGTCGCGCTGGCCGTCGAGCTGGTCTAAAGCAAGCTCATCAGCCGGGCTGCGGCCCGGCTGATTTTATGGGCTTTTCTCTGTTCTCTTTCCAGGCACGCCATGTCAGTTATTGAATCCCGCATCAATCCGCGTTCCCAAGACTTTCAGGACAACGCCTCGATCATGCAGGCCCTGATCCTTGATCTGCGCCAAAAGCTACAGAAAACCGCCTTGGGTGGGTCCGAATCCGCCCGGCAACGCCATGTGGGACGCGGCAAGCTGCTGCCGCGCGAACGCGTCGAACGTCTGCTTGATCCCGGTACGCCTTTTCTGGAGCTCTCGCCTCTGGCTGCCCAGGATGTCTATAACAACGAGTCTCCTGGCGCGGGCATCATCACGGGCATTGGCCGCATTGCCGGCATTGAATGCGTGGTGGTCTGCAACGACGCTACGGTCAAGGGCGGGACCTACTATCCGCTGACTGTGAAGAAGCATTTGCGTGCCCAGGAAATTGCCCAACAGAACAATCTGCCTTGCGTATATCTGGTGGACTCGGGCGGGGCCAACCTGCCCAATCAGGAAGACGTATTCCCGGATCGGGACCACTTTGGCCGCATCTTCTACAACCAGGCCAATATGTCGGCCCAGGGCATTGCGCAGATTGCTGTCGTGATGGGTTCATGTACCGCTGGCGGTGCCTACGTGCCGGCCATGAGCGATGAGTCCATCATCGTGCGCGACCAGGGCACCATCTTCCTGGGTGGGCCGCCACTGGTCAAAGCCGCAACCGGTGAAGAAGTCAGCGCCGAAGACCTGGGTGGTGGCGATGTGCACACCCGTCTGTCCGGCGTGGCCGACCATCTGGCCGAGAACGATCTGCATGCGCTGGAACTGGCACGCCGCTGTGTCGGCCGCCTGAACCGCGAGAAAAAACTACCCTGGCCGCTGAAAGAAGTGCGCGAACCGCGCTACGACCCGCAAGAGCTGAACGGCATCATCCCCGCCGATACCCGCAAGCCCTACGATGTGCGCGAAGTGATCGCCCGCATTGTGGATGACTCGGACTTTGATGAATTCAAAGCCCGCTTTGGCACCACGCTGGTGACCGGCTTTGCCCATATCCACGGCATGCCCGTGGGCATCATCGCCAACAACGGCATTCTGTTCTCGGAAGCGGCCCAGAAAGGCGCCCACTTCATTGAACTGTGCTGCCAGCGCAAGACACCTTTGGTGTTCCTGCAGAACATTACCGGCTTCATGGTGGGCCGCAAGTACGAAAACGAAGGGATTGCCCGCCACGGCGCCAAACTGGTCACCGCCGTATCCACGGCTGCCGTACCCAAGTTCACCGTGATTCTGGGCGGCTCTTTCGGTGCCGGTAACTACGGCATGTGTGGCCGTGCCTTCAGCCCGCGCCTGCTGTTTCTCTGGCCCAATGCCCGTATCTCGGTCATGGGTGGGGAGCAGGCTGCCAGCGTACTGGCTACCGTGCGCCGTGATGGACTGGAAGCTCGTGGCCAGACCTGGAGCGCCGAGGAAGAAGAGGCGTTCAAGGCCCCGATCCGCGCCCAGTACGAACATGAAGGCCATCCCTACTACGCCACGGCGCGTCTATGGGATGACGGCATCATCCAACCCTCGGATACCCGGCGCGTTCTGGCCCTGGGCCTGTCCGCCGCCTTGAACGCCCCTATTGAAGACACCCGCTTTGGCGTGTTCCGCATGTAAGACAAGGAGACACTGTGTTTCAGACCCTGCTGATAGCCAATCGCGGTGAAATTGCCTGCCGGGTGGCCGCCACTGCCCGCCGCCTGGGGCTGCGTACCGTTGCGGTTTACTCCGACGCGGACGCCGACGCCCAGCACGTCCGTGCTTGTGATCAAGCTGTGCGCATCGGTGGCCCCGAGCCACGCGACAGTTATTTGAAGATCGACGCCATTCTGGAAGCCGCCCGTGCCACTGGCGCGAATGCCATCCACCCTGGCTATGGTTTTCTGTCCGAGAACGAGCATTTTGCTCGCGCTTGTGAACAAGCCGGCATTATTTTTGTAGGGCCGCCTGCCCAGGCGATTGCCGCCATGGGCAGCAAATCCGCCGCCAAATCCTTGATGGAAAAAGCCGGTGTGCCTTTGGTGCCCGGTTACCACGGCGACAACCAGGACCCCGACTTCCTGCACCAGCAAGCCGACAATATCGGCTACCCCGTGCTGATCAAGGCCAGTGCCGGTGGTGGCGGCAAAGGCATGCGTATTGTGGAAGAATCCGGCGCATTCCTGGAGGCCTTGCGCTCTTGCCAGCGCGAAGCCGCCAGCAGCTTTAGCGACGACCGCGTGCTGATTGAACGCTACATCACCAAGCCACGCCACATCGAAATCCAGGTCTTTGGTGACCAGCACGGCGAGTACGTGTATCTATTCGAGCGCGATTGCTCGGTGCAGCGCCGTCACCAGAAAGTGATTGAAGAAGCCCCCGCTCCCGGCATGACGCCCGAACGTCGTCAGGCCATGGGGGAGGCCGCCATTGCGGCAGCCCGCGCCGTGAACTACGTCGGTGCTGGCACCGTGGAGTTCATTGCCGAGCAGGACGGACGTTTTTACTTCATGGAAATGAACACCCGCCTGCAGGTGGAACACCCCGTCACCGAACTGATTACGGGCCACGATCTGGTGGAATGGCAATTGCGCGTGGCCGATGGCCAGCCTTTGCCGGCCAAACAAGACGCGCTGAGCATCCATGGACATGCCATCGAAGTGCGGATTTACGCCGAAAACCCCGATAAGGATTTCCTGCCTTCCATCGGTACGCTGCGCAGCCTGCGATACCCTGCCCATGCCTCCTTCACCTGCGGTGAGGTCCGTATCGACAGTGGCGTGCGTGAGGGTAGCGTCATCAGCCCGTTCTACGACCCCATGATTGCCAAGGTCATCACCCATGGTGCGGACCGCGAGCAAGCACGTCGTCGCCTGATTCGCACGCTGGCTGACACTCAGGTGGCGGGTGTACACACCAACAAGACCTTCCTGCAACGTCTGCTGGGCGATGAAGCCTTTGCCCAGGCCGATCTGGACACCGGCCTGATTCCACGCCGTCACGATGCGCTGTTCCCCCGCGATCAGGATGTGCCGGCTTCGGTGCTGGCTTTCGCCGCCTGCGCGGTGCTGACGCACCAGGGCATGGGCGCACCGTCCACCAACACGGACCCCTGGGGCGTCCATGACGGCTGGCGCCTGAGCGGCGATTACGACCAGAAGGTCCATGTGCAACTGGGCGAGCAAGCGCATGAAATCCTGCTGCAGCGTCGTGAAAGCCAGTGGCAGATCACGCTGGGCCACGAACAGCATGCCTTGCGCTGGCAGGCTGCCCAAGCCGCCGATCTGGCTGATACCCTGACTCTGCGCTTGTGGCTGGGTCAGACCGAATATCGCGCCCAGGTGCTGCGCGATGGCGAGCATCTGCAAGTGGCCCAGGAGGGTTCGGACTGGACCTTGAGCGTGGTCGATACCCTGGCCAACGCCGGCACCAGCAGCCAGGAAGCGCACGGCGGACGCCTGACTGCCCCCATGCCGGGCAAAATCATTGCCCTGAATGTGGGCGCTGGCGACAGCGTCAAGCAAGGCGATGTGCTGCTGGTCATGGAAGCCATGAAAATGGAGCACTCCATTCAGGCACCCGCTGATGGCATCGTGGCCGAACTGTTCTTTGCCGTGGGCGATCAGGTCGCCGAAGGGGCGGAGCTGGTCACGATGGAGAGCTGAAAACCATCCCCGTTAGGCCCGAGCAAGACGGATTGCCGGGCCCGAAAAATAGGCGTAAAGTCGCACTAACAAGAGCCCCCGTCCAGGGGCTCTTGCCGTTAAGAACGACTCATGACCGCCCAGCCCCTTACCCCTTACTGTGGTCGCTTTGCGCCTAGTCCCAGTGGTCCCTTGCACGAGGGTTCGCTGGTTGCCGCCATGGCCAGCTACCTGGATGCACGCGCCCAGAGCGGGCGCTGGTTATTGCGCATTGAAGATATAGACACGCCACGCGTTGTGAAAGGGGCAGACCAGCTCATCATGCAGCAATTGCAAGGCCTGGGCATGCACTGGGACGGCGAGGTGGTTTGGCAAAGTCAGCGTCTGGCCCGTTATCAGGAGGTGTTCGACAGCCTGCGCGAGCAGAATCTGGTTTACGGCTGTGCCTGCACACGCCAGGAAATTCTGGCCGCCTCCCTCCCTGTCAGCCCGGAAGCCACGGACCATCCCTATGCAGGCACCTGCCGACATGGCATTGCCCCAGGCCGCAGCATCCGCGCCTGGCGGCTGCGCGTCCCCAAAGGGGTGGAGAGCTTCACCGATCGCTGGGCCGGGCCGCAGCAGCAAGATGTCGCCCAAGAAGTCGGGGACTACATTATTAAACGCGCCGACAAGCTCTGGGCCTATCAGTTTGTAGTGGTCATTGATGATGCAGACAGCCAGATCACCGATGTGGTACGAGGTGCAGATCTGTTAAGTTCCACGGCACGCCAGCGCGTTCTGCAAGGCATGCTGGGACTGCCTGTCCCGCGCACCTTGCATGTGCCGCTGGCCTGCGACAGCCAAGGCCGCAAGCTCTCCAAACAGAACCATGCCCCGGCCTTCGATCTGGAGCACCCCTTGGAGACACTGCAACGGGTCTGGGCCTTTCTGGGCTTTGCACCTGTTGCGGCTAGCACGCTGGACGCATTCTGGAGCCAGGCTACCCGTGCCTGGGCACAGCGTTTCCCGCTGCCGGACAAGCGTCAAGGTTTCAAATAAACGACAGTTTCTACCCTAACAATCGATTTATGTTTCAATCATGAAGACGCCCTGTCGCATAGGGCGTCTGCCAGAGCAAAACCCGGTAAAAAACGGCCTTGCTGCTCACGGCAGAACCCACCCAAGCCCTGAACACCCCATTTGCCCCCTACCGCAAATCAGCGTAAAGTTTGGTCACTGGTTACCGAAATCACGCAGTTTTTTTAATCACTTAGGACGGCAACCTTATATCCATGTTTGATATCCTGGTTTATCTATTCGAGACGTATTACAACCCCCAGTCCTGTCCCAAGGCGGAGGTTCTGGCCCACAAGCTGGCGGCTATTGGCTTTGAAGACGAGGACATCAACGACGCACTGGGCTGGCTACATGCACTGGGCGAGACCTCGCAACAGTGTCAGCCTACCGCTCAACTCAGCCCCAACAGTCAGCGTATTTTTTCCGAGCACGAACAACATGTGCTGGGCGCTGACGCCATGGGTTTCATCACCTTTTTGCAAAATTCCGGCGCCCTGACCGCCCACCTGCGCGAAATTCTGATTGAAAGCGCTATGGCGGTGGATGAAAGCCCGGTCTCTTTGGACAAAATAAAAATTGTCGCCCTGATGGTTTTGTGGAGCCACGAAGCCGAAATCGATCATCTGATCTTTGAAGAGCTGCTCAGCGACGACTCCACCCGTCAGTCCCATTAAGCGAATACACAGGAACTCGTTTTTATTTGTCGCAACGGCCCCCATCAAAAGAGGCCTTTCCTTCATCTCAAGAACGCAGGCCCGAATTCGATCCCAGATCGGATTCGGGCCTTTTTGATGGTTCTTGCTGTCTTCGAGGGCATCGGCTTGAGCGTCGCTATAAAAGCCCGATGCAAGGACTGATGGCACGTCGGATTGTCTTGATGAAAGGCAATCCGACTACCGCTTCATGCGTGCGACCGATAAGCCCAGACTTATTGAATAGCCTGCCTGTCCTTGTCCAGCATTGCACGCAACAGGCTCTGGCCATCTTCGACCACCGCAAATTCGCCATAGCGGGCTGCATCAAAGCGATCTGCCGAACCTTCTGCAAAGAACCAGGCATCGGTACCCGGCGTCCAGTTATTGCGGTGACGCCGCATGCGCAAGCGCATCACCTCATCTGGCTCAGCCACCGGCCCAGCGTCATTCCACAGACGTTCCTGACCATCCAGATCCAGATACACGCCTTTGAGTTGAGCCACCTTGTGCTCATCGAGCTGTACCCCCACCAGAACCCACTGCTGGGCATCCATTTTGGCCTGTGCCGCTTTGGGCAAACTCCAGGAAAGGGCTGACAGGCTTTGTGACAGGGCGAAGTTCAGGGACATGTAATCACCCTGCATCAAGGAGCGCGGGTCCACGGGAGCCAGCTCCAGCAATACCGTCTGACCATCGCGCAAAATCCGTTCCTTTTGCACAATCGCCACGTTTGCCACGCCCAGCACCAGCACCGTCCCCAACAGCACGCTGACCACCACGCCTTTGGGAGGAGCCTGAAGCACGGTACCCACTCCGGCCGGCTTGCGACTTAACTGCCCCAGATAGGCAAACACCACGCAGCCCAAGCCCGTGGCCAGCAATAGCTCGGCCTTATCCAACAAGCTGATGTTCAGGATGTAATACAGGCGCCACAGACAAAACAGGCCCATCACAACGGCCACGGCCAGCAGACTCAGGTAGCGCCAGGCATACGCCACCAGAATCCAGCTCAGGGCCAGGGCAAGCGGCGGGTAGGGTGTCCAGACCGCACACAAAGCCGCCACGCCCAGCAAAGCGATGCCAAAGACCCGCGTTTGCTCACGCCAGGCGCGCCAATAGAATGCCAGGATGGCAACGGGCGCCATCGCCAGCAGGAAACCGGTCGCGGTCAGATAAGGCCGCGACTCGCCCCAAAAGGGCATGGAATAAAACAGTGCGCCGGCCGAGGCCAGATGAAGCTGGGACACCAGCAGCAAGGACCAGAACAGGGGCAGCCAGAAGTGGGGCTTGCGTTCACCACGCAACTGGAAGTGACCAAGCAACAGTGCGCCAAAGAACATCAAGGCAGCAGGCAGCTCCAATACCCAATAAGGCAGCGTCGTCCAGCGCTCAAACAGGCGCTCAACCACCAGGAACTCGATGGCCGCCAAGGCCCAGAGCACCAGCAGCATGCGCAATACAAACTGGCCCTTGGCCAACCTGTACAACACCGTGCTGATCACAAGCGCCAACAAGGCACTGATCTCGGGCGGCCAGGGATAGCGCGCCTCGACAATGGGTACGCTGAGCAAAAGCAGCGCACACGCCACCCAGCCGCCCACCAGATCCCGACTCTGTACCGTATGAGCCTTGGCAAAAAGCGCGGGCGAAGCCAGGGCCATGATGCCACCCAGAACACCCAGAGCCTCCAGACTCAGATCCAGAGAAATCGCCAGGTACAGCAGGACAAGCAGCGGCAAGAGCAAATAAAGAAACAGCTTGATCAGGCGCAGATACCAAGGGTGGTGCTCGTCCGTATCCTGAAGCGCGATGGAGTCAGCCTGAGCCGTGTCGTGAGCCGGCAAACCAGCATCTGCTTGAACGCCCAACGCTGCCTTAACCCGCGTCTCCGTCGTTCCCGCGACCGTGCTTGCAGCATGCGCAGCGTCCGCTGCCCAAACCGATCCTTGCGTGCGCCGCCAATGGATGACCTGTTGCTGCAAGAAACGCAGCAAGCCCAGACCCAGGCCCACAATCACCACCACGATCAACAAAAAGGCGTTCCCGGCATATTCGATAATCAACATGCTCAACGCACCATACGCGCCGAACGATGCCAGTGACATGATCAACAAGTCCGGGCGCCGGTAATGGTAAATAGCGTAGAGCGCCAGAAACAGGATCAGTCCCAGCAGGAAATCGCCCTCCAGAACCTGCATGCCCATGAAAAAACCCACGGCAATGCCAGCGACTCGCGGCAAGATACGCCACGGATCACGTCGGGCACGCCAGATCGTCTCGGCTGCCAGCAATAAAAGCGCGTTAACTGCCAGCGCCAGCAAGGTCTGTGTCGTGCTCCCCCGACCGAACCAGTCCAGGCGGGCGACATCAATCCATAAGTACAGGGCGGTATTGAGAAGCACCACGAACAGCACTGACAGAAAGACACTGCGCACGGCCAATACCCAAGGTATGATCAGCACAGTCCACAATGCGAAAAGCTGCCAGGGGTCTGCGCCAGTCTGATAAGTCTGGCCGATCAGCGCCAGCAAGCCGCCCGTAGCTACGGCGGCCAAGCCCGTCAGGGCAGCGGGCACGCCCAGATCATGACCCCAGCCACCGGCGCGTCGGCGAAACAGCCAGGCCAGCCCGGCAGAAACCAGCACCGCGCCTTGGGCCAGGGCAAATTTGGCACCATTTCCCCAGTCGTCCCAATGGGCCGCCACCCAGGTCACCAGTCCGCTGGCGAGCAGCAAAACAGCCAGGCCCCAGGCGAGTTTTGTGAGAAACACTCGCCAGTCCGTTGGCCATACGTTAGTCTTGTCAGGTCTCATAACTTGCATAGAGGGATAAGCACCTCGTATCATTTCGCGCATTGCAGCGCAGTTGCTGTCACTGGAATCATATGGATAAAACACTAATCATTGCCGAGAAACCTTCAGTCGCCGTAGATATCTCGCGGGCATTGGGCGGTTTCACTCGAGAAGGTGATTATTTTGAAAGCGATCGCTACGTGCTGGCCTCCAGCATTGGCCATCTGCTGAGCCTGGTGGCCCCTAATGATCCGGTCCGCGGCAAGTGGAGCTTCACGCATTTACCCGTCATCCCCCCTCAATTTGAGCTCAACCCTACCGACAAAAAATCGACTGAACGCCTGAAACTGCTGGTCAAGCTGATCAAGCGGAAAGATGTCACCGCGGTAATTAATGCCTGTGACGCGGGACGCGAGGGTGAGCTGATTTTTCGCTACATTATGCAGTACGCCGGAACGAAAAAACCGGTGCAACGGCTTTGGTTACGTTCGATGACTCAATCGGCGATCCGCGAGGCCTTTGAAAACCTGCGTGACGACGAGGACATGAAACCGCTGGAGGCGGCAGCCCGTTCGCGTGCCGAGGCCGACTGGCTGGTGGGCATCAATGGCACTCGTGCCATGACGGCCTTCAACAGCAAGGACGGCGGTTTCTTCAAAACCCCTGTGGGCCGTGTGCAAACTCCCACGCTGGCTATCGTCAACGAACGCGAGAACCGGATTCGTCAGTTCGTGTCACGCGATTACTGGGAAGTACACGCAGACTTTATCGCTGCTGCCGGTCTGTACACGGGCCGCTGGTTTGACCCCAAATTCGTCAAGGACGAGCACGACCCCGAGAAAAAAGACTCGCGTCTGTGGTCCCTGACCGCGGCTCAAACGATTGTGGCTGCCTGCCGCGAACAGCCTGGTGTGGTCACCGAGGAATCCAAGCCCAGCACGCAGATGTCGCCCGCGCTGTTTGATTTGACCTCGCTGCAACGGGAAGCCAACTCGCGCTTCGGTTTTTCTGCCAAGACCACCTTGTCCCTGGCACAGACCTTGTACGAACGCCACAAGGCACTGACGTACCCCCGTACCGATTCGCGCTATCTGCCCGAAGACTATATCAGTACGGTGCAAGAGACCATGCGTGCGCTGGCAGACAGCGGCACGCCTGCCAGCGCCTCAGTACAGCCCTTCGCCCAGGAAGTGGTCGAGCAAAAATGGGTGAAACCCAACCGTCGGATCTTTGACAACAAGAAGGTCTCGGATCACTTTGCCATCATCCCCACCTTGCAGGTGCCTCGGGAGCTGAGTGATGCCGAGCACAAGATTTATGAGCTGATCAGCCGTCGCTTCCTGGCCGTGTTCTTCCCGGCCGCGGAGTTCCGCGTCACCACGCGTATCACGCAGGTGTCCGGCCACCACTTCAAGACCGAAGGCAAAGTACTGGTCAAACCGGGCTGGCTGGCTATTTATGGTCGCGATGCCCAGGGTGAAGATGCGTCCCTGGTGCCCGTTGCCGATGGCGAGAAGGTGCGCACCGAAGACGTGAACACCAAGGCCCTGGCCACCAAGCCGCCCGCACGCTTTACGGAAGCGACCTTGTTGTCGGCCATGGAAAGCGCCGGCAAGCTGGTGGACGATGAAGCCCTGCGCGAAGCCATGTCCGAACGCGGACTGGGCACGCCTGCCACGCGTGCAGCCATTATCGAAGGTCTGCTGAACGAAGCCTATCTGCGTCGGGAAGGCCGCGAACTGGTGCCTAGCGCCAAGGCGCGCCAATTGATGACTTTGTTGTCCGGTCTGGGCGTTAGCGAACTGACTTCGCCTGAGCTGACCGGCGAGTGGGAGCACCAGCTCAAGCAGATCGAGCAGCGTCAGTTGGACCGCGATGTGTTCATGCGTGAAATCGCGCAAATGACGCAAGTGATTGTCAAACGCGCGAAAGAGTACGAACGCGACACGGTTCCTGGTGATTACGCAACCTTGCAAACGCCATGTCCGAAATGTGGCGGCGTGGTCAAAGAAAATTACCGTCGTTACGCCTGCACGGCTTGCGATTTTTCGATTGGCAAGCACCCCGGAGGCCGCACCTTTGAGCTGCCCGAAGTGGAAGAACTGCTGGCCAAGAAAGAGCTGGGGCCATTGCCCGGCTTCATCAGCAAGATGGGACGTCCCTTTGCGGCACTCTTGCGCATTACCGACGAGTACAAGCTGGAGTTCGACTTTGGCCAGAACGACGACGAAGACGACGAAACGCTGGATTTCAGCGGCCAGACCCCGGTCGGCCCTTGCCCCAAGTGCCAGTCCTCCGTCTTTGAACACGGTTTGCGCTACTTGTGCGAGAAGTCCGTTGGCCCATCCAAAAGCTGTGATTTCCGTAGTGGCAAGGTGATCTTGCAACAGGAGATCACCCGCGAACAGATGGCCAAATTGCTGGGCGAGGGTAAGACAGACCTGCTCGATGGTTTTGTGTCCTCGCGCACCAATCGCAAGTTCAAGGCCTTCCTGGTTCGTCAGGCCGACGGCAAGATCGGCTTTGAGTTCGAGCCGCGGCCCGAGAAACCGGCCCGCAAAACGGCGGCCAAGAAAACGGCGACCAAAGCAGCCGCGAAAAAGACCGCCGTCAAGAAAACAGCGGCCAAAAAGACCGCCGCTAAAAAGACAGCTGCAAAAAAGACAGCGGCCAACACGGCAGACTGATTGTTCAGCCCGCTTTATCCGCAGCAACCAGGCCTCCCACTCGGGAGGCCTTTTTCATGTCCCGTCTCATGATGCCTACCCACCGGATACACCCGTGTTTTGACGGTCAGCCGACTTATATTAAAATAAGAATCGTTTTTATTTGCTTTACTAATTCCAACTCTACTTTTGCCCCGCAGGCATCTTCCGCCCATGCCGACAAAACCCCGTGCTTCTTCCCACCATCGGCGCAATGCGTTGGTCGATGCCTTATGTGAACACTACGAGGATCTGCTGGGTCAATTACGCCGACGTTTTGGTGCTCAGCATTTTGCGCAAGATGTTCTGCACGACGCCTGCCTGCGTTTGCTAGAGCGCCCTTCGCGCCCCGAACCCCGTTCCCCTCTGGCCTTGTTGCGCCGCATCTTGCACCATCTGGCGATCGACCGCTACCGCAGCGACCAGCGTCGCTGCAGCCATCACGAGGTTCACCTGCGTCCCGAAGACCACCCATGCCCGGCAGCGACACCCGAACAGCAGGTGAGCGCCCGTCAGGCATTAAATCACCTGATGCAAGCGATTCACAGTTTGCCGCCTCGCTGCAAAGAAGTGTTCATCTTGCACAAAATTCACCATATCAGCCAAACAGAAGTCGCTCGTCTGCAGGCCATCTCAGTCAAAACCGTTGAAAAACATATACGGTTGGGCATGGAACACTGCCGTCGCCACATGGAGCGCTGCTAAATGAATTCCACCGCTGATCCGGTTCCGCCCACTCACGATCACGCCGCTGATTCCCCCTTGGACGAGCTGCTCAGCCAGCATCAGACAACGCTGCGGGAGCAGTTTCCGTTGCCCGATCTGGAGCAACTGGCCCGGCAGGCCAGCGAGCGTAAACGACAACGAGAGAAACGTCGGGCCGGCTCGGCCCTGCTGGTTCTGGCAATGATGGCAACCGGCCTATGGTACTGGAACCCGGCCTGGCGGCACGAAACGATCAGCACTACGGCCCATACTCAGCAACGCCTTACCCTGTTCGATGGTTCCGTCGCCACCCTGGACCGCAACACCCGCCTGTCTGCCACCTGGCGACTACGCAGCCGGGACATCCAGCTGGAGCAGGGGCGGGCGTATTTCGATGTCAGCCACTCAGCCTGGCGTCCTTTCCAGGTGCAGGCGGGCACCGTGCAAGTGCGCGTGCTGGGCACGCGCTTTGCAGTTGAACACGAGCCCGACGCTCTTGTCGTGACCGTAGAGCAGGGGCGGGTACAGGTGCGCGACCAGGCCCATCAGCCGACCGTCAACCATATCTTGCAGGCGGATGAACGGCTACAAGTCGATGCTGCCGGAGTAGGGCCGATTGAAACGGTGCAGGCCGACACGCTGCTGGCCTGGCAACGCGGTCAACTGCTGATCAACGATTTGCCTCTGGAACAAGCCGTCCATCAACTGCAAGCCTATCTGCCTCAAACCCTGCGGGTATCTGACCCGGCCTTGGCCCAACGCCGAGTCAGCGCCGTTTTCCAGCTTGCGGCTCTGGACCAACTGCCCACCCTGCTGCCCAAGGTCTGGTCGGTCGAGCTTCAACAACAGGCTGATGGCAGCCTGTTGCTGCTGCCCGCCAAAAAGTAATTATTTGTAAAGGAGGTAGGGGTACGGCTGTTTTAAAACGGCTTCGCTCTATCAGTCCTCCTTTTCAAGGTACTTTGTTCATGCGCCTGACGCTCTCTACCCCCTTGGCTGCCCTGACCGTGGTCAGCATCAGCACGGCTGCTCATGCCCAGACTCTGAACTTCAATCTGCCCGCCCAGCCCTTAGGCACCGCGCTAACCCAGATTGCCAGTCAGGCCGGCATACAAGTTTTTTTCACTCAAGATCTGGTCGAGCACCGCCTGGCACCTCCTTTACACGGCAGCTACACCGCTACCCAGGCTTTGCAAAGCGTCCTGAATGGCTCGGGGCTGGCACCCCGTCAAGTCGGCGCTGGCTCCTACACTTTGCAGACTGCCCCGTCACAGCCCAAGACCCAGGACGCTCCCATCCGGCAAGGGGAAACACTGGCCGCAGTGACCGTTGTCGCCTCGCGCACCCCAAAATCCATTGATGAGACAGCCAACACCGTCTGGGTCATTGACTCAGAGCAGATTGCGGAACAGACCCGAGGCGGCGTGTCCCTGAAGCAAATGCTCGGGCAACTGATCCCCGGCCTGGACCTGGGGGGACAATCCCGCACCAATGCGGGTCAGTACCTGCGGGGCCGACCCACGCAGGTCATGATCGACGGCATTTCCCTGAACGGCTCGCGTCAACTGAGCCGGCAGTTTGATTCGATTGACCCCTTCAATATCGAACGCATCGAGGTCTTGTCGGGAGCCACAGCCATTCACGGCGGCAATGCCACAGGCGGGATCATCAATATCATTACCAAACGCGCCGAACCCGGTCCGGCACGATTTGTCTCCGAGCTGGGAGTACGAAGCGGTCTGCAAGCAGGCGATGACCTGAACACCACCTTGTCGCAGTCCGTCGAAGGCGGCAACGAGACCGTTCAAGGGCGTTTGGCCTTGTCTCTGACCCGCAATGGCGGCGCCTATGACAGCCAGGGCGATCGTGTCCTGCCCGACATTACCCAGACAGACCTGCAGTGGAACCGCTCTCTGGACCTGATGGGCACCTTGAATGTGGATCTGCAAGAGGCGGGCGAACTGCGCCTGCTGGCCCAGTACTACGACTCCGGCTTCAAACCGGGCAAAGCGCTATGGCTGCGCCCGGGCCCTAACGACAATATCCTCAATCCCTCTGAACTGGATATACGCAGCGGGTTTGACTCGAACTACAAACCCCGCACCAAACGCCAGATTCTGGCGGCCGACTATTACAAAAGTGATGTGCTGGGCGGCCAGGATCTGTATCTGAAGGCCTACTATCGCAATGAGTCCATGCGTTTTTATCCCTACCCGGATTCAGACGCCAACCCGCTCGTCCCCGGCAAACGCATCTACAACTGGAGTGTGTCCACACAGGAAACCGAGACATTCGGCCTGAAAGCCATGCTCAACAAGGACTGGGACCGCTTCAGCCTGAATTATGGCGTGGATTACGATCACGAAACCTTCAAGGCCACCCAGACCATGTTCGACATCAACAAGGCGATGGACAGTGGGGGGCTGGAGTTTGACAAGGTGGCCAGCCTGCCGCGCTACCCCGGCTTTCGCAATCACATACTGGGAGCCTTTGCACAGGCTGACCTGCATCTGACTGACAAGCTGAGTCTGAGCGCCGGGCTGCGCAAGCAACACGTCCGTGTGCAGGTGGACGACTTTGTTCAGGGCATACAACAACGTCTGGTTCTGTCCGGCTACGGACAGTCGGCCGATGCCATTCCAGGCGGGCGCAACAGCTACGGCACGACCTTGTTCAATGCCGGTCTGATCTACAAGCTCAGCCCGGCCCAGCAGGTGTGGGCCAATTATTCCGAAGGGTTCGAGCTGGCAGACCCCGCCAAGTACTACGGAACGGGCGCCAGCTATTCACTGATCGACAATCACTGGGCGCTGGGTCGCCACATCAGCGTGGCGGACTCCAGCATGGCAGCCATCAAAACCCGCTCCACCGAAGTGGGCTGGCGATACAACGATGGCCCGCTCTCTACCCAGGTCGCTCTGTTTCATTCGCAATCTGACAAGTCGATCGCCCTGGACCGCAACACGCTGAATATCTCGCTGGTGGACTCCAAAGTGCGTAACTACGGTCTGGAAGGGCAACTGGATCTGCGCCTGAACCACGGCTGGAGCACCGGGGCCAGCCTGCTGCTGATTCGCAATGAAGAGCTGAAAGACGGCCGCTGGCAGCGGCGCGGCATTTACTACTCCAGCCCCTCCAAGGCTACCGCCTATATCGGCAAGCAGGGCAGTAACTGGGCAGTCCGCGCGCAGGTAGCCCACTCGATGAAACTGCGCAGCGACATCCCCAGTGTCGGGGGCGGCCAGCAACAAGAATCCCTGCCCAGTCTGACCCTGGTGGACCTGCTGGGACGCTACCAGTTCGATCACAGCGCACAGGTCAAGGGCACGCTGTCGCTGGGGATTCAAAACCTGTTCAACAAATCCTATGAAACACGGTGGGGCCAGCAGGCCAAGCTGATCTACAGCGGCATCATTGCCCCCAGCGTGCTGGATTTCCGCGGCCAAGGGCGTACTTACGCGCTGACCTACACGCTGCAATACTAAGGATTGTTTCTATGAAAACCCATTGGATCTTCGCGCTGCTGGCCACCAGCAGCGCCCTGGCCTTGCCAGTACAGGCCCAGCGCCTGTGCAGCCCCACCACGAGCCACGTACAAACAGTCGTTGGGCCGGGCGTTTACGAGCTGGCCTACAGCCCCCGCCAAGACGCCGTCTATGCGGCCGTGGCCGGTGGTTTCAACGACGACGCGCCACCGAGCAGCCTGGTACAGCTGGACGCCGCCACCTTGCAGGAACAAAGCCGCCTGCTCTTGCCTTATCGCGCCTTCGGACTGGCTCTGGACGATCAGGCTAATCGTCTGTACGTGGGGCACTCCCTGCAAGGACGCATCAGCGTAATCGATACACAGCGCAATCGCAGGCTGCACACAGTACAGCTAAGCCAGCTCCGACCGGATGGCAAGCGCTATGAACATGACCTGCGCGGCCTTATTCTGGACAAGTCCCAGGGCCTGCTGTTTGTCCCCGGCCTGTCTGCCGGCCAGAGCGTGCTTTTCGTGCTGGATAGTCGGAACCTCGCGCTAAAGACCCGTATTCCCGACCTGGGCTTTTATCCCACCGGGCTGGCGCTGGATGAGCAAGGCGGGCGACTCTATGTGTCCACCATGGCAGGGGAAATCGTGGTGATCGACACCCGGGCCCTGCGTATCCAAGAACGCTGGACCCTGCCCGGCGTGCATCAACCCATCAATCTGGCCTACTATCAGGGCCGCCTGTACGTAACTGACCAAGGGCTGGATTCCATTACCCCCTGGCAACAACGGCTTTTACCCAAGCGCGACTGGAGCGGCTCACGCCAGCAAGTGTTGATGCTCGATGCCACGGACGGGCAGATTCTCGCGGCTCAGCCCGTTCAGGGCAATCCGCTGGCAATCCGTCTTGATACGGCGGCGGGCCTGGCCTACGTGTCCGAGCGTAGCGAGCGACGGGTGGCCGTCTACTCCTTGGATACCTTGCGCCCGGTGGCCGCTGCCACCACCGACAAACTCACCAACAGTCTGGCGCTGGATACACGCACTGGACGCGTCTACGTGTCCTTGAAGAACCCTGCTAAAGGACAAGAGCTGCAGGAAGAATCCGTGGGGCTGCTGTGTTTTGACCCCACGCCTCAAAGCGGCCAGTAAAACAGCGCCTTGGCCAACACCACGATCAATAAAACGTGAACAAAAACGCTCAGGTGAATAATGCGGGACCGGCGCGCCGTCATGGTTTTGCGCCGGCTCATCACCATGACCGTCAGAAAGTGCCCAAATACGCTGAGCGCCAGGGTGATTTTCAAGCCCAGAATCCAGGCACGGGCGCCACCCACCTCAAACAGGGCCCGATGCTGCCAGGCCAGACTCAAACCTGCTCCATAAAGCAGTAACAGAACCCAGGGCATGATGCGGCGGGCCCGCCGCCCCAAGGCATACTCAAATTCCCGCATGGCCGGGCGGGACACCTGACGCGCCAGGGGAGTCAGCATCAGCACCTCGAAAAAGACCGTGCCAATAAAAAAAATCGCAGCCAGAAGGTGCACCAGCAAGAGGGCAAAATACGTCATGGACAATGCTCAACAAGGCAGACAATTTATCAACGGTACACCAGGTCCCGAGCCCACAAACTGACTTCTGGCACATAGCTGATCAGCATCAAGCACGCCACCACCACCAGCACAAACGGGATCAGGGGCCGCACCAGCTTTTCCAGGGAAATACCCGCCACCGAGCAGGCCGCAAACAGATTCACGCCAAAGGGCGGGGTCACCATACCCAACGCCAGGTTGACCACCATGAGCACGCCAAAGTGCGCAGGATCAATACCAAACTGTATGGCCACCGGCAGCAGCAACGGGGCCAGCACCACGATGGAGGCTGAGGTTTCAATAAACATGCCCACGACAAACAAAGCGGCATTGACCCCCAGCAGAAACAGGACGGGGCTGCTGAATACGTCCCCCAGCCACGCCCCGAAAGCGGCCGGGATGCCGGTGCGGTTCAGCAAAAAGCCAAACACACCCGCATTGGCGATGATAAACATGATGACTGCTGTCGATACCACCGAACGGTGCAGCACCTTGGACAGGTCCCGCCAGCTCACGCTGCGGTAGACAAACAGCCCCACGACCAGGGCATAGACGACCGCGACCGCCGAGGCCTCGGTGGGCGTGAAGACACCGCCGTAAATGCCGCCAAGAATGATGACCGGCATCAACAAGGCCAGCCAGGACTGGCGAAATGCGGTCCAGACTCCCAGCCGGCCGTGCCCATCCTGCAAACCCAGGCCGTGGCGGCGGGCATACAACCAGACATAGAGCATCAGGGCGCAACCAATCAGCAAGCCGGGACCAAGGCCGGCCACAAACAGCTCGCCTACCGAGGTATCGGTGGACACCGCAAACAAAATCATGGGGATGGAGGGCGGCACGATCACCCCCAGCTCCGCCGCCGAGGCCTGCAAAGATGCTGCAAACGGTGCCGGGTAACCATGACGCACCATCGCCGGAATCAAAATCGCCCCCACCGCAAATGTGGTCGCCACACTGGAACCGGCCACGGCTGCAAAGATCATGCAGGTCAGCACACAGCTGCACGCCAAACCGCCTTGCACGCCGCCCACCAGACTTTTGGCGAACTCCACCATGCGGTTGGACATGCCACCGGCCTCCATCAGGTTGCCCGCCAAAATGAAGAAGGGCACCGCTACCAGAGGGTATTTATCCAAGGCCGCATACAACTGCTGGGCGATAACCAGAAAAGTCATACGCCCGTCCCACGCCACCCCCACCATATTGGCCAGCCCCACAGCAATGGCCACGGGCACCGTCAATACAAAAAACAGCAGCATCGATACCAGCATGATCTGGGACACGATAGGGTCTCCGGTCTAAGCAGCGTCCCGTCTGGCTTGCCCCGTTCGGGGATGCCTTACAAGCCTGCCATCAAGTCTTGAATCAGAGTTGCGTGGCGTCCACCACGGCCGCCGGCGGCTTTTCCATCCATCGGGCCAGCAGCCCCAGCATGGCCAGTACCGCCCCGATCGGAATGGCAATATATACCCAGGAAATGGACCACTCCAGACTGGGCATGGTTTGAAAGCGAACCCGCCATGCCATCTGTCCCCCCAACCAGGCCAGCAGGCCAAAAAAGCCCAGGCAAGACAGCAGCACGGCCACATCCAGCCAATGCTGCGTTCGCGTGCCCACCCATAATCGCACCACATCGACACTGAGCATGGCCCCCTGGCGCAAGGCCAGACACAATCCCAGCATGACGGTCCAGATCAGGGCGGCGCGCGACCAGGCTTCGCTCCAGTCGGCAGGCGACTGGAGAACAAAGCGGGCCACGACCTGATAAAACGCTGCCGCCACCGCCGAGAGCAGCAATAACTGCGTCACCCAGGACACCAGCCGGAACACGCCCTTATCCAGCATGAACAGCAGTGCTTTCATGATGCGGATCGCTTAGGGAGTCTGACGAATGGCCTCGACCAGTTCCTGGCCGAACTGTTTGTAATACTGGGGGTAAACCGGCTCCACCGCTTTGGCAAACGCCGCGTGATCGACCGTATTGACCTGCATGCCCTCGGCCTTGACCGCATCCACGCCGGTTTTTTCAATATCGTCCACATAATCGCGCATGGCCTGGGCCGCGGAAATGCCGGCATCGCGCATCAACTGCTTGTCCTGATCGGACAGGCCGTCATACACCGCGGGCGACATCAGCACCAGGGCAGGGCCATACACGTGCGCCGTCAGCGACAGGTACTTCTGCAATTGCGGCAGCTTGGCCGACACAATGACTGACAAGGGATTTTCCTGCCCATCAATCGTGCCTTGTTGCAAAGCGGTTGCCACTTCGGGCCAGGCCATCGGGGTCGCCAAAATACCGATTTCCCGGAAAGCCGCGATATGAATGGGGTTTTCTGTGGTGCGGATCTTCAAGCCCTTGGCATCGGCCGGGGTAGTGACAGGACGCACATTATTGGTCAGGTGACGGAAGCCTTGCTCTCCCCAGGCCAGTGCCACAATTCCGCGCTTGGGAAACTCCGCTAGCATGTCCTGTCCAATCTTGCCATCGAGCACATGACGGGCATGCTGGAGATCGCGAAACAGAAAAGGAATATCGAACACGCCGGTCTTGGGCACAAAGTTCAGGGTTGCGCCGGTAGAGACAATGGCAAGATCAATCGTGCCCAGCTGCAAGCCTTCAATAACTTCGCGCTCGCCGCCCAAGGCACTGTTCGGAAAGGCCTCGATGGTGTAATTGCCATCCTTTTCCAGTGCGCTGGCAAAGGCCTTGGCACCGGCCCCATAGTGAGAGCTGGTGGACAAGGCATAAGCCAGTTTCAGTGGGGTCTGGGCCGACGCCACCCCCATCGCCAGGCCCAAGCCCAGCATCAATCCCGCGGCCAAAAGACGGTTCTTCATGTGACGGTACATCATGCATGCCCCTCCTGTCTGAATGGATCAGTGTATTTAATGCGCAGTACCCGGGCGGGGACATAGGGGTTTTTACGCCCGTGTCCCCACCAGGCACTTTATTCTTCTACATACCAGTTATCTTCGGACAACATCACCTGTTGATGCCCATAGCCGGCAGGCATCATGGGGAAGCAGTTCTCCAGCGCCAGCACCTCCACGTTCAGAAAGAACGGGCCGTCGTGGGCCAGGCAACGCTCCAGCGCCGCATCCAGCTGATCGGGATGCTCCACGCGCTCGGCTTCCCAACCAAAGGCGCGCGACAAGGCCACAAAATCCGGCATGGCTTCGTTATAGCTATGGCTATAACGACCATCATGAATCAGCTCTTGCCACTGACGCACCATACCCATGTGGCGGTTATTGCACAGAATCACCTTGATCGGCGTGCGATGCTGCACCGCACTGGCCAGTTCCTGAATATTCATCAGTACCGACGCGTCCCCACTGACACACACCACCAGCTTGTCCGGATGTGCAATCTGCGCCCCAAAAGCAGCGGGTATGCCATAACCCATGGTGCCCGCCCCCCCTGAGGTCAACCAACGGCGGGGACGATCAAACTTGATGTACTGCGCTGCCCACATCTGGTGCTGACCGACGTCCGTGGACACGATGGCGTCGCGACCTTCCAGGTGCGCATCCAGGCGCTGCAGCAAATCTTGCGGCAAAATGGCATCGCTGCGCGGGGTAACTTTCAGGCATTCCTGCGCACGCCACACGCCGATGCGTTGCCACCAGTCATTCAGACGGCCTTCGGGCAAGTCGTGGTGGGACAGTTCCTTGCGCAAGGCGCGCAACAAGGGGTAGCAATCACCCACCAAAGCCACATCAGCACGCACCACCTTGTCGATGGAACCGGGGTCGATATCAATATGAATCTTGCTGGCGTGCGGGCAGAAATCGGACAGGCGGCCGGTAATGCGGTCGTCGAAACGCGCGCCCACGCAGATAATCAAATCGGCATGGTGCATGGCCAGATTGGCCTCCAGCGTCCCGTGCATGCCCAGCATGCCCACGAACTGCTCATCACGCGCAGGATAAGCACCCAGGCCCATCAAGGTCAGCGTGCAGGGGGCGCCGGTTTCCTGCACCAGGCTGGTGAAGGCATGGCTGGCATCCGCACCGGAATTGATCAGCCCGCCACCACCATAAAACACGGGGCGTCGCGCATGCGCAATCATGGCAGCGGCACGTTTGATGGCCGCTTCCTGAGCAGGCGCCGGCGCTGCCGGGGCCAGCAGACTGTCGGCCTCGTCCTGGGCAGGTGCCTCGCTGCTGGCAGCAGGCAAGGTAGCAATCTGAATGTCTTTAGGAAAATCCAGCAGTACCGGGCCAGGACGACCCTGGGTACACAGGCGCAAGGCCTTGGCGGTCAGCGAAGCCACATCCTCAATGCGCCGTACCTGCGCATTCCACTTGGTCACAGGACGTGAAATGCCGATGGCATCACACTCCTGAAACGCGGCGGTACCAATTGCCGTCGTCGCCACTTGTCCACTAATGCACAGGACAGGAATAGAATCACACAAGGCATCGAGCAAACCGGAGGTGGTATTGGCCATACCCGGGCCCGATGTCACCAGCACCACGCCAGGCTTACCGGTACTGCGGGCATACCCTTCCGCTGCATGCACCGCAGCTTGCTCGTGACGGACCAGAATATGACGAATTCGCGGTTGGGCATGCAGAGCATCATAGAGCGGTAACACCGCTCCGCCAGGATAACCAAAAATGGTATCTACACCCTGAGCGATCAAGGTTTCGAGCAAGATTTGCGCGCCGTTGTGGGCGGTCGTTTCAAGTGACATGGTTGCGTAGCCCTGCATGTTTTGTAAGATAGAGATCGCCGTCCAGTTTATCCCCTTTTACAGGCTGATTCCCCATGGTCACTCAACGCCAACCCTGGCACGTCGTCAAACCATCCAAACTGCATGGCAATGGCGTGTTTGCGCTACGCGATATCCCTGCCGGGACACGCATCCTGCAATACGCCGGCAAGCGATTGACGCCCGAACAGGCCGATGCCTTGTTTCCAGTCAATCCCGACGAGCCGTTTCACACCTTTTTCTTTGCCCTGAGCAACGGCAAGATCGTGGACGGTGGCCAGGGGGGCAACGATTCACGCTGGATCAATCACTCCTGCGCCCCCAACTGTGAAGGGCACGAGAATGCTGACGGCTCGCGTGTCTTCATTGTGGCCATGCGCGATATCCCGGCCGGGGAAGAGCTTTTGTACGACTACTCGCTGGTCATCGACGATGACATTACCGAGGAGCTCAAGCAGAACTATCGCTGTCTGTGTGGTGCCCCCCAATGTCGGGGCACCATGATCGCGCTGCCCGAGGACCGTGCCCAAGCAGTTGCAGAAGAGCTGCGCGAGGTCGCCGCCGAGCTGGATGCGGAAATGGAGCAGGCACGCAGGGCACCGGTCTCGTCCAGGCAACGCGCAGCGGACCCGCAGACTGATGAGCACCCGGCGCTGCAAGAAGACACAAGGGATCAAGAGGCACCTGACGCTGCGCTGCAGGACACGTCAAACTCAAGCGACAAGGACAAAAAGAGCAAAAAAGACAAAAAGAAGAAGAAAGAAAAGGCCAAAAATAAGGATAAAAACAAGGACAAAAAGTCCTCCAAAAAGGACAAAGAAGGCAAAAAAGGGAAAAAAGATCGCAAAAAAGAGTAAGCTGTCCCCCAGCTTGCATTAGCCCAGGCAGCCTTACCGGCCGCCTGCACCCTTGCTGAACACCCGCACAGCAGGCCCGGCAACACCCCTGCCGGGCTCTTCCAGAGCGCCACACACAGGCCTATCTGTCGTGCCGGGCCAGGTTTTACACCTCATCAGCCAGGCGACACACCACCCCCTATCGCGTGTGTATTCGCCCCTATCCCTATCGTTTCGTCCCCGGCCAATCCTGGCCCGCGGCTGCGTTTGCACCGGGGGAAATTACTCACTGCCAGCCCCGTCCCTGACCGCTAGCATGTAGCTTTATTGCCCGATCTGACAGACCTCATGGATTCAAGTTCTACAGATATATCTACCCATCCCGCCAGCGCGCCGACCGAACCAGGTCCACGCGTTCCCTTGCAACTGGAAGACTGGGCTTCGGTCCTGATCATGGCGACCTTGGCGCTGATTACCTTTGCCAACGTGTTTGTGCGCTATCTGACCGATAGCTCTTTTGCCTGGACCGAGGAAATCTCCATCTTCTTGCTGGTGGTCCTGACCATGAATGCCGGGGCCAGCGCCTGTGTACGACACCTCCATATCCGTATCGAAGTCTTTGCTGATGCGGGGACTCAGCGCCGTCAACGCCGGCTGGCCTTGTTCGGCATTGGCATGAGCCTGCTGTTCTTCATTGGCCTGGCCGTGCTGTCCGGGCGTATGGCACTGGATGAATTCGAATGGGGCGATACCTCTCCTTCGATTGGCGTGCCGACCTGGTGGTACAGCATGTGGCTGCCCATTTTGTCCACCACCCTGAGCCTGCGCTTGCTGGGCATGTGGATGCGTCGCTGGCGGGCCAAGTCATGATTGCTACCTTGCTGTTTGTCATCTTCATCGGCCTGATGCTGGTAGGCGTGCCCGTGGGCGTGTCCCTGGGCATAGGCGGGGCTTTTGCCATCCTGATGTCCAATCTGGATACGCACTGGTTTGGCCTGATGGCCGTACCACAAAGCTTTTATGCCGGCCTGGCCAAGTACCCCCTGCTGGCCATCCCCATGTTCGTTCTGGTGGGCTCTATTTTTGACCGCTCCGGGGTGGCCAGTCGCCTGGTGAACTTTGCGGTTGCCCTGGTCGGCCGTGGCCCAGGCATGTTACCCGTCGTGGCCATTGGAGTGGCCATGTTCCTGGGGGGGATTTCCGGCTCCGGGCCGGCCTGTGCCGCCGCGGTGGGTGCGGTCATGATCGGCGCCATGAAGCGCGCCGGCTACCCTGGCCCCTTTGCCGCCAGTATTGTGGGCGCCGGTGCCGCCACCGACATCCTGATCCCGCCTTCCATCGCTTTTATCATTTACTCGGTGCTGGTGCCTGAAGCCTCGGTTCCCGCCCTGTTTGCCGCAGGCATGTTCCCGGGCATTCTGGCCGGTATCGGCCTGATCATCCCGGCGATCTGGCTCTCGCGCCGCCACAAACTGGGCCTGGCCGAGGCCGAACTGCCCCGGCCGCCCTTCTGGCGCAGCTTGCGCGAAGCCGCCTGGGGACTGATCGCACCGGTCATCATTCTGGGTGGTATGCGCCTGGGTCTGTTCACCCCCACCGAAGCCGCTGTGGTGGCCGTGTTCTACGGCCTGTTCGTAGGCATGGTTATCCATCGCACCATCCAATTTCGCGACCTGTTCTTGATCTTGCGCGAAGCGGCCGAATTATCGGCTGTCATCATGATGGTGGTCGCACTGGCCGGCATCTTTGCCTGGGCGCTGTCCACCCTGAGCATTATTGACCCGGTCACAGATGCAATCATCCACTCCGGTCTGGGTGAGTACGGCATTCTGGCCCTGATGATCGTCATGCTGATTGTGCTGGGCATGTTCCTGGACGGCATTTCAATCTTCCTGATTTTTGTTCCGCTGTTCATGCCGATCGCCTACAACTTTGGCTGGCACCCCGTCTGGTTTGGCGTGCTGCTGACCCTGAACGTAGCCCTGGGCCAGTTCACGCCACCGGTCGCCGTGAACCTGATGGTGGCCTGCCGGATTGCCGGTGTACCAATGGAAAGCACCTTGCGCTGGGTCGGCTGGCTGCTGCTGGGTATGGGTACCACCATGCTGCTAGTCATCATCGAGCCCGACATCGCCTTGTGGCTACCCCGCTACCTAGGCTTTAACTAAAACCGCATTACTGCACATCCACTCATCGAAAGGGAGACCTGATCCATGAAAATACGTCATATTCTGGCTGCTCTGGCCTGTACGGCTGCCACTGTGGCCGTGGTTCCAGCGGCCCAGGCCGCTTACAAATCCGAGTACAAACTATCCATTGTGGTGGGCACTTCCTTCCCGTGGGGCCAGGGGGCGGTGATCTGGTCCGACCTGGTGCGCGAGCGCACCGACGGGCGCATCAACATCAAGATCTACCCCGGCACCTCGCTGGTACAAGGCGACCAGACGCGCGAGTTCACTGCCATTCGGCAGGGCATGATTGATATGGCGGTGGGCTCCACGATCAACTGGTCCCCCCAGATCAAGCAACTGAACCTGTTTTCCTTGCCCTTCCTGCAGCCCGATTCCAAGGCCACCGACGCCTTGATCCACGGCGAAGTGGGCAAGGACCTGTTCGGCTACATTGAGAAAGCGGGCGTCGTGCCGCTGGCCTGGGGGGAAAACGGCTTTCGCCAGCTCAGCAACTCCAAGCACGAAGTCAGCAAACCCGAAGACATGAAGGGCCTGAAACTGCGTGTGGTGGGCTCGCCCCTGTACATGGACACGTTCAGCGCACTGGGTGCCAATCCCACGCAAATGAGCTGGGCCGATGCGCAGCCCGCCCTGGCCAATAAGGCCGTGGACGGCCAGGAAAACCCCTTGTCCATTTACGCCGGCGCCAAACTGTACGACGTGCAGCAGCAATACCTGACCTTGTGGAACTACGTGTCTGACCCACTGGTGTTTGTGGTCAACCGCGAGGTGTGGAAATCCTGGAGCGAAGAAGACCAGAAGATCGTACGCGAAGCCGCGATCGAGGCTGGCAAGCGCGAAATCGAAATCGCCCGTAAAGGCATCACGCCCCAGGACCCTTCCTTGCTCAAAGAAATCGAGAGCCACGGCGTGAAGATCACCACCCTGACGCCAGATCAACACGCAGCCTTTGCCAAAGCCACAGAAGGCGTCGTTGAGAAATGGACCAAGACCATTGGTGAGGATCTGGTGCAGAAGGCACGCGACGCGATTGCCGCCAGCCGCTAAGCAGCTGGTCTGGACCGATTGAAAAAGGGGCAGCGACAGGTCAGAAGGGATGCGATCCTGACCGACCTTCTGCCCGTCGCTGCCGGATGCCTTGAGCAGAGCCGAAAAGACCTGATCCTTGGGGACAGTACGGCCTGATACCGGGCCGCCAAACTGGGCATGACGACAAAACCGGGGTTCTACCCGCTCTGACTGGCCGCCAGAGGCGGCCCCGGCAAACTATTATTGAAATGCCGTTTCCAGAAAGCTGCGCAGCTTGCGCGAATGCAGTCTTTCTTTAGGCATGTCACGTAGCAGCTCCAGTGCCCGGATACCGATATGCAAATGTTGGCCAACCTGGCGCGCGTAAAACTCGCTGGCCATGCCCGGCAGTTTCAACTCGCCATGCAAAGGCTTGTCCGACACACACAGCAAGGTGCCATACGGCACACGGAAGCGGAAACCGTTGGCGGCAATCGTGGCCGACTCCATATCCAGCGCAATCGCCCGCGACTGCGACAGGCGTCGTACCGGCTCGTGGTGATCCCGCAGCTCCCAGTTGCGGTTATCAATGGACGCCACCGTTCCCGTGCGCATGATGCGTTTGAGCTCCCAGCCTGACAAGCCGGCGACCTCAGCCACTGCCTGCTCCAGCGCGACCTGGATTTCGGCCAGGGGAGGAATGGGTACCCAGGTGGGCAAATCCTCGTCCAGAACGTGATCCTGACGTACATAGCCATGGGCCAGCACGTAATCGCCCAAACGCTGGGTGGTGCGCAAACCGGCGCAGTGGCCCAGCATCAGCCAGGCAGCAGGTCGCAAGACGGCCACGTGATCGGTAATGGTCTTGGCATTGGATGGTCCCACACCGATATTGATCAGCGTGATGCCAGAATGATCGGCACGGCGCAAATGGTAAGAAGGCATCTGCGGCGCCCGAGCCAGGGGCGAGCCTGTTGTTGAAGCATTCGCACCTGCGGGGGTGATGATATTGCCCGGCTCCACCAGATCGATATAGCCTTGCTCATCAGCCTGCAGCACTTCACGCGCCCACTGGCAAAATTCGTCCACATAGAACTGGTAATTGGTGAACAAGACAAAGTTCTGGAAATACTCGGGCCGGGTGGCACTGTAATGCTGCAGACGGTGCAAAGAGTAGTCAATGCGTGGCGCGGTAAAGGGAGCCAGCGGCAAGGGCTCGTTGTGGACACGCTCCCAGGTGCCGTTAACAATGGCATCGTCCATATAGGCCAGATCGGGCACATCGAAGTGATCGCGCAAGGTATCCCCTGGCGATTCGGGCACACTCGTCACGGTAGACTGCACGCCATTGTTCAGCGCGAAATGCAGCGGGATGGGCACGGAGGACTCGCCCACTTCCACCTGCACGCCGTGATTGCGTAGCAGCAGCTCCAGCTGCTCCAGCAAGTAATCGTGATACAGGCCGGGAGCGGTAATGGTGGTCATGTACACACCAGGCTCGACCACATGCCCATACGACAGACGGCTGTCCACTTCCTGATAGGTCTCGACTCGCAAACGTACAGCAGGGTAGCAGGCCCTGAAACGCTGCCCGCGTGGAAAACCGGTCTCCAGGCACTGGGCAAAAGAATCACGCAAGAAAGCGGTGTTGCGATCGTAAATATGACGCAACTGTTCCAAAGCCTGGCCGGCGTCCAGATAACCCGTGAATGGAATCAGTTCAGGCGTGGACGTAATACGGGAAAAACCGCTGGGATCAGACATAACAAGTATTCCAAGGGAAAACACAGACAAGCAGATCTGCAAGCATCATAAGCTGTTTATCGTGTCGCCTCCTACACGGCTCCATGACAAATTCAGCCATCTCCGGCCGGCCTTCTTCTTGCTTGCCCGATCGCCTCTCTCCCTTCGGGGGCGCCGTGCTGTCGCGCTTATTCAACCCGATTCCCGCCCGCCACCGTCTGAGCCTGACCGTGGGGCTGCTGATAAACCGAAGTCACCGCCCCTGCCATAGCGACAGTCCAGGACTGGTTTCAGACCAGAGCACAAGGGATGGAGCAAGGAAGAGGGGCCTGGCGGCTACCCCAAATGTACTGACTGGTTTTTGCCTGAACCACAAGCCCCACTGTCCGCCTGATGGACACAGCTATTTGTGATTCTGACGCGAAATTGACTCATCAATCTGCTTGAAATCTGGCCCTTTATCCCGCTTTCGGGCGGATTTCAGGTTTTACCCAAGGCAGTGACAAATCCCACCAAGATCGCTGCCCCTCACGCCCGCATTGGGTGCGAATGGCGCTAAATCAGCGGCTTGGCGAACTGAGCGTGGCTTACATGCCTTGTCGGATATGGCCGCTAATCACCCGGTGCAAGGGCAGGCACTGTCTTCTACCTCATATATAAGACTTGCCCAAAACCAGTAAATACATTAAGTATGTAGTCTTAATACTTTGAGTATTAAATCCAGCTTGCATCAGTCCTTCATAATTTACGTTATTCAACCTGGCAGTGTGTTTGGCATGCGTGTGAGTCATAGTTCGACATCGCGCAAATTGGCTTGCATTTAGGCTGATTTACTATGGGTTAGCGTTTTTTAGTGGTTTTTGCCTTGTGCAATGTGCTCGCCCTCTGATGTCCTTTTTCTCCCGGTGCCGCGCGGGTCAATCTACCCGCGATGTCAGCCTGTTCTGAAGCGCGCTTGACCAGGTAATCGCAGCGAACGAGCCCTTGTGGCCTGCCGCTGTACCGAATCACTTTTAACTATCAGCAAGGGTACACATGACCACTCGAATCTCCTGCCAGCGATTGCAAGTCGCCGAGGTGCTTCATCAGTTCATCGAACAAGAAGCCCTGCCCGGCACAGGTATCTCCTCCGAAGCCTTCTGGGCTGGTTTCGACAAGCTGGTCCATGATCTGGCACCTAAAAACCGCGCCTTGCTGGCCGAACGCGACCGCTTGCAAGTCGAACTGGACAAGTGGCACACGGCCAACCCGGGCCCCATCACCGACATGCCGGCCTACAAGCGCTTTCTGAGCTCCATCGGCTATCTGAAAGACGCGCCTGCCAACGTCAAGGTCAACACCGCCAACGTCGACACCGAAATCACCGAGCAGGGCGGCCCCCAGCTGGTCGTACCTATCATGAACGCCCGTTACGCGCTGAACGCTGTGAACGCACGTTGGGGCAGCCTGTACGACGCGCTGTATGGCACCAACGCCATTCCCGACACCGACGGTGCCCAGCGCGGCGGTGGCTACAATGCGGTGCGTGGCGCCAAGGTCATCGCCTTTGGCCGCCAGTTCCTGAACGACACCATTCCTCTGGCCCAGGGCAGCCATGACCAGGCAACCTCCTACACCATCGCTGATGGCGCCCTGCGCGTCACCCTGGAAAATGGCGGCACCACCGGCCTGAAAGACACCTCGACCCTGCTGGGTTACCGTGGTCAGCCTGATGCGCCTGAAGCCATCGTATTCCTGCACAACGGCCTGCACTTTGAATTGCAGATCGACCCCAACAGCCCGATTGGCAAGACCGATCCGGCTGGTGTGAAAGACATTGTTCTGGAAGCCGCGCTGACCACCATCATGGACTGCGAAGATTCCGTGGCTGCCGTGGACGCTGACGACAAGGTCCTGGCCTACCGCAACTGGCTGGGCCTGGTTACCGGTTCGCTGACTGAAGAAATCAAGAAAGACGGCAAGGTCTTTACCCGTCGTCTGGCCGACGATCGCCAGTACACCGATCTGACGGGCACCACCCAAACGCTGGCTGGCCGCTCGCTGATGTTCGTGCGTAACGTCGGTCACCTGATGAGCAACCCTGCCATTCTGGATGGCGAAGGCCGTGAAATCCCAGAAGGCATTCTGGATGCCGTGGTCACCACCCTGATCGGCATGCGTGATCTGCAGCTGAAGAAGAACTCGCGCAGCGGCTCGCTGTACATCGTCAAGCCCAAAATGCATGGTCCTGACGAAGTGGCGTTTGCCAGCGAAATTTTTGATCGTGTGGAAAGCCTGCTGGGCCTGGCTCCCAACACCGTCAAGCTGGGCATCATGGACGAAGAGCGCCGCACCAGCGTGAACTTGAAGGCAGCGATTGCTCAGGCCACCGAACGTGTTGTGTTCATCAACACCGGCTTCCTGGACCGCACCGGCGATGAAATCCACACCTGCATGCGAGCGGGTGCCGTCGTGCGCAAGGCCGACATGAAACAGGCCGAGTGGCAGCCTGCCTACGAGCGCAATAACGTTCAGATCGGTCTGCAATGCGGTCTGCGTGGCCGTGCCCAGATCGGTAAAGGCATGTGGGCCATGCCCGACCTGATGGCTGAAATGCTGGAGCAAAAGATTGGTCACGTGAAGGCCGGTGGCAACACCGCCTGGGTACCATCGCCTACCGCTGCCACGCTGCACGCCTTGCACTACCACCAAGTCAACGTGGTCGACGTCCAGAAGGGTCTGGAAGGCGACACCAACGACTACCTGGACAGCATCCTGACCATTCCCGTGGCGACGGACACCAACTGGTCCGCCAAGGAAATCCAGGAAGAGCTGGACAACAACGCCCAGGGCATCCTGGGTTACGTGGTGCGCTGGATTGACCAGGGCGTGGGCTGCTCCAAAGTACCGGACATCCACGACGTCGGTCTGATGGAAGACCGCGCGACCCTGCGTATCTCCAGCCAGCACATTGCCAACTGGCTGCTGCACGGCATCGTTACCCACGAACAAGTGGTTGAAACCCTGCAGCGCATGGCCGCAGTGGTGGACCAGCAAAACGCGGGCGACCCTGCCTACCAGAAGATGGCCGGCAACTTTGAAGGCTCCTTTGCCTTCCGCGCCGCTCAGGATCTGGTTCTGAAAGGTCTGGAACAGCCTAACGGCTACACCGAGCCTTTGCTGCACCAATGGCGTCTGGCATTCAAGGCCGCTCAAGCCTAACGCACACCATGTCACCCGGAGTGTCACTCCGGGTGGGGGTGCCCCCCAAAATCCCCATCTTACTGGTTCAGGATGGGGATTTTTTTCGCCTTCTGTTTCCAGCTTTGCGGCAACGAGAAACGTGCATCGTCGCTGGGCACAAGCCGCTTTTCCCAGTTTTCAAGCAGGTTTGAGTCTGGTGGCTCCGGCCCCAGCGCGTGGCGAACATCCCTGTCAGCCCTCTCTCGTTATAAACTAAAGCTCATAACGAAATTTAGCGACAGGATATTCGATGAAATCTTTGCTGTTTTCCGCCGCTTGTCTGCTGGCGATCACCACCACGGCCCACGCTTCCGACCTGCTGATTGCCACCGGCGCAGGCTATCGCAAACCCGTCACCGAACTGATTCAAGCCTTCCATAAAGAAACCGGCCTGACGGTAGAGAGCAGCTTTGGCAATATGCAACAGGTTCGCGCCCAGAGCGAGCAAAATCCAGACATTGCCGCCATCATTGGCGACCGCTTTTTTCTGGAACCCATGGGCATTGCCCAGCAGTTCGTGAACATCAGCCAGGGCGCCCTGATGCTGGCCGTGCCCAAGGGCAAGACCATTGATTCCATCCAGGATTTACAGCAGCCCAGCTACGCACGCATCGCGATTGGCGATGCCAAGAAAACGGTTTATGGCCGCGCCGCCACCACCTGCATGGAACGTGAAAAAGTCCACGCCGATGGACGCACCCTTGAAGTCGCCATGCTGCCGCAAGTGTCGGCTTATTTGCTGAACGGCGAAGTGGATGCCGGTTTCATCAACCGCAGCGAGGCGCTGGCCCACAAGGACAAGCTGGGCACCATCCTGCCCCTGCCAGCCTCCTGCCACGACCCGATCGATCTGAGCCTGGCCATACTCAAGAACCGTCCTGCAAACCCCGCGCTGCAATCCTGGACCCAGTTCCTGGGCTCGGGCACGGCCAAATCCATTCTTGAGCGTCACGGTCTGTAATGTCTGCCTGGATGAGCTGCTCCAGCAGCTCACTGGGCCTGAGTGTGTCTGTGCTGGCCGCCACCCTGGCGGCACAGCTGGTGCTAGGGCTGGCACTGGCCTGGGTTCTGGCCAGAAAACGCTTCCCGGGCCACGGATTACTGGATTCGCTGGTGAGTCTGCCGCTGGTTTTTCCGCCGATTGTCATCGGCTATTTGCTGCTGCTTGCCTTGGGCAGGCAAGGCTGGCTGGCCAGTGCCACCGGCTGGTCGCCCAATATTGTTTTTCAGCCGGCGGCCTTGTTGATTGCCGCATTTATCGCCGGGCTGCCTTTAATGGTCAAACCTGTGCAAAACAGCATGAACAGCCTGTCGCCACGGCTACGCGAAGCCGCGGCCACACTGGGCCACGGCACTTGGTCCTACTTCTTCCGGGTGGAGCTGCCCTTGCTGCGACCCGCCCTGGCCACGGGCCTGATCCTGTCCGGTGGCAGGGCGCTAGGCGAAGTCGGGATATCGCTGATGGTGGGGGGCAATATCGCAGGCCGGACCGAAACCCTGACTTTATCCATTTATAACGCCGTCCTGGATGGCAACACAGATTGTGCCAATGCGCTGTCCTGCTTACTGGGTCTGACGGCATTAGCCTGCTTTTGGGCGCTGCGGCGCTACGGGAATCAACAATGACGGTTTTTTTTGAACAAAGCCAAATCGACCAATGGATTGGCGAGGATGCGTCCTACCTGGATCTGACCAGCCATATGCTGGGCCTGCACAAGCAGAACACCACACTGCGTTACGTGGTCCGTGAGCACATTCGCGTGGCGGGCACAGAGGAGGTAGCCGAGATTGTGCGCTCTTGCGGCGGGCAGACCCAGCACTACACCCCCAGCGGCGTGGCAGCCTTGCCCGGTCAGACGGTCCTGCTGGCCCAAGGCTCGGCTCAGTCCCTGCTGCGTGCCTGGAAAGTCGGCCAGAACCTGCTGGAGTTTGCCTGTGGCATCGCTACCCTGACCCAGCAAGTCGTGCAGGCCGTGCAAACAGTCAATGCCTCGGTAGCCGTGCTGACCACCCGCAAACATGCCCCCGGCGTACGCAAGCTGGCCTTGAAAGCCACCCTGTCGGGCGGGGCCATGCCGCATCGTCTGGGCCTGGGGGAAACTATTTTGATCTTCCCGCAGCATCGAGCACTGATGGGCGGCTGGGAAGAAGTCGGCCGTGCGATTGCCCACCACAAATATGCCTTGTGCGAGAAGAAAATCGTGATCGAAGCGGCGGATCTGCGCGAAGCCTATAGCGCCGCCCAGGCGGGCGCGGACGTGGTGCAGTTCGACAAGATACCGCCCGAAACCCTGATGCAAATCGTACCTGCATTGCGCAAGGCCCATCCTACGCTCACCATTCTGGCTGCGGGCGGGATTCATGCCGGTAATGCCGCCGCCTATGCCGCAACGGGCGTGAACGCTCTGGTAACCAGCAGTCTGCACTACGCCAAACCAGCAGACATTGGTGTGCAAGTCAGCCTGACAGAGCCAGCACAATCGCAAGAGCCGCTTGTCATGAGCAAAATGGAAGGGATGGCATGAAACAACACCCCAGATCACGCTGTGTCAGCCAGTGTCGCAAAAAAAGGCCGGCACGAGAATGCCCACGCCATGACAATGCTAAAAGCACCTTCATGAGCCAGAAAGAGCAGTGGTCAAAGCGCAGCCTCCTCTGACTCCTACAAGCCTGGATAACTTCATGGAGAAACCAGTAGTTTTATTTAAACTTAAACCAAATAACCAAAAAGGTTAGTCTTTTGTAAATAAAGGATATTTCCAAACCCATCTGCCCTGATAAGGGATAGCCCCCATGCCCGCCAAATCGGGCAACTTCTACACTAGGCACTGTTCACGCGCCTTCTTACGTTCTGGAACAGGGGTTCCCCATGCCGGCAGAAAATGGCCTGGATCTGTCGGTGTTGTACCGTCATCCAGTCTTTCATTCACACAGCGCCGAGCTGTCCCATCAACCGTTGAGTCGAGCCATTTCCAGGCATGCCCTGAACTGGGGCCGAGGGCGCATCAACACCCGTCTGTATCGGCGTGATATTGATCAGATCAGCGTAATGAAACTGGGCTATGGCGCCGAAGTGGAAATCCAGGCCGACGCCTTTGGAGATTTCTGCCTGGTGCAGATGGCATTGCAGGGCACGGCCGAATTTATCAGCGACGGGCATCACAAGCTGACTGCCTATCCGGGTGATATTGCGGTAGTTTCCCCCCGCCATCATGTGCGCACCTTGTGGCAAGCCGGTTGCGAACAGTTGATCGTGAAAATCCCCTACAGCCTGTTTGATGGTGTGGGGCATCAGACTCTGGCACAAGAGGGCATGACCCGAGGCTGTGTCTACAAGCTGGACCCCTGTAGGGGCCCGCAATGGGCCAACCTCATCCAGCACCTGCTTCTGCTCCCGGCGCAGAACGGCGACCGCTCAGCCAGCTGGACGCAGCATATTGAAAGCAGCCTGGCCTTATTCCTGCTGTGTCATCCAGCCGATGAACAGGCTGCCCAGGTTCTGGTGGATGAGTCCATGGGAGCCGCAGCCCGGGCAGGGAAAATGCGTCTACTCCAGGCCAGGAACTATGTGCTGGCGCATTTGCACAGCAACATCTCACTGGATGATCTGGCTCAGGCAGCAGGTGTGAGTCCCCGCTTCCTGCATCTGCTGTGCCGTCGCCACTATCAGCTATCTCCCATGAACTGGGTGCGTAATGTGCGACTGGATGCCGCTCATCAGGTTCTGAAAACCCGTCCCCGCCCCAACGTCACCGATGTCGCACTGGCGCATGGTTTTGGGCATCTGGGCCGCTTTTCTGCCTACTATCAACAGCGCTTCAAGGAGCTGCCCCATCAAACGGGGCAGACCCGGCACACAAGCCTCAAACCGTCTTAGATGAACATGGACTGGTTGATGGGCAGATTGTGCTTCTTACAGTAGCTGGTGTAGTGATCGATCATCCAGAACACGTCAATAATTTCCAGAATGTTGTCGTTCTCGTCCAGGAACTCGATGGGCGTGCCCAGGTGAAATAGGGTTTCCATGCCTTCGTCCGACACCAGGGTGTGAGTGCGACCGGGGCTTTCGTGGATGTAATGACCGGCACGGGCCACCCAATCGTATTCCTCGTAACGCAGGCTGCCGGACAGGATGTAGCCGGTCACCACGGCGCGGTGACGGTGACGACCCAGGGAGCCACCCTTGTCGGCACGCATAATGTGCACCGAGGTGTTGTTGCGAATATCAAAGCTCAGATGACGCAACCAGATATTGGGGCCGAAAGGAATCCAGGGGGAGGTTTCTTCAGACGTATCGAAGTGGCCTTCAACCAGAGCGTATGCGTCGCGTACCTTGTCGATACGCTTTTCGATTTCGATATAGGGCGGGGGGCTGTGTTGAGTCATGGTTTGTCTCTCTCTTGGAAATAAAAACCGCTGTGTTTGCCACACAGTCGGGGGCCAATCCCTCCTGATTGGCCTGTTTTTATTCTAAAAATTCATTTGCCGCCAAACTATCCAACTCTGGCACAAGCAGATGGCCCACTATCCAATTCTGGCACTCCTGCATCAGACCTGTCTGTCCGCACCCCAAACGCACCGCTCAAAATCTGTGCTCCCGTCTTTTGCCTGATACCTCATAAGGTTTGCATCGCGGTTCAAGGGTATGCCACTTGGCAGCACATTTTTTCACATTCAAGCCTACTGATTTTCATAAGCAAATCAAAAGACTAAGGGCGCAGGTCAGCCATAAACACATGAGCGAATTGTCTTTCGTGGCAGCAACGATCAGGCATGTAATACCAGACATTGACTCGCACAGGTGCCCCCGTTTTCTGGTGGCACCTTGTCCTGATTTCACTGCAAGGAATTGCCATGAGCCGCCCTCTGAAAACCGTTATTGTGAATGGGAGCCTGCACCGTCCCTCCCGCACGCAAGTGCTGCTGGATGCGCTGCGCGACACACTGAACGACCAACTGGCACTGGACGTGCAACACATCGAGCTGGTCAGCCTGCTGCCCGAACTTGGCGCGGCCCTGTCCACCGACGCCTTGCCCGCCCATGCGCATCAGGCCATCACCGCCATTGAGCAGGCCGACTTTCTGATCGTGGGCTCGCCCATCTTTCGCGCGGGCATTCCGGGCCTGCTCAAGCACCTGTTCGATCTGGTCGACATGAATGCCCTGAACGGCACGCCTGTACTGCTGGCCGCCACTGGCGGCAGCCAACGCCATGCCCTGGTCATCGAACATCAGCTGCGTCCCCTGTTCAGCTTCTTCCAGGCGCTGACCCTGCCCATCGGGGTCTATGCCACGCCCGAGGAGATTCAGGACGGCGAAGTCACCAGCGCCGCCCTGCAACAGCACATCCAGCGCACCGTTGATCTGGCCGTGCCGGTACTGCACAGTATTCAAACGCGTTTGCCGCTGCGAAACTCTGTTCTGGAGGCGCAGGCAGCATGAGCCAAATCACCTCCACCACACCCGATATTTTCTGGTTCCTGCCCACCTCGGGCGATACCCGTTATCTGGGCAAATCCGACTTTGGCCGCGCGCCTACCAACGAATATCTGCGCAGCATTGCCGTCACCAGCGAGAACCTGGGCTACGACGGCTTGCTGATTCCTACCGGCGCCTCTTGCCTGGACCCCTGGGTGGTGGCGGCCAGCCTGGTTCCTGTTACCCAGCGCATCAAGCTGCTGGTGGCCCTGCGCACCTCTTTGGGCGCGCCAGTCGCCAGCGCACGTCAGGCAGCGTCCTTGGACCAGGCCCTGCATGGCCGTTTGCTGCTGAATGTGGTGCCTGGCGGCGATGCCACCGAACTGGCAGCCGAAGGCGTATTTCTGAACCATGATTCCCGCTACGAATACGCCAATGAATATCTGACGATCTGGCGTCAATTGCTCTCTGGCGACACCGTGAATGTTCAGGGCAAGCACTTCAAGGTGGAGAATGGCCGCAACTTCTTCCCGCCCGTGCAAAAACCCTATCCGCCCTTGTACTTTGGTGGCTCCTCGGACGCCGCACACGAGCTGGCTGCCGAGCACGTCGATGCTTACCTGACCTGGGGCGAGCCCCCGGCTGCGGTGGGCAAGAAATTTGAGGACATCCGCCGTCGTGCCGCCGCCCGTGGCCGCACAGTAAGGCTGGGTGTACGCCTGCACGTAATCGTGCGCGAAACCAATGAGGAAGCCTGGGCCGAGGCGGATCGCCTGATCAGCAAATTGACGGACGAGGACATTGCCAAGGCGCAGGCCAATTACGCCAGCATGGACTCGGTAGGCCAGAAACGCATGGCCGCCTTGCATGGTGGCCGACGCGATCAACTGGAAGTCTCGCCCAATCTGTGGGCAGGCGTAGGGCTGGTACGCGGCGGAGCAGGCACCGCCCTGGTAGGCGATGCCCAGACCGTGGCCCAGCGCTTGCAGGAATACATGGACCTGGGCGCGGACTCCTTTGTGCTCTCGGGCTATCCGCATCTGGAAGAGTCCATCCGCTTTGCCGAGCTGGTGTTTCCCCTTCTAGGCAAGCGTGCCGTCACCGTCCGTGATCGTGCCCAGACCGGTGGCGCCTTTGACGCGCGCGGCGTTCAAAACCAGCAACTTTCTTCTGCATTATGAGCCAAAAAATAATCGATCTACGCTGCCGACCTGCCTTTCTGCACAAGTTTTTCGGAGCCGAACCCGGCTCACCGGAACATGCCACTGCGCGTTGGCTGAATCGCCGTGTCGGCACTCGTGGCAGCGATACCCACTTTGAAAGATCGCTGAGTCAGGAAGGATTTCTGGAAGAAGTACGCCAGGCCGGGCTGAGCAAAGCGGTCGTCGTCGGCCGCCACACGCCATCACAACAGTTGCCCAACGACACCATTCACCAGATCGTGCATGGGCACGAAGCATTGCTGGGCATTGCCGGTATAGACCCGGCTCTGCAAGGCGAGCAGGAGGCCCTGGCCGAGGCGGAACGCGCCATCAAGGAGCTGGGCTTGTCCGGCATTGATATCGAGCCGGGTTTTGGTGTGCCGGCACGTCATCCTGATGATCCCATTTACTGGCCGGTTTACGAGTTGGCCCGTCACCTGAACGTGCCCGTCTTTTTGATGAGTGGCCCTACCACGCCAGACCCACGCTACAACGACCCGGCTGGTCTGGCCAAAGTGGCCAAAGCCTTCCCGGACCTGCCTTTGGTGGTCTATCACGGCTATTGGCCCAATGTGCAACAGGCCATAGGCCTGGCCTTTCTGCACGAGAACGTGCATCTGGTGCCGGATATGTACATTTTCCAGCCAGGCAATGAGGGCTATGTGCAGGCAGCCAATAGCTTCTTGTCCGAGCAATTGCTGTTTGGTTCGTCCTATACCTTCCGCCCGATTCGCCAGAGTATTGAAGACTTCCAGCAGCTGGGTTTCAAGGATGCGATTCTGGACAAGCTGTTTTATGGCAATGCGGCCAGGTTGTTTCAACTCTCGTAATAATTTCGATCTGAGAAACCAGGTCTTGAAATCCCATTCTCAATAACTTACCATTTTGATGAGTTTTGATAACAAGGGATGACCATGCGACCATCTGTTGTGCTCGACATGAACCGAGATGCAGTGCGTGAAGCCGTAAGCCGCTTTCGCACGGCGAATCCACGCGTCTTCGGCTCAATCCTACATGGCACCGACCAGGATGGCAGCGACATTGATTTGCTGGTTGACGCACTGCCTGGTGCGACGCTGTTCGACCTGGGAGGCCTGCAAGACGAGCTAGAATCGCTGCTTGGTATTCACGTCGATTTGCTGACGCCCGGCGACCTGCCGCCTAAATTCCGGGCCAAAGTGCTTGGAGAGGCGCAACCGGTATGAGCAAGTACCGTCTTCCGGATTACCTTGACCACATGCAGCAAGCTGCAGCCGATGCATGCGGTTTCATAGAGGGCCTGACCAGAGAAGATTTTCTTGAGGACAAACGAACCCAGCAAGCCGTCATCATGAGCCTTATCATTATTGGCGAGGCTGCTACGAAGGTAATCGATGGCTATATCGAATTCACTCAGACACACGAACAAGTACCGTGGCGTAATATGCGCGGTATGCGCAACCGCATCGCCCACGGCTACTTCGACGTCAACCTCGATGTGGTGTGGGACACCGTGCAGACAGCACTACCGGAGTTGCTTCAACAGTTACTTGCCGTTCGTCAGGATGCAGACGGCGACACGCCATGCTGATCGGCTATGCGCGCGTCTCGACGCAAGATCAGAACCTTGAATTGCAATGCGAAGCTTTGATTCAGGCCGGGTGCCAGAAGGTCTTTGAAGACAAGGTAAGTGGCACACGAGCAAATAGTCCAAACTTGGTCAAAGCGCTCGAAATGCTGCGCGAGGGCGACACATTGGTGGTCTGGAAACTGGACCGCTTGGGCCACTCAGTCAAGCAACTGGTCGATCTGGTCAACGAACTGCGCACACAAGGTATCCAGTTCAGAAGCCTCACCGACTCCATCGACACCAGCACGCCGTCTGGTCGGTCCTTCTTCCACGTCATGGCCAGCCTGGCCGAGATGGAGCGCGAACTGACAATCGAACGTACCCGTACCGGGCTGGAAGTCGCCAAGCAGCTTGGCCGCAAGGGTGGTCGCAAACCCAAGATGAACGACAACAAAATCAAGTCAGCCAAGAAGCTGCTGGCCAGCGGTGTACCACTCAAGGACGTGGCCAAGAACCTGGACGTATCCGTTCCTACGCTTTATCGCTGGGTGCCAGCCTCATCACGCGCTTAGCGTACTATTTTGTCGTTGATTTACCCTGAAAGGCTGCGCGCTCACAGCTGACAACATAAAGGGCACGATTAATTCGTGCCCTTTATGTTTCCAAGAGGCGGCCCCGCCTCTGGCCGCATCGGCTCAACTCTCCTTCGTCCCCACATGCCAGTAATACACTGGCTCGGCCTCGTTCAACAAAATATCCCCCACCGAACGGGCCTTGTAGATCACCGGATTGTGCGAGGCCAGAGCCCGCGCATTACGCCAGTGTCTATCCAGACGACGGGATTCCTCCAGGGCCGTGGAACCACCCACGTCGAATAGACGCGTGGCCGCCCGCAAAACCGGCTCCACCACCGCCACTTGCGCCTGTGCCGTTCGCAGTTCCAGGGCATCCAAAGTCTCGCGGGGAACCGCCACATCCGCCCGCCGCTGATCCGCAATATTCTGCAAATGAGCCGCCACATCACGCACCGCCAGCTGGGCAATATAAGCCGTGCTGGCCAGCTCGCCCACGATATGCTGCACCAAAGGATCATCCTTGGGCAACGCCGCACTGCCGTGGCTAAAGACACGTTTGCGCGCCTGTACATAAGCCACCGCATCCCGCTGCAAGGCTTGGGCGATACCCGCCAAGGTCGCCAAATGCACCAGCTGAAAATAGGCCACCAAGGGGGTGGGTCCCTGATGCGGGAAACGGATGATGGCGCTCTCGGGCACGAGCACATCGGTCAGTACCGTTGTACCGGACCCCGTCAGCCTTTGCCCAAAACCATGCCAGTCATCCAGACGCTCCACCCCTTCCTGATTGGTGGCCACCACGGCATGTACCGTTTCATCCTCCTGCTCCGTCCCGGTACTGCGGGCCACCACCGTGACCCAATCTGCGTACAAGGTGCCTGTGCTATAGAACTTGCGGCCATTCAAACGCCACTGTCCGGCCTGCTCAGGATCAGGTTCCAGCGTGGTGTGCAGTTGCCCGACAGCACCCAGGCCAGTCTCGGTGGTGGCATTGCCAAAAATCGCTCCTTGGCCTGCCAGCGGCAGCCATTGCGCTTGCGTAGTCTCATCCCGATCAATCAACAGTCGATCGATGAAGCCAAAATGAGGCCGCAGAATTTGAGCGACGTTTGAATCCGCCGCGGCCAGTTCCTGAAACAGCTCAAAGAACACCGGGATGGAAACCCCACTGCCACCCCATTGGGGCGGTACACGCAGAGCCGTAAAACCGCTATCTTTCAGCCACAGAATGGGCGCATAGGCCAAGGTACGGGTATGCTCGCGCTCCGCAGCGGTATCGGCAATGCGCTGAAAGAGGGCGCTGAAACGGGCACGCAAGGTGCTCAGATCGGAAACACGCACACGGTCAGGCGCTGCCTGCGCCTTTCTTGCAAAAGACGACGCTGGCGCAGTATCCGAGGCAAAAACGGCAGTGTCAGTAATCATGATGTTCAGCCCTCAAGGAGCCTGCGTAATGGAGGCATGGCCGGCCGTTTGCCACGGCAAGGAATACAGCTTCCTGTCACCCGCAAAAGACCGGTCAATCTGCGCGGCTACAGCCGGAGAGTGTTGATAAAGATCCACAAACTGGCGTATGCGCGGATCATCTCTATGGCCGCTCCGCGCGACAAAGCGGATGGCGTAGTACAGGTCATCTACCGTGGAATACTGCAAGGCCTTGCTGGCCAGCTCGGCCTGCCCGGCGTTCACAAAATGGGCTGGATAGCCTTGGACCAAGGGCAGGTCATCGGCTGCGCGCACCAATTGCGGCCCTTCGACTTCCACAATGCGCAGCTTTCTGGGGTTGGCCGTCACATCATGAATCGAGGCACGCGCAGCTGCCCCCTCTTTCAGCTGAATCAGGCCAGCCGTCTGCAAAAGCAGCAGGCCGCGCGCCTGATTCACCGGATCACTCGCCACCCCAACAGAAGCGCCTTCGGGCAGCGCATCCAAGGACGAATACTGCTTGGAATACAAGCCAATATTGGGCAATAAACCATAAGCCACACTTTCAATGGCATAGCCGCCTTCCTTGACGGCATTGTCCAGGAAAGCCTGATGCTGGAAGTAATTCAAATCCAGATCCCCGGAGGCCAAGGCCGTATTGGGCGTGGTCCAGTCGGTGAACTCAATCACCTCGACCTCCAGGCCCTGTTTCTTGGCCTCCTTGGCTGCCACGGCAACAGAATCGGCCAAAGAGCCGGGCGTGACGCCGATTTTCAATGCAGCAGCAGACACATGGCCCGCTAGGCTCAAAGCTGCCAAGGCAAACACGGCACGAATAGAAAAACGGGCAAACAACATGGTCCTGACCTTATAAAAGGGGTCGTAAAAAATGATTCAACGCAGCAGATACTGGCTCTTTCTCGCCCTAATCAACTTGCCTGCAAGGCAGAGGTAGCCGCCTCATCCGATCCCGCCTCCGGGGTCGAACCGGGCACCAAATGCCGCCACTGCGCGGCAGGGTGCGTGGCAGATACCCGATCTCCTTGTCCAAACAATTGCTGGCGCAGGGTTCCACCTTCATACGCCGTGCGATAGCGGCCCCGGTTTTGCAGCTCGGGCACGATGTAGCTGGCAAAGTCTTCCCAGGTTTCAGGCACAACGATGCGGGTCAGATTGAAGCCGTCGATCTCGCCTTCATCAACCCAGGTGCTTAGCGCATCCGCCACTTGCTGCGGGTCGCCCACAATGGTTTTGTAGCGGCTACCCAGCGTGAATTGCTCCAGCAGCTTGCGGCGCGTCGTCCAGCCTTGTTTCTGGGCTGCGGCCGCTGCGGATTGAATCGCGTTGCTGGGGCCAAAGCTGATGGGTTCATCCAGGTCATACTGGGCAAAGTCCACGCCGGTACTGGCCGCAAAATGCGCCAGGCCGCCCTCGGAACTGGCATGGGCCAGATAGTCGGCATACTTCTCTTTAGCCTCGGCTTCCGTAGCACCCGTAACGACCGCTACACCCGCATAAATCTTCAGGTCCTGCGCTTGCCGTCCCGCATTGACCGCTGCCTGACGCAGCTTGCGGGACGAGTCCCTGGCCGCTTCCGGGTCCCGCGCACCGATGAAAACCCCTTCAGCATGTTGCCCGGCAAACTGCAGCCCCCGCGCCGAAGTGCCTGCCTGGAACAGCAGAGGCGTGCGCTGAGGAGAGGGCGCGCTCATATGAATTGCATTGCTGCGATAAAACGGCCCTTCGTGATGCACGGTATGCACTTTCTCGGGTAGGGCATGGATACGACGCTGCTTGTCGGCAATCAGCGCGCCATCTTCCCAGCTGCCTTCCCACAGTTTGTAAGCCAATTGCAGAAAGTCCTCGGCCCGGTCGTAACGGCTGTCGTGTGCATCCAGACCATCCTGCCCCAAACCCCGCGCCCCGCTATCCACATAACCCGTCACGATGTTCCAGCCTATGCGGCCATTGCTTAGCTGATCCAGCGTGCTGACATCGCGTGCGAAGGTGTAGGGGTGATGAGCCGCCACTGACGCTGTCAGACCAAAGCCAATATGTTGCGTGACGGCTGCCATGGCCGAGACCAGCAGCCAGGGGTTGTTCACCGGTAGTTGAATACCCTCGCGCAGCGTCAAGTCCACACCTTGCTGGTAAACGTCGTAATAGCCGACCACATCCGCCAGAAAGATGCCGTCGAACAAGCCTTTTTCCAGCGTTTTGGCCAGATCAGTCCAGTACTTCAGAGTGTGATACTGCGTGGATTGATCACGCGGATGCGTCCACAAACCATGGTGGATGTGGCCGACGCAATTCATGTTGAAAGCGTTGATATGGATGTGTTTCTTGGGCTGCGTCATGGGGCATTCTCCTTGCTTAATGCGGCAACCAGGTCAGGCGATACAGCTTTTTCTCGCCCTGGTAGAACTGATCGATTGCCTCGCGCACCGCAGGCGATGTTTTGTAGACCTCCAGGAACTGGGCAATGCGCGGGTCTTTCGTCTTGTCGCTACGGGCCACAAACTGAATCGCCCAGGAGTCGTCCTCGTAACTGGTCAAGGACAAGGCTTTCGTAGCATCAAAGGCTTTGGAGGCCAGGATGAAATACGGAAAGCCTTGAGCCAGATCCACGTCCTGCGTGGCACGTGCCAATTGCGGGCCTTCCACTTCCACAAACTTCAGGTTCTTGGGGTTGGAAACAATGTCATCGGGCGTGCCCAGCAAGCCGGTCTCGGGGCGCAGCGTGATCAAACCTGCATGCTGTAACAGACGCAACCCACGGCCTACGTTGACGGCGTCACTGGCAATCGCCACTTTTGCGCCATCGGGCAAATCGGCCAGCGTGGCGTGCTTGAGAGAATACAGGCCCAGGTAAGACAAAATGCCCGGCTGCACGCTGACCAGCTTGAAGCCCTTGTCGCGCACCGCATTGGCCAGGTAATTACTGTTCTGGTAGTAGTTCAGATCAATATCGCCCGCATCCAGCGCCACATTCGGCGTAGCCCAATCGGTAAATTCGATCACCTGCACATCCACACCCTGCTGCTTGGCCTCCTGAGCGGCAACGACCACCGAGTCCGCAAAAATGCCGGGCACAACACCGATTTTCAAAGGAGCTGCGGTCGCTGTGCTACTCAACAAGACGGCGGTCGAGACAAGGCTGAATGCCGTCAGTTTTTTCAAAATTTTCGAGATAGTCATCAATCAAAATCCAGATAAAAGAGAAAGGCTCGTGGCCTAAAAAAACAGGCCATATCGAAGCAAAATGGCATCACAAGGCCCCATGACGCGGCGGACGCACGCCATTCAGGGCATAGTTGCCAATGGCGTGGTACTTCCAGCGCACCGGGTCATGCAGGGTATGGACGCGTGCATTGCGCCAGTAGCGATCGAGGCCATGCTGGGCTTGCGTAGCGCTGGTGCCCCCCAGTTCAAACAGCTTGCTGCCTGCCAGCAGGCTGGCGCTGGTAGCCAAAGCCTTGGCCTGCGCAACGGCAATGGAGGCCTGGGCCACGCTGTCCTCATCCGGGGCGTGCTGGGCGGCATCCACATAGCGGGCGGCGCGGGCCAGCAGCGCTTGCGCGGCCCGCAAACGCACATGCACATTGCCCACTTCCTGCAATAACAACGGGTCCTGGGCGGCGCTGCCCACGCCAGCGGCAATCCAGGGGCGACTGTGCGCACGGATGAAGGGCAGGGTGGCCTCGAACGCCCCTTGGCCGATACCCAAATCCAGTGCTGCATGGATAATCTGGGCGTAAGGACCAATGGGGGTGGGACGCTCGAAGGAATCGGTGAACGGTACAACCCATTGCGGCTGCACGGGAACACGCGTGAACTCCACCGAGCCACTGCCCGTGACACGTTGACCAAAGCCGTCCCAGTCGTCTGTCAGCGTGACGCCTTTAGCCTCACGCGGCACAAAAACCAAATACAGGCGGCCATCATCAGGCGAGCTCGTCAGCGTGGGAATCCAGTGTGCAAACAGCGAGCCCGTGCAATAGAACTTGCGGCCATCCACAAACCAGCCATCCGGCGCTTTGAGCAACTGCGTGCGACGTACAAAATCCTTCTTGCCGATCTCCGCCAGTGCATTGCCAAAGCGTTTGCCTTGCAGCACCTGATCGTAGAAAAAGGCTTTTTGCTCATGCGTCGCCCCCACGCGCAACACTTCCAGCGCGTAATAGTGGTTTTGCGGGATATGGCCAAAGTTGCCATCGGCCTGGGCAATGCGCTGCACAACCCGGGTGAGCACATCGGTGGAAACACCCGCGCCCCCATATTCTTTGGGGACCGTAATGCCCCACAAACCACCTTGACTGAATTGCTCCACCTCTTGATGCGGCAAAATGCGGTCGCGGTCGCGCTCCAGCGCCTGTTGGGCAATGAATTGTGCAAACTGCTCAGCTGCCTGCAGCGCTTCGGCCTCGGACTGGATGAGGTGTGCGGACGTAGAAAACGGGATCGTCATAGCCTCAATTCCATTGGTGATAAGAGGGAGCAATACCATTGAGCAAGTAATTGCCCAACAGGTGGTATTTCCAGCGCACCGGATCATGCAAGGTGTGTACGCGGGCGTTGCGCCAGTGGCGATCCAGGTTATGAGCAGCACGGGTGGACGATGAGCCCGCCAAGGCAAAGAGCTGTTCGCTGGCGTTCAGGGCGGCTTCCGTCGTCAGGATTTTTGCCTCGGCAACAGCCACCGACGCACGGGCGCTGCTATCCGCATCGACGGGCTTGGCAGCCAATTCATCCAGCAAACGCGCTGCCTCCAGCAAAACTTCCTGAGCGGCATCCACCTCAATCTGCAAGGCACCCACTTCCTGAATGATGTGAGGGTCCTGCGTGGCGCTGGTCACACCCGAGTCGGTCCAGGGGCGCGCGCGATTGCGCACAAATTCCAGCGCATCCTGCAGGGCAGCCTGGGCGATACCGGCGTCAATGCTGGCTTGAATCAATTGAGAAATCGGGCCCGACAAGGACGGTTTGTCTACGAAACGCCAGCTTTCCAGCACATGGTCTTCCTCGACCAGAACCCGGTCGAACACCACACTGCCACTGGCGGTGGTGCGTTGCCCAAAGGCATTCCAATCATCAATCACCTGCACACCGGGTGCATCGCGGCGTACCCAGACCTGCACACCCCGGCCTTGCTCATCCGCGGCTCGGAACGGAATCCAATGCGCGAACAAAGCGCCAGTGGAGTAAAAACGTGTGCCGCTAACGCGCAAGCTGCCATCTGCTGCCCGAGCAAGATGGGCAGTGACGTCCGTCATCACCGCTGCCTTACCCTTTTTCTCCGGTCCGCCGTTGCCTAAACGTGCGCCGTGCAGCACCGCCTGGAACCAGCGCTGCTTTTGAGATTCGGTGCCGGTGTCTTTCAGGTTCTGGATCAGCGCGAAATGGTTTTGCGGGATCTGACCCAGGGAAGGATCAGCCGCGCTGATGATGGCAAACACCTGCACCAGCGTTTCGTTGGAAGCTTCCAGACCGCCATAGGCTTTGGGGATAGTGATGGCACCCAGGCCACTGGCGGTATAGCGCTCTATCTCGTCCCAGGGGAGCTGGCGCAGGCGGTCGCGCTCGGCAGCGGTTTGAGCAAATTCAGTGGCCAATTGTCGGGCAACGGCGATGGCTTCGGCCTCGCTGCCAATCACATGAGGCTGTTGGGGAGGCAAGGGCAGACGCTGCTTTGCAGATGCTTCGGGCAACGCTACGCCCTGAGTAATCCGATCATTCATACGGCACTCTTTTCAATGACTAAAAACGGTAGGGATAGACGCAGCCTCCAGCACCTGCGTCCCGGCTCAGGACAGCGCGTCCGAGCAAACAAAGAAGATCAACATTCGCTGCAAAGGCGTCGCCACTACGTGCGCCAGCCCTTGGCTGAGTTCGGATCAACGGGCACGCAGCCTTTGCACGTAACGGTCTCCCGCAAACTGCACCGCTGTGACCAGGGCAATCAGCACCGCAATGACAATCAGCATCACCTGCGTGTCAAAGCGCTGATAGCCATAGCGGATCGCCAAGTCCCCCAGGCCACCGGCACCGACCGCACCGGCCATGGCCGAGGAACTGATCAAGGCCACGATGGTGATGGTGAAGCCACCCACAATGCCGGGCAGCGCCTCGGGCAAATAGACATGGCGCACGATGTCCCACTTCTTGCAGCCCATGGCTTGAGCCGCTTCAATCAGGCCCGAGTCCACCTCACGCAGACTGACTTCCGCAATACGGGCGAAAAAAGGAGTCGCGCTGATTGCCAGGGGCACAATGGCCGCCCACACGCCAATCGTGGTGCCGGCCAGCAAACGCGTGAAGGGGATCAAGGCGACCAGCAAAACAATAAAGGGCGTGGCCCGAAAACCATTCACTACGCTACCCACCGCCCGGTTGATCTTGGGCGACTCCCAAAAGCCATGAGGAGCCGTCACGATCAAAAGCACCGCCAGCGGAATGCCGGCCAGAAAGGCGATCGCCCCCGACACGCCCACCATCATCAGTGTGTCCAGAAAAGCCTGCCCGTATCGCTCAACGGGGATACTCAGATTCCACAACATATCCAATGTCCTCAATGTGATGCGCGATGGCCGCCGGGCCTTGCGTCAGGGATGTCAAATCGGGCAGGCTTACATGCCCTTCAATGGCGACCAGCAAACGTCCGTGTGCATGGCCTTGAATACGGTCCACGCCGCCATGAACCAGTTGGGGCTGGCCGGGCAGGCTGCGGGCAATGTGCAACAAGTCGGGCTCCCAGCCGCCTTCGCCGCTGTAGCTCAGTTGCAAAATGCGGCTGTATGTTCCGGTTTTAGGCGGCTCTTGCACCAGTCGTGCCTGCAAATCCTCCGGCAAGCTATGTTGCAAAGGTGCCAACAGCGCCTTGGTGGCGTCATGCTGCGGTTTGCCAAATACACGCCAGACCTCGCCCAGCTCGGCAATGCGGCCTTTTTCCAGCACCAGCACGCGGTCGGCAATTTCACGGATCACGCTCATCTCGTGCGTAATCAGCACGACGGTGATGCCCAGACGGCGGTTAATGTCCTTGAGCAGGCTCAGGATGGACTGTGTGGTTTCCGGGTCCAGGGCCGAAGTCGCTTCATCGCACAGCAAAATCTCCGGGCCGGTGGCCAAGGCGCGAGCAATGCCCACACGCTGCTTTTGCCCACCCGACAAACGACTGGGATAGGTATCGGCCTTGTCTTGCAAGCCGACCAGTTGCAGCAGTTCCTGAACGCGCTGGGCGATGTGCTGCGCGGACACACCCGCCACCTTCAAGGGCAGGGCCACGTTCTCGTACACCGTCTTGGCTGACAGCAAATTGAAATGCTGAAAAATCATGCCGATGCGGCGACGCAGCTGCACCAGCTCCGATTCATTCAGACGGGCAATGTCCACGCCATCGACCAACACCTGGCCGCTGCTTGGGCGCTCCAGCCGATTAATGGTCCGCAGCAAGCTGGATTTACCCGCACCACTGCGACCAATAATGCCGAAAATGCTGCCCGGCTCGATGTCCAGATCAATGTCCTGCAAAGCAGGCACAGCGCCTGCCGAGGACTGATAGATTTTGGACAGATTACGAAAGGCCACGCTGCCTGCCTTCACGGCACTGGACCGCGGTTCCCGTTCCGCTTTGACAGACGCACTGGCCTTGTGAAGCTCACGCTGGCCAGCGGCCTGTTCGGCGGTGTCGCGCACTAGATCGGCATGACGCCGTAATACGGATGTGTAGGCCATATCACTTGCTCGCTGCGCTGCCACCTTGCCAGGGCAAGGTGTACAGATTGGGGTTGTGATCAAAACGGTCTGCAATCGTGTTGCGTACCGCTTGCGACTGCTGGAACAGCTCCACGAACTGTTTCAGGGCAGGGTCGTTGACGCGATCTTTGCGCGTAACAAAACCCATTGCATAAAAGGTGTCGGCAATGCCGGAATAGACCAGGGCCTTGCCCGCATCCGCCTTGCGGCCAGCGCTGACGAAATAGCTGGGCCAGACGACGGCCAGATCCACATCCGGCAGGGAATGAATCAGTTGCGGGCCTTCAATTTCCACCAGCTTGAGCTGCTTGGGGTTGTCCACCACATCATTGACCGTAGCCCCGGTATCCAGACCATGGCGCAAGGTAATCAGGCCCGCTTTTTGCAGCAGCAACAGGCCACGGCCCTGATTGACCGGATCATTCGGCAAGGACACGGTTGCGCCCTTGGGAACCTGGTCCAGAGACTGATACTTGTTCGAGTACAGGCCAATGTTTTGCAGCAAGCCCAGACCAATCAATTCCAGGTCGTAGCCACGCTCTTTGATGGCATTGTTCAAAAAGGCTTCGTGCTGGAAGAAATTCACATCAATATCGCGGTTGTTGACGGCCTCGTTGGGCAGCGTCCAATCCGTAAATTCCACCAACTGAATATCCAGACCCTGCTTTTTGCCTTCCGGGATCAGCGCTTGCACCGCATCCGAGGTTGCACCGGGAATGGAGCCCACTTTGATTACCGCTGCAACACTGTTCCAAGGAAGGACGGCAGCCAACACCATGCCCAGCGCCCAGCGCGGCAGGCGAGCAGAAAAAATCGCAGTCATTACTTCGCTCCTTCTTGCTTGTTCAACCAGGCCAGGGTGTAGAGTCGTTCGTCGTTATTGAACGCGGCTCGCGACACATCACGCACGGACTGGGCGTTTTGATAGATGGAAATGAACTTTTGAATGACGGGGTCGCGAGTACGGTCTGCTTTCACCACGAACTGGATCGCAAACTGCGCATCTTCAATACCCGAGTAGGCCAGCCCACTGGAAGGATCAAAGGCCTTGGCCGCCACGATAAAATGCGGATAGCCCTGGGCAATGTCCACATCCCCCGTAATACGCACCAGTTGCGGGCCTTCCACTTCCACAAAGCTGAGCTTTTTGGGGTTCTCGACAATGTCATTCAGACTGCCCAGGTAACCGACCTCCGGTTTGAGCGTGATCAGCCCGACCTTCTGCAGCAATAGCAGGCCACGGCCCTGGTTCACGGGATCGTTGGCGATGCCTACCTTGCCGCCTTGGGGAACCTGTTCTACCGCCTGATGCTTGAGCGAATACAGCCCCACATTGGCCAGAATGCCCGTGCCCGCGCTGGCCAGCTTGTAGCCGTTTTTCTCAATGGCGTTTTTCAGAAAAGGCTGGTGCTGGAAATAGTTAATATCAATATCGCCGTTATCCACTGCCACATTGGGCGTGGTCCAGTCGGTGAACTCAATCACCTCGACATTGATGCCTTGGGCCTTGGCATCCTGAGCCGCCGCATTGATGGAATCGGCATAGGCACCGGGTACCACGCCAATGCGTAAGGAGTCGGCGGCGATGGCCGGAGAAACAGCCAGCACAAGGGCACTAGCTACGATGAGTTTGGACAGATGCTGGAGCATGGTAAACAGTGCCTCAAAGGGTGGGCCTGCGCTTGCAGGCAAATCTTGGAAGCTTCTATTACATCGACTCCCTTCCCCTGGCACCACAACAGAACAATCATTTACTTATGCTGGCTAATGGCTGGATAAAATTACTTCAAGTTATTGATATTTATATTATTTTTTTAAATAAACTAAACACTGGCAACGATGAGGTATGTGCTATTTCATGCGCGTTTCAAGTTAGTCGTGGGAGAGCAAGGACAAAGGTCACAAATGGTTTTTGTCGGCCTCCGCGCAATTTTTCCAAACTTATATCAAGAAACTTAACTTATAATTAACTTATATTCTGTCCATGAACTCGATATTCTGGACACCCAAAGCCGCCAAACAACTGCGCAAGATCGACAGGCAACACCAAGGCGCTATCCGCGACGGTGTCGGCAACTTGGCTGATATGCCCAATTGCTCCGGATCGCAAAACATCAAAGCGCTGACGAATCACCCGTATGGCTATCGCCTGCGCATCGGAAACTATCGCGTCCTGTTTGATTGGGACGCAGAAATAAGAATTATCGACATCCAGGAAGTGAGAAAGCGCGATGAACGTACGTACTAACATTCAGATCATCAATGGCCCGGACGGCAATCCCGCTTTTGTCGTGATTCCCTACCAGGACTACATCGCCAGCCAGGCCCAGGACGGCGGGCTAATCCCCCACGCCGTCGTCAGCAGCACGATCGACGGTGCAACGCCGGTTCGGGCATGGCGTGAACACCTTGGGCTGACACAGGCAGAGCTGGCCGCTCGCCTGGGTATCAGCCAATCTGCCTATGCTCAGCAAGAGAGCAGCGAGCGGCTACGCAAAAGCAGCCTGGAGCGCATTGCCGCCGCGCTTGGGATTACAACTGAGCAACTCGACTTCTAAGCCAGGAACGGCGGTTTGCAAGCCTACCAGACCCGCAGGGCTACAAAAATCCAAAGACCAAAAAAAATCCGCCCGAAGGCGGATTTCTTTATGGCAGCAACACAGCTTAGCCGCGAACCTTGACCAGGATTTCGTCCAGCCAGGCCAGCATCAGGTCGATTTCGTCGGCTGTGATGTTCAGCGCTGGCATGAAACGCAGCAGGTTCGGACGTGGCGAATTCAGCAGCATGCCTTCTGGAGCGCGGTCGCGGGCAGCGGCCACAATTTCCGGGCCGTCGTCCTGATCCAGGATCAGGGCACGCAGCAAGCCTTCGCCACGCTCGCCGTTCATGCCCCACTTGGCGCTGATGGCCAGCAAGCCTTCGGACAACTGCTTGGCGCGGGCATTGACCGACTCCAGAAAGCCGGGAGCCGTCAATTCGTCGAACACAGCCACGCCAGCCGCGGTCATCAAGGGGTTGCCATTGTAGGTGCCGCCCTGGTCACCAGGCTGGAAGCAGGACACTTCTTCGCGGGCGCACAGTGCCGACAGCGGCACGCCACCACCAATGCCTTTACCCAGCGTCATGATGTCCGGACGGACGCCCGAGTGCTCGTAGGCAAACAGGGTACCGGTGCGGCCCATGCCGGTTTGCACTTCGTCCACGATCAGCAGCAGCTTGTGCTCGTCGGCCAAGGCGCGCAGACCCTTCATGAATTCCACGGTAGCGGGAATGACACCGGCCTCGCCCTGCACGGGTTCGAGCATGATGCCCACGGTTTGATCGTCGATCAGCGCGCGCACGGATTCCAGATCGTTCAGCCTGGCTTTCGGAAAGCCTTCAACCTGAGGAGCAAACATGCGATCCCAACCGGGTTTGCCGGACAGGGACATGGTAGCCAGGGTACGGCCATGGAAGGAGTGCTCAAAAGAAATGATCTTGTAAGCGTTGTTCTTGTTGATCTGACCCCATTTGCGCGCCAGCTTGATGGCACCCTCGTTGGCTTCACCACCGCTGTTGGCAAAGAACACGCGGTCAAAGCAGGAGTGCTCCACGATGCGTTTGGCCAGCTCAATAGAGGGCTCGTTGTAGAACGCAGGCGAAGGATTGATCAATTTGGACGCTTGTTCGGTGATCGCCTTGATCACGTTGGCAGGGCTGTGGCCCAGCGCGTTCACGGCCCAGCCCTGGACCGTATCCAGGTATCGCTTGCCGTTGTGATCTTGCAGCCAGGAACCTTCTCCTCGCACAAAGACCAACTCCGGACGCTGGGTAATTTCCATTAATGCACGTACACCGGCCCGATCGAATTCCATAACGGCAAACCTTGATGAAAATGAAAAAAAAATAAACCAGCCCGGCGGCTGGACAATTTATTCTAACGCAGCCCACCCCCGGCAGGACGCTTATGCCTGGGACAATGGTCATCTGGCCGCGGATTGTCCCTTTTCTGGTACACATCCGCGCCCTGGCAGGCGCCAAAGCGTTTTAAGCCTGAAGTCTTTACGCAGTAACGGGGTGGAGGTGGCTAAGGCACGTCTGTCTAAAACCTGTCATCCAGGCAGCAGCCTGGCAAAGCGCTGCCTGCCTAAAACAAACCGTCCAGATCCAGTTGCCGAGGCTGCTCCTGCGGCATTTCACTGATAGGCAGCAAAGCGCTGGCTTTCACACCCAGCAAACGCAAACGTCTGTCCAGCACAGCGCGTTTCAAATTCTGGCGGGCGGCGGCCAGAATGGCATCGGCCGCCAGCACCGGAGTGGGCAGGGACAGGTCGCGCGTCACGATTTTGAAGTCCTCGAACTTCAGCTTGATGCCTATGGTTTGGGCGCACATGGCAGATTTGCGCAGATCCTGCTCCAGCTTTTCACACAAGGACTCCAGCACCGAGGACAGGCGGGAGCGATCCATGCGCACGTGCAGATCACGCTCAAACGTGGTTTCACGGCTGATGGACTTGGGGGTGCGATCCGTCGTCAGGGGACGGTCGTCCTGGCCGTGGGCCACGGCCATCAGCCACTGTGCATACCGCAGGCCAAAATGCTCCTGCAGCTTCTCCGCCGGGGTGGCCGCCAGCTCTCCAATCTGCCCAATGCCCAGCTCTGTCAGCTTGAGTACCGACTTGGGGCCAATCCCATTGATCTTGCCCACCGCCAGCGGCCAGATGCGGGTAGGCACATCGTCCATGGTCAGCACGCAGGCCCCATTGGGCTTGTTCAGCTCCGAGGCAATCTTGGAGAGCAGCTTGTTGGGAGTAATGCCCACGGAGCAGGTCAGGCCCGTGGCCTGGTTCACCGCTTGGCGGATCTGCTCGGCCAGTGCGTGGCTGTCTTCGGTCTTATGACTGAGGTCTACATAGATCTCGTCGATGCCCCGGTCCTCGATATGGTCCGAGACCGTGGCCACGGCCTGTTTAAACAGACGCGAATAATGGCGATAGGCTTGAAAATCCGCAGGCAGCAAGATGGCGTCGGGAGCCAGTTGAGCCGCCTTCATTAAACCCATGGCCGAGAACACGCCCAACTGGCGTGCTTCATAGGTAGAAGTCGTGGCCACCCCGCGCCCCACGTAATCGGCCAGACGGGCATGTTGCCAGCTGCCGTCAGGCAACTGACGCGGCGCATCAGCACTGCGCCCGCCGATCACCACGGGGCGGCCACGCAAATGCGGGTAGCGCAGCAGCTCTACCGAGGCATAAAACGCATCCATATCCACATGAGCGATGCGTCGCTCCAGAGGGGTTTCTTCTTGTCCCGTCACCACGGCCAGCCTGTTAACTGTATATACGTACACCATTATAGCGACAAGTGGGCTGGACGCTGGGGGCTACTGAATAAGCGGCAAGATGATATAAATCACTAATTATCGTTACGCTGACGGCGAGCTGAAACTACGTATTGAACCTGTGCCAAGCGCCCGGTTACTATGCAGCCTCTCTATCAGCGACACCAAGCACCCCAACAGGAGGTTTTCATGAAAAAAACAGTATTGGCTGCTGCGCTGGCAGCTCTGGTCTCCCTGCCCCTGGTAGGCCACAGCAAGACGCTTACCTGGTCCAGCCAGGGTGACTTCATGACCCTGGACCCCCATGCTCAGAACGAAAACCTCACCATCACGGGCAGCATGTATGTCTATGAGCCCCTGGTGGACTACGACAAAGACTTCCAGATCGTGCCCAGCCTGGCTACCGCCTGGGAGCAGCGTGAACCCACCGTCTGGCGCTTTACCTTGCGCGAGGGTGTGAAGTTCCACAATGGCGAACCTTTTACGGCTGACGACGTGGTGTTTTCCATCCAGCGCGCCATGGCGCCAACGTCCAACTTCAAGGCCTACGTCAACGGTATCGTCAAAGCAGAAAAGGTGGACGACAAGACGGTGGATATCATCACCGCCGCCCCCAACCCCGTACTGCTGCGCCAGTTGACCAGCGTGTTCATGATGAACAAGGACTGGGCTGAAAAGAACAAGGTCACCCAGCCCCAGGACTTCAACAAGAACGAAGAAACCTTTTCGGCTCGCAACACCAACGGTACTGGTCCTTACAAGCTGAAGTCGCGTGAAGTGGACGTGCGCACCGTCTTTGTCGAAAACGAAGAATGGTGGAACAAGGGCAACAAGGTAGGCAACATCACCGAAGTGGTCTATGTGCCGATCAAGCAGAACGCCACCCGCACCGCCGCCTTGCTGTCCGGCGAAGTGGACCTGGTTCTGGACCCACCGGCACAGGATTTGCAACGCCTGCGCCAACAGTCCAAGATTGTGGAAGGCAACGAATACCGCACCATCTACCTGGGTCTGGATCAAAAGAGCCCCGAGCTGAAATACAGCAGCATCAAGGGCAAGAACCCGTTTGCCGACCAGCGTGTCCGTGAAGCCCTGTATGTGGCCATCGACATTGAAGCCATCAAGAAAGCCGTGATGCGCGGTTCCTCCGCCCCCACCGGCACCATGGTGGCCCCTCAGGTTCACGGCTACACCAAAGAGCTGGCCCAGCGCCTGCCTTACAGCCAGGATCGCGCCAAGGAGCTGCTGAAAGAAGCCGGTTACGACAATTCCCTGACCTTTACCCTGGATTGCCCGAACGATCGCTACATCAACGATGAAGCCATCTGCCAGGCCATCGTGGGCATGTGGGCCAAGGTCGGCGTGAAAGCCAACCTGAACGCCATGCCACGCGCCACCTACTTCCCCAAAGTTCAGAGCTACGACAGCAGCGCCTACATGTTTGGCTGGGGCGTGCCGACCTTTGATGCGCTCTACACCCTGCAAAGCCTGATGCACAGCAAGGGCGAGGGCGCTGACGGCTCCTTTAACTTCGGTAACTACGAAAACGCCGAAGTGGACGCCTTGATTGATCAGATCAAGACCGAAACCGACGTGGCCAAACGCGATGCTGCCATCCACAAGGTTCTGGAAATCCATGCCAAGGAAGTGGGCCACATCCCCTTGCATGACCAGATCATTCCCTGGGCCATGGCCAAGAAGGTCAACGTGATCCACCGTGCGGACAACCGCCTGCTGGCTCAATGGACCACTATCGACTAAGTTTTTCCCCACCCCAGCCCCGCCTTCGTGCGGGGCTGGTTCCCATTACCTTGTAGTCATCCGTTTCTACACCAGCCCCCTTGCCGGGCCCTTTCTACACATTAAGGACGACACTGGTCGCGAGTGATCCTCGCGCTCTACCAGGAGACCGCCTATGCTGGTATTTATTATTCGCCGTCTCATCCAGGCTGTTCTGGTGATGCTGACGGTCAGCCTTCTGGCTTTTGTGCTGTTCCGCTACATTGGTGACCCGGTCACCATCATGCTCGGACAGGACGCCACCGAACAAGATCGCGTGGAACTGCGTGCCAGCCTGGGGCTGGACCAACCCGCCCCCGTGCAATTCGCCCGCTTTGTCTCCCAGGCCGTACAAGGCGAATTTGGTCTGTCCCTGCGGCAAGCCCAACCTGTTTCCACGCTACTGAAAGACCGCCTGCCTGCCACGGTAGAGCTGTCCGTGGTGGCCGCCATACTGGCCCTGCTCATTGGCCTGCCACTGGGCGTCTACACCGCCTTGAAGCGCAATGGGTTCATGGCACAGAGCATTCTGGCCTTTTCCCTGCTGGGGATCTCTCTGCCCACCTTCCTGATCGGTATCTTGCTGATCCTGATCTTCTCGGTACAGCTGGGCTGGCTGCCCAGCTATGGCCGCGGGGAAGTTCTGAAGTTTGGCTGGTGGAGTACCGGCCTGCTTAGCTGGGACGGGATCAAGCATTTAATCCTGCCCGCCATCACGCTCTGTTTGTTCCAGCTCACCTTGATCCTGCGTCTGGTGCGCTCGGAGATGCTGGAAGTGCTGCGCGCCGACTACATTAAATTTGCTCGTGCCCGTGGCTTGTCACAACGCGCCATCCACTTTGGTCACGCCCTGAAAAACACCATGGTGCCGGTCATCACCATTACGGGTCTGCAACTGGGCGGCATTATCGCTTTTGCCATCGTGACAGAAACCGTTTTCCAATGGCCAGGCATGGGTCTGCTGTTTATCCAGGCCGTGCAGTTTGCCGACATCCCCGTGATGGCCGCCTACCTCTGTCTGATTGCCCTGGTATTTGTGGTGATCAACCTGCTGGTGGACTTGCTGTATTTCCTGGTCGATCCACGTCTGCGCACCCAATTGTCGGGCGCCAAGGGGCATTAATATGTTCGCTAAATTGAAAAATGCCTGGGATAGCGATCTGGTCTGGTCCTGGCGTCACTCCCCCGTGGCCATTGCGGCCACCATCATGGCCCTGCTGCTGTTTATCGGCGCACTGGGTGCCCGCTGGGTGGCTCCTTACGACCCATTCGATCTGACCTCCATCGACCTCATGGATGCCTTGCTGGCCCCGGCCTGGTCGGAAAACGGCTCCCCCCAATACTGGTTGGGGACCGACAGCCAGGGCCGCGATCTGTTTTCGGCGCTGCTGTACGGGACGCGTACCTCCTTGCTGATCGGACTGGCCTCGGTGGCCCTGTCCATGATCGTGGGCATCGTGCTGGGGCTTCTGGCCGGTTACTCCGGTGGCCGTGTCGATGCCTTCATCATGCGGGTGGCCGATGTACAGCTGTCTTTCCCGGCCATCCTGATTGCCTTGCTGATCGACGGCGTGGCCCGTGCCGTCTTCCCCTTGAGCATGCACGATGTTGTGGCCTTTCCTGTGCTGATCGGGGCCATCGCGCTGGCCGGCTGGCCACAATATGCCCGTACCGTGCGCGGTTCCACGCTGGTGGAAAAGAACCGTGAATACGTGCAGGCTGCTCGTGTCATTGGCGTGTCCTCGCCACGCATCATGTTCAGCCATGTACTGCCCAACGTCATGGGTCCGGTTCTGGTCCTGGCTACCGTGCATCTGGCCACCGCCATCATTACCGAGGCCACCCTGTCCTTTCTGGGCGTGGGCGTTCCAGCCACCTCGCCGTCGCTGGGCACCCTGATCCGCATCGGTAACGACTTCCTGTTCTCGGGCGAATGGTGGATCACGATCTTCCCCGGCCTGATGCTGGTACTGCTGGTGCTGTCGGTCAACCTCCTGGGCGACTGGTTGCGTGACGCCCTGAACCCCAAATTGAGCTGAGCCATGACTGCACTCTTAACTGTCCAAGACCTGTGTGTCGAATTTCCGACCCGGCGCGGCGTGCTCCAAGCCCTGGATCATGTGTCCTTTTCCATCGCTCCCGGCGAGGTGCTGGGCGTGGTGGGCGAGTCCGGCGCCGGCAAATCCCTGACGGGTTCCTCCATTATTGGTTTGCTCGATGCCCCCGGTCGCATCAGCGGTGGCCAGATCCTGCTGGAAGGCGAGCGCATCGACAATCTGAATCAGGACCAGATGCGCAAGATTCGTGGCCGCAAGATTGGCGCGATTTTCCAGGACCCGCTCACGTCGCTGAACCCGCTCTATACCGTAGGCCATCAGTTAGCCGAGACCATCGTCACGCACCTGCCCCTGTCCTGGAAACAGGCACGGGAGCGCGCCATCGAATTGCTGGAAGCCACCGGCATCCCGGCCGCGCGTGAGCGTATCGACCACTATCCGCACCAGTTCTCCGGCGGCATGCGCCCACGGGTGGTGATTGCGCTGGCCCTGGCGGCCGAGCCCAAGCTGATCGTGGCCGACGAACCTACCACCGCCCTGGACGTGTCCATTCAGGCGCAGATTATCGACCTGCTCAAAACACTCTGTCGCTCGCAAGGCACCTCGGTCATGCTGATTACCCACGATATGGGGGTGATTGCCGAAACTGCCGACCGCGTGGCGGTGATGTACGCCGGTCGCATCATCGAAGTGGGCCCGGTGCAAGATGTCATTCAACAGCCCAGCCACCCCTATACCCGTGGTCTGATGCGTTCCATCCCCAATCTGCACGGTGGGCTGGAACGTCTGGAACAAATCCCCGGCAGCATGCCGCGGCTAAATGCCATTCCGCCCGGCTGTGCGTTCAATCCACGCTGCGACCGACGTTTTGATCGCTGCCTGGTCGAACGCCCCGAGCTGATGCCCGTTCCCCCTCAGACACAGGCAGCCTGCTGGCTGCATGCACAGGAGTCCGCATGAGCGCCCCAAAACAAGCCCTGGTCCAGGTCAAGGACGCCGCCTGCTGGTTTGATGTGTCCCCGCCCTTGCTGGAACGCCTGGTCTACCGCAAACCCAAAGTCAATCTGCGCGCGGTCGATGGTGTCAGCTTCACCTTGAACAAGGGTGAAACCCTGGCGCTGGTGGGCGAATCGGGCTGCGGCAAATCCACGGTGGCCCGTTTGCTGACGGGCCTGTATTCGCTGACACGCGGCGACATTCTGTTTGATGGTCAGTCCCTGCAATCCATGGACAAGGCCAGCCAGAAAGCCATGCGCAAGCGCCGTCAGATGATTTTTCAGGACCCCTATGCCAGTCTGAATCCACGCTGGCGCGTGGGCCGCATTATTGCCGAGCCGCTGGTTACCCACACGGACATGAGCCCTGCCCAGCAGCAAGCCAAAGTGGCCGAGCTGCTCACCCAGGTAGGCCTGAACGCCAGTGATGCCCAGCGCTATCCGCACCAGTTCTCCGGCGGTCAGCGTCAGCGCATCTCGATTGCCCGTGCTCTGGCTTTGCAGCCCGAGTTCATCGTCTGCGACGAACCGACCTCGGCGCTGGACGTGTCGGTGCAGGCACAGGTCCTGAACCTGATGAAGGATTTGCAGCGCGAGCTGGGGCTGACCTATCTGTTCATCTCGCACAACCTGGCCGTGGTGCACCACGTAGCCGACCGGGTGGGTGTCATGTATTTGGGCCGAATTGTGGAAATTGCGCCACGCGACGACTTGTTCGCACAGCCCCGTCACCCCTACACGCGCATGTTGCTGGGAGCCATTCCCGACATGAGCGGGGCGGGTAAAAGCCGCATTCCGGTAGCGGGCGAAGTCCCCAACCCGCTAAACCCACCTTCGGGCTGTACATTTCACCCGCGCTGCCCGCTGGCCAATGATCGCTGTCGCCGCGAAGCCCCGGCCTTGCTGCAAACCGGGCCGCAGGAAGTGGCTTGTCATGCCGTAGAAGAAGGGCGCGATCAGGCTTGATGTAAAAACGCTGCGGTCACTGTCAAAGGCAGTGGGTGCAGCGTTTCTTTTATTCTTGTCGACAACCACGCCTGAATGCGCAGGGTGAGGATGTCCTGATGAACAGCCGGGCCATGACGGCCCGGCACTGCCAGATCAGTTTTGTGCAGCGGCAGGCGCGAAATCAGCCAGATGGCAGGACAGGATATCGGCAATAGCACGATCATCCAGGCCACGCGAACGCAGATCCGCGGACAGGGCATCCACGTCGACCCGGGCCAGTGGGCGCTCGGCACCGCGAGGACGCTCGTCGCGTACCACACGGAAGTCGTAATCACGCTGGGCCGTTTTGGCCACTTCATAATGCATGACTTCGTCCACTTCATTTTCAGGCGTAAACGTCAGCACGGTAGGGCGCAGGGAATACAGATCTTCGGAGTTCATCACGTATTCAGTGGCGCAAATGATGACGGTGTCGCCTTTTTGACAGGTGCGGGCTGCCGCGCCGTTCAACACCACGCAGCGCGAGCCGGGTTCACCGAAAATCACATATGTAGAAATACGGGCTCCGCTGTCCTTATTCCAGATTTCCACAAACTCCATGGGTAAAATGCCCGCTTGTTCGCAGATTTCCGGATCCAGGGTGATCGAGCCGTGATAGTTCAAGTCGGCACCGGTCACCTTGATACCATGCAGCTTGGCACGGACCACTTTTTTCATGACAACACTCTCTAGAAACAGGTCCCCGAATACGGACACCTAAGCTTGGCTAACACGCGGTTTGCGCCGCGCCCTTAGCCCGATCAGGGCTGGGGGAAAGACTGCATCATAAACCCAGAAATGCGCGCAAATCCGTTTAGACCCACAGATTTGTACGGGAAAACCACAGGTCCAATGATTTTCCTGGCGGCCAGTCTGTGCTGTAATCCCCTCTGCCGCCTCGCACCGGTCTTTTTTATTTTCAATACGATACCGCTTTCCATGCCCAACCTGCTCATCGAGAATATTCACAAACGCTACGGCTCCCTGGAGGTCCTCAAGGGAGTCTCTCTCAGCGCGGAACCCGGTGACGTCATCAGCCTGATCGGTTCCAGCGGTTCGGGCAAAAGTACTTTCCTGCGTTGCATCAATTTCCTGGAAACACCCAACTCCGGCCGTATCGTCATCAAGGGCGAGGAGCTGAAAACCCGTCTGGACCCCAAAACGGACGAGCTGGTTGCGGTCGACAAGCAACAACTCAAACGCTTGCGTACCAGTCTGGCCATGGTTTTTCAGCACTTCAACCTGTGGTCTCACATGACCGTGCTGGAGAACATTACGGCCACGCCCATTCATGTACAGGGCATGGACAAGGCCCAGGCCATTGCCAAAGCCGAACAGTATCTGGACAAAGTGGGGCTGTCGCGCGATCTGGCCAAGCAGTACCCGGCCTTTTTGTCCGGCGGCCAGCAACAACGTGTGGCCATTGCCCGAGCCCTGGCCCTGGAGCCCGAAGTCATGCTGTTTGACGAGCCTACCTCGGCACTGGACCCGGAGCGGGTCGGTGAGGTATTGCGCGTTATGCAGAATCTGGCCGAAGAAGGGCGCACGATGGTGGTGGTCACTCACGAAATGAGCTTTGCCCGCAATGTGTCCAGCAAAGTGGTGTACCTGCACGAGGGCCTGATCGAAGAAGAAGGCCCACCGGAAGAAGTGCTGGTGTCGCCACGCAGCCCTCGATTGGCACAATTCCTGGCGGCGGGTGGTTCGTCCAAGGGCTAAGATCTGCGCCTACGGTGCGCAGTGCGGCTTGACGGGTCTTTGACGGCCTCTTTCAGGTCGCTCAGATCGACAGGTCATCGGGCTAGTGCGAAGCAGCAAGTTCGCTGAGCCTGCCCGACTGCGACATTACCGAAACACCAGATAGCCGGAGCGCCGGGCCGCCGGGCCACCGGATGTGCCTCGACAGGCCAAACCGCCTAAACACTCCGGCTCTCCCTGAGCCCACATAAAACCAACGGCGCCTTGCGGCGCCGTTGGTTTTTCATCCTGGGCATCCTTGCCTGCAAGCCTGCTCAATAGCCGCCCAGCAGCGCTTCTGACGCCTGTTGCTTCATGCCGCTCAGGACTTGGGGCGTGGCATATCAAACAAGGTCAGGTCTGTAATCTCAAAATAATCGCCGGGGCCGCCGCCACGCAGAATCGGGCGGGGGATAGCGGTGCGGTAAATGCCGTCCACAATGCTGTTGGGCGACACATGCACACCCACCACTTCACCCAGAACCATCCAGGTATTCAGGTCCTTGCCTTCCGAGTCTTTCAACTGAAAATGGGTCGTCACCTTGCACTCCAGCGAGGCAGGGCTCTCGCCCACACGGGGGGCATCGATCAGGCGGGAGTCCGCAGGTGTCAGGCCAGCAACTTCAAATTCGCGCACGTCCTGTTCCAGGCTGGTCATGTTCATGGGCTCGGCCAGATCACGCGTGGCCAGGTTCCAGGTAAAAACGCCGGTTTCAATGGCGTTGCGCACGCTATCCTTGTAGCCCACGCTGGAAAAAGCGATGACGGGAGGGCGGTAGTTAAACACATTGCAGAAGCTGTATGGGGCCAGATTCAGCACGCCATCCTTGCTTTTAGTGCCGATCCAACCAATGACACGAGGACCCACAATCGAGCTGATGGGGTCGTGGCGCAGTCCATGGCCTTGGGTGGGTTCATAAAAGTGAAAGTCTTTCTGCACGGTTCTCTCGATTAATAAACACAAGAAACTAAACGGGACTGCGGGAAATCCCGATGGCCCACTGATATACTTTACAACTAAAATAAAGCCGCTGCAAACCGTTGAAACTCAAGGTTTTATGTCTCCTTCCTGTCTTTCAGAACCATCTAGGCGCATGAAACATGGAAAATAAGCCCGATCACTGGGCACGTGTAGCTTCTGCTGACCTGGAACAGGTGCGCAAATCTGTCAGCGACATGATCAAGTCGCACCAGCTCAAGCAGTTACGTGCCGACCAGACCCTGCAAACCCGGCTGCGCCACGCCCAGTTTGGTCAGGTCGCCTTGAGCCGCCTGGGCTATGGCGCCGACGTCCACATTCAACCCGATCATCTGGCCGGTTTTTACCTGATCCAGATGCCTCAGTACGGCACCGCCAAGGTGCGCTGCGGCAATCAGACCGTGGACTCCAGCCCCTATGCGGCCACCATCCTCAACCCCAACGAGGATGTGGATATGATCTGGCACGCCAATAATGAGCAATTAATGCTCAAGATCGATCGCAATCTGGTCGAGCAGGCCGCCCGCGGCATGGGCCTGGATGTGGGCCCGCAAGGTTTGCTGTTTCCGGTGCGCCTGCAGGCGCATACCCAGCCTTCCTGGCAAATCATGCTGCGTTATGTGCTGGACTGCGCGCGCAACTACGAGGACATCCGACGCTCTCCGCTGATTATCAACCAGCTGGAGCAATTGGCCGTGACGACCCTGCTGGACCTGCACCCGCCTGCCCAGATTCAGCCGGTCAACCCGACCCGCATCCTGCCGCGCCATCTGAAAAAAGTCGCCAGCCATTTGCATGAACAGGCTCACCTGCCTGTCACGGTGGACGAGCTCAGCGCCATTGCGGGCGTCAGTTCGCGCACGTTGCAACAGGCTTTCCGGGATCACTACGGGGTCAGCCCCATGCAGTATCTGCGCCAGGTTCGGCTGGATCGTCTGCGCCACGAACTGATTCACTCCAACGAACCGCATCTGACACTGGCCGATCTGGCCATGCGCTGGGGCTTTGCCCACCAGGGCCGTTTCAGTGCCGAATACCGCAACCGCTTTGGCGAAACGCCCAGCGAAACTTTGCAGCGGGTGCGCGGCGGTCAGCACTGAAGCAGCGCCTCACCCTTTCAGGATGCGCTGGGCCGCCAGATAGCCGGACTGCCCGCCCAGGCCTGGACCCGGATGCACCGACGCACCAATATGGTGCAGATTGCGCCAGGGGGTGGCGCCACTGCGCGCGTTCTTGTGTCCCGCAAAAGGACGCATGAAAAAGAACTGATCGGGCGAGCACACACCGCTGTAGGGGTCGCCCCCGACCAGATTCATGTTCAAGGCTTCCAGGTCCGCCGGGCTGACGCTGCGACGCCCGATAATCTTGGCGGCCAAGCCGGGCATGACCGTTTCCAGTCGGGCCTGCACACGGTCGGCCATGGCCTCGCGCACTGCCTCGTTCCAGCGCCCATCAGCGGGCACGGCAATTTCGCCTGCCTCGTCACCTTTGATATGACGGGGCAACTCCTGCATTTGAACCCACAAAATCCAGTGTCCTTCCGGCGCGCGGCTCACATCCACGGCCACCGGCTGACCGACGGCCAGCGTCGGTTTGGCGGGCAGATAGCCATTACTGGCCGTCACCACCGAGGAGCAAACCTGCTCCATGCTTTCGGTGACATGCACCATGGGAACATGGCGCAATTCCGGGTCCACCCAGTCGGGCGGCGCATTCAAGGCAAAATGAATCTGCATGCCGCCCCGGCCATAGTGATAATCCTGGGCAGACTTCACCAGAGCGGGTGGTGCATCCGGCACCAGATCACCATACAGCTGGCCGGGCGTGACATTGCATACCACGGCACGACGCGCCAGATAGCGCTGGGCGCCGACACACACGCCGCTCGCCTTGTTCCCCTCGACCAGCACCCGATCCACATGCGAGTTGGTCAGAACCGCCCCCCCTGCTTGTTCAATAATGCGGGTAAACGCTTTCACAATCTGGTCACTGCCACCTTTGACCACGGGCATGCCGCCGCTGACCACGGCACTGAAGGTCAGCTTGCCGATCAGGGCCGAGCTGGCCTCGTCCGGGCCCAGGCCACTGTGCAGCACCCAGGGCGCAATCATCGCGCGGGCCAGATCGCTGCGCAGATCGCGCATGGCCCAGCGTCGGAAACTTTCCAGGGCCTGCGAACCGAAGGACATCAAGCCATCCAGCCCGCGTTCACGCCAGGCCCCAAAAGCCAGCTTGGCCATCGGCCAGCGGTAAGGCTCACCCCCGAGCAGGCCAAACACCAGGCCGGCATCCGGGCCAAACATGCGGGCCGCCATGGCTCCCAATGCATCGCCTTCACCCGGCATCACGGCATTGAAACGGCGTACCGTATCGTCCATATCCTGACGCAAGGCCAGCGCCGGTCCCCCCGGAATGGCCAGTCCCGTGCTGTATTCACCCTTGACGAACTCCAGTCCCGCCTTGGCCAGGGGTTCGGCCAGCGCGGCATAAGACGCTCCCCCCATAAAGAGGGGATACCAGCTCGACAGAACATCGTGGGTAAAGCCGGGAAACAGCTCCTCGGTACGGATACAGCCTCCCGCCACCGCATTGCGCTCCAGGACGGTCACCGACAGGCCGCGCTGGGCCAATAGGGCGGCGCAGGTCAGGGAGTTCATCCCGCTGCCGACAATAACGACATCAGCGCTATGCGCGTCACTCATTTCAACGCTCTCCGTCCGGCGTGGTCAGGCTGGCGAAACGACCCCGGTGAAATACCGCGGGCTCGTGCTCGGTCAAGGTGGTGTGACGCACCACACGGCCAATGAACAAGGTATGGTCACCCCCTTCGTGCTGACGGTAGTTCTCGCATACAAAGGTCGCGACACAATCGTCCAGCAAGGGCACGCCTTCCTCGCCATCCACATGCGAGACCAGCGCAAACTTGTCCTTGACCTGGGAATTGGCAAAGCCCAGGGCCACAGGCACCTGCTCCTGGCTGATCACGTTGATGGCAAAGTGGCTGCAGTTCTCAAACACCGCCAGATTGGGAGAATGATTCACCAGACTCCACATCACCAATGGCGGCTCCAGCGACAAGGATGTAAAGGAGTTGATCGTCAGCCCCACCGCCCGGCCATCAGGACAACGTGTGGTGACAATGGCCACCCCCGTTGGAAAATGGCCCAGTGCCTGGCGAAACGCACGGCTATCGACCACATTCAGATTGGACGGTGTGGGTTTGGCGTCAGCGGCTGCCAACGCTTGGGCAGACACAGCCTGCCGCTGGGCAGCGGTGGGGGACGAGGAGTCTTGCAGCGTTGCGGTGGGGGTCATGGTACGTCTCCTTGAATACGGTCTATCAGGCAGCCACAGACTGACTGCGCGTTTTCTCAATCAAATCCTGAGCGGCGGTCAAATCTTCCCAGGCCGGGAACAGCACCGGCGGGTGGTTAAAACTGTTGGCCAGGAAGTGGGCCAGAGCAGGCGATTGCTGGGCCGAAGTCAGCAAGGCGAACGAAGAATCGGTTGGCGGCTTCAACATGGAGTTGGTCCAGCGCACCACCAGATTGGCGTAATCCCAGTAACGCTCAAACGTGGCCTGCATCCAGTCACGGTCAAACGCGCCTTCACCGCGTTGCAGGATGCTGTCCAGATATACCTGGGCGGCTTTGGCAGCATTATTGGAGCCTTGGCCAGTAATGGGATCGTTCACGACGACGGCATCACCCAAGCCCAGCACCATGCGGCCCGACGGCAGGGTCAGCACAGGTTTGCGTACGGTGGGAGGGAACGCGCCAGACAGGTAACCCTGGGCATCGGTCAGTTCAACATTACGGGCACGATCTGCTTCCCAAGGCAGAAATTCACGCAAGAATGACAGGCTTTGTTCCAGATGCGCCTCTGGCGTCTTGGCCTCGCGGAACCGATCCAGCGGACCACCGGGCACCCCTTCAAACACCATGATGTCGCACGGACCCGACAGCGTCAGCGAAGGAAACACAAAGTATTCGCCCACACCCGGAATGAAGTTAAACGACACACGCGAGTACTCAGGCGTAGGCTCCAGACCGTGTACGTAGGTCAGGGCCAGAGCGCGCTGGGGTTTGTCGTACATGGAGCGCTCATCGTCACGCTCGAACAGTTTGACCACTTCGCCCTTGCCGGCAGCCAACATGGTCAGATCGTATTCCTGGGTGATGCGCTCCAGTTCAGCCACGCCCACATCTTCCATGATCAGCTTGCCGCCGCGCTGCTCGAACACTTCCAGCCAGTAAGGCATCTTTACGCGCTGGTCAGTTGCCTGGGCTTCACGATCCAGACGGCCACTCCAATCGACGGCCTTGGTGTCAGGCTGTTCAGGGTTGGGCAGGGCAAAACCGATGCCCTGCACGGGTGGACATTCGTCGTCCCAGAAGTTCAGGCCCAGACGGCGCTCTACATCCAGCGCCTCGGCAAACATGCACTGGCTGGACATCACGCGGCCACCACGAATATCGTCGGGACTGCGGTTGGTGAAAACGGCTACGTCGTAGCCCTTGGCCAAAAGACCGAATGCAACGGGCATGCCAGCCTGGCCAGCGCCCACAATAGCAACTTTACGCATGATTTTTTCCTTCTGAGGGAGCGAGGGATGCCATCGACGCGGCATCCCGGTTTTTCTTATTCAGCCAGCTTGGGGATGGCCGGTACCCCTTGCTCAGGGCCCATGGCCGAGTAACCGCCATCCACGGCGTAATCCGCCCCGGTGACGAAACTGGCCGAATCCGAGAGCAGGAAGGCCACGACTTCACCCACTTCCTGGGGGTCACCCACGCGGCCCAGCATGTGAAAAGCTGAAGCCACACGATCAGTTTTGGCGCGGTCACCGCCGGTCAGCTCATCCATCACGCGCGACCAGATCCAGCCGGGCGAGACCGAGTTGACGCGAATACCGTCAGGGGCAAAGTCCAGGGCCATGCTGCGTGTCAGTTGGAGCAGGGCGGCCTTGGAGACCGGATAGAGCCAGCGTCCGGTTTGCGCAATTGACGAGGAGATGGAGGTGAAGTTGACGATGGAGCCCCCTCGCGGCAACAAGGGGCGCACCGCCTTGGCCGCCTGCACCGCGCTGACCAGATTAATGTCCAGCGCCTTGAGCCAGTCCGCACGGCTGGACGCCATGCCTTCATCCAGATAGGAGCAGGCCAGATTGACCAGACCATCCACACGGCCAAAGTGCGCTTTCACCTGTTCAATGGCGGCATTCAGGCTGTCATCGCTGGTAATGTCCACTTCCCAGAATCTGGCCTTGGCAACGTCGTTGCCAACGGCGATCTGCCCGCCTGCGGCATCAATGTCAAACACAGCCACTCGGGCGCCGTAGCCCATCAGCACCTCGACCACGCCGGCGCCCACACGCGTGGCGCCGCCGGTCACGATGACTACCTTATCCTTCAGTCCTTTCATGTCGCTCTCCTGCCGCGGGCCCTTAGAACGGAACCGCTACTTTTACAAAAAACTGTTTACCTTCAGGACGACCCCGCACACCCAGATCCTGCTGATACTTGGCCGTAATCAGCAGCCCTTTATCGTTGGCGTAACGCAGGCTCGGGCCAATGGCAAAGGAACGGGCCTTGCCATCACCAGCCATGGGGCCATGGTCGCGTTCAATCTGTTGATAGGCGTAACCACCCACACCCAGCACCAGACCGTTCCCGAAGCCCCAGCCCAAGGCGTAGTCCGCATGAATGGCTTTACCCGTGCGGGTCTCGGTATCGCTGTTGCGCATGTTGAAGTCCACCATCAACTTCACATCCCAGTTGATGCCACTGGGCTGCATGTAGCTAAAGGCGGCGGCCGGCTGGATGGCCCAGTAGTTACGACCCAGATTGGCGCTATCGCCCACCTTGTAACGACCGGTAGGCGCGACAAAGTCCACGCCCAGGATGTAGTGCATCTTCTCGCTGGGATGAAAGCCCAGCGCAGGACCGAACACCACATCGCCCAGACCGCTGCGGCGCTGGGACTGACCAGCCGCTTGCGCCTTGACGGTCAGCAGGGGAGCCAGAGCGTGGAACGCCAGTTGCCCACCCAAGACTTGCTGATCGGTCACCCACACCAGGCGAGGGGCCACCATGGCCACATCCACCTTGAAATCGGGAATAGGCAGCTTGTCGCCGTTTTTGTCGCGCACCGAGTCATAGCGCATGGCACCGCCATACATCAGCATATGCACGCCGGGCGGAGGCAAGGCCCCGCTCATGAAGTTTTCCAGACCGTCCGGGTAAATCGGCAAACCGTTTCCCTCAATGGCATAGGCCGGGCCTGCAGCCACAACACCCACTCCCAATGCCACGGCGGCTATTTTCTTTGTCATGTCCCCCACGTCCGTTCTCCTTTTGTTTTTAGATATGACGATGGAGCCAATGGTAGAAGTGCCGTTTGCGCCGGTATATCCACTTTGCGCAGCGCCTGGCCAATAAGCGCAAGAAGCCGCAAAAGCAGGGAAAACCCCGATTTGGTTTAGATTTAAAGAATGACATTCGGTAAAGCTGTTAAACGCTACGTTTCAACGAATGTCTGCGATAATTTCCTGTCTTTCCGCCTGGTCGATATTCCTGTTTACCAAGGCTTCAACACGCAGGGCCGCGGATACGGTGTCATGCCAAGGCCGGGGTCTGCTCACACGTACCGCTGTTCCTTTCAATGAGCTCCAGCCTCCCTTACGCTGAGTCGCGACTCAGCCTGCCTTTGCTCGGCCCCCGTTTTGCTATCTGGACCTTCATTTCCTTTGTGATGCTGGCGCTGACGGCGACCTGGTCCATCTACCGACTCACGCCGATGATTTCGGACGACTTCAGCTATGCCAACAAAGGCATTGCCTGGGACGCAATCGCGCGCCACTACCTGCACTGGAGCGGCCGGCTGGTCTCGGATACCCTTTCCAGCGCCCTGCTCAGTCTGGCGCCACCCTGGTTAAAGGCCAGCCTGGGTACCGCCGCCCTCGCAGGCGTGATCCTGATCCTGTCAGCCCTGGGGGCCAGGCTGGCCGGACAGACACTGCGTCCTTCCATCGTGCTGCTGGTTTTCATGCTGTATTGGCTCATGAACCCGGATCTGGGGCAGACCACCTTTTGGCTGGTGGGGTCAGCCAATTACTTATGGCCCAATCTGTTCAATTTTGGTTTTGCTCTGGCCTATGTCTGGCGTCTGCAAAAAGGGACGACATCGCCGGCAATCGGTCTGGGCCTGTGTGCGCTTGCCGTATTGGCAGGCTGCTCCAACGAGAACACCGGTATCATCAGCTGGTGCCTGCTGGCCGGCCTGAGTATTCAACGTTACCGGCGCACGCGATCCCTCGGAACCTGGCCCCTGATCTGGCTGGTATGCATGGGGATCGGAGTCAGCCTGCTGGTATTGGCGCCCGGCAATCAGGTGCGCGCCGAATTCTTTACCGCCTGGTACGACCAGCCTCTGACCTGGCGCCTCTGGGAGCACTTCAGCCGCCGCTTTCCTGATGCCATGTTGCGCTACTGGGGAGTGATCCTGGTCATGCTGGTCTGGCGTGTCTGGAGCGGACCCACCACCAGCGCGCCGGCAAGACGCATGATCTGGCTGCTGGTCGCCGCCTCGCTGCTGGCCAACGCCATCTTGATGCTGGCCCCCAATATCCCCAAACGGGCCTTGAATGGTTCTTTCATGTATCTGCTGGTGGCCCTGTCGATCTACGGACATGATCTGCTGGCTCGATCCGCCCATCGCGCAAACATCCAGCGCGCGCTGACCTTGACGCTGGGCGTGTGCGCCGTACTCTGGCTGGTGTCCACTGCTCTGATACTGCGCAGTTATTACGGCACCTGGCAACAAAATCATGTACGGCAAGCCCTTATTGCCCGGGCTATCGAACAGGGTCACACCCATATCGACCTGCCTGGATATCACTTCAGAACCACGCTGCGCTCAAGGGATCGATTCGATACCTACTTCAATGGCGAGGCCATGGCCAGGTACTACGGTATCGAGGCCAGTATCGCTGAATACGCAGTCAGACAGCATTACGACCTGGGTTCAGGAGCACCACCCAAGCCCTGATGCACAGCTCCAGGGCGACATGACCGTACCGATGCCAGCACGCCACACAAGCAAGGACCTGTCAGCACGCGAAAAAAACCCCGCCGTCCTCTTGGACAGCGGGGTCAGGTCCCTGGCAGGGCGCTGTGCGGGCTGCTTTACTTGGCCGCGCTCAGCTCTTTGATCTGCTCACGGAAATAAGCCAGCGCTGCTTTGCCATCCACGCCTTTCTTTTCAGCCGCCTTGATCCAGTCCTCTTCAACAAAGGCCAGACGCTCTTTCAATTGATCGGCCGCCTCACCTTCCAGACGCAGCGTTTTCAAGCCGGCAGCCGTGTGCTTTTCAATCGCCTTTTGCTCGGCGGCTTGCCATTTGGAACCGAAATCATTGGCAATCCACTCGCCACTGATCTTCTCAATAGCCGCGCGGTCGGCCTCGGACAAGCTCTTCCACTTGCGCTCGTTCATGAACAGGTACTGGCTGGATTTACCGAAACCACCTGGGACCGACACAGCGGTCTTGACCAATTTGTCCAGTTTCCAGTTATCCAGCTGGTCGTACTGGAAGTACATGCCGTCGATCACGCCACGCGACAGCATTTCGTAGCTGTCAGAAGCCGGTGCGTTCACGGTCACGATGCCCAGTGCTTTGCCGATGGCATCAAACAGAGGGCTGGGCGAGCGCAGCTTCTTGCCTTTCAGATCGTCAATGCTTTGCACATTGTCCTGGCTGGTGAAGATCACCGTGGCCGGACTGGTCCACATGCCCAGCAATTTCACGCCTTTGTGCTCATTCGCATCCATCATGAATTTTTCATAGGTGCGCCAGTAGGCGACCGAGTTCACACCGCCGTCATCAGTGGTGAACGGCAGCTCAGCAAACTCGATCAAGGGAAAGCGGTTGGCGGTGTAGCTATGAACCGACATGCCCAGATCGGCAATGCCATTGCGCACCAGATCCATGTGCGCCTGCGGCTTGCCCAGCGCATTGATGAACTCGACCTTCACACGGCCTTCGGTGGCTTTTTCCACTTCCTGGGCCCAGGGCTCGAACATATTGGTCACAATGAAGTGGCCAGGTGGCATCCACTGGGAAAAACGCAAAGTGGTCACTTCAGCAGCCACCGACGGCATCGTCGGTGCCAGCGCTGCCGCCGCCAGGCCCAGGCTCAAGGCCAATTTCTTGAAAACACGCATCTCGACTCCTCGTAAATTGTTTTGCTGCCGGGTCGTTACGGCCCGGCGGTGTACTGCTGCCCGGATCACCACTGCATCCGGGCCGGGTTTTACATACTGTTTGGAATGACCAGAACAATCCAGGGAACAAACACCAGCAAGAGCAAACGCAGAATGTCCATCATGACAAAGGGTGCAACCCCGCGGATGATGGTGCCCAGGGGAACATCGGGCATCACGTTCTTGATCATGAAAATGTTCAGACCCAAGGGTGGGGTTATCAGGCTGATTTCAGCCGCGACCACCACGATCACGCCAAACCACACCAGATCAAAGCCCAGAGAGGCGACGATCGGGTAAAAAATAGGCACCGTCAGCATGACCATGGACATGGTTTCCAGGAAACAACCCAGAACCAGGTAGATGGCACAAATGATCAGGATCACCATGATGGGCGAGACATCAATGCCTTCGATGAAGCTGAGCAACTGATTGGGCAAGCCCGCAACGGACAGGAAGTTGGTAAAGACCAGCGCACCAATGACCAGCGCAAACATGATGGCGGTGGTCTGCGCCGCTTCGATCAGCACCGTCAGGTACATGCGGGGCTGCCAGCCACGACGCTTGAGGGTCAGCAAGAAGGTGGCCGCAGCACCAATGCCGGCGGCCTCGGTCGGTGTGAACACACCGCCGTAAATCCCCCCCATGATGACAATGAACAGCACGGTAATGGCCATCACGCCTTTGGTTGCCTCAAAGCGTTCGCGCCAGCTGGCTTTCTCACCGGGACGGCCCAGACTGGGGTTGATCGCGGTAATAATCATGACCGTGATCAGGTACATCAGCATGGCCACCATGCCGGGCAGGAAACCCGCCGCGAACAGCTTGCCGATATCGGTTTCGGTCAAGATCCCGTACACCACCATCATCACGCTGGGCGGAATCAGAATGCCCAGCGTGCCGCCCGCAGCGATACTGCCGGTAGCCAGACGATCGTCATAGTTGTACTTGCGCATATTGGGCATGGCCACCCGGCCCATGGCCGCTGTAGTGGCCATGCTGGAACCACAGAGCGCACTAAAGGCACCACAGGCAACAATGGTTGCCATGGCAAGACCACCGCGCAGGTGACCGATAAAGGCGTGAGCGGCCTTGTACAGGTCTTTGGACAGACCCGAAGCGTTGACCAGATTGCCCATCAAGATAAACAGCGGCAACACTGTAAAGCTATAGCTCATGGCCGTGTCATAGCTGGTTTGTGCCGCCATGATCAGGGCCGCTTCCATGCCTGTAAAAAAGGCAAAACCCAATGTGCCAACCAGCAACATGCCCCAGGCAATGGGCAGACCCAGAAACAGGCTACCGAGCAGAACAAGCAGTCCGATAATAGAAATCAACATGAAAAAACTCCGTCTTTATCGGCGTGGAGAGCTAAAAATCTTGAGCAAGGCAGCCAAGGTGGCAATGCCGGTCATGATGGCGATGATGTAGGCAAAGGGGGCAATCGGCACTTGCAAGGCGTTGCTCATATCCCCGTACTCGTTCAATTCGGTGGCGTGCTTCCACAAATAGAAAGTGAGCACTGCCAGCATGAAGGTAGAGATCAGATTGATCACAAACTGCTGGACACGACGAGCCGCCGGACCCAACCACGCATCAATCAAACTGACGGTCAGGTGTTGCTGGTGCCAGGTGACACGCGGCAACGCCGAAAAAATCAGCACCCCCAGCAACAGTTCGCTGGCCTCATACGCACCCAGTAAAGGGGCGTGAAACACGTAGCGGCCTATCACGTCCACGGTAGTGATCCCTGTCATCAGGATCAAGATGACCACACAGGCAGTATCCAGAATTGTCTCAACAACCCGTACTACTCCACGTGAACGCACCAGCTCCATTCCTGGCAGATCGTCGTTCATTACAGCTCCACTTATTTTGGCCCGACAAGGCCTGTTTTTTGGGTCATCATGCGCCCCGTAAAACAGGGTCACATTGTTATATTTCTGTTCTAAATAGTTTATAGATGAACAAATCCAGGTAAATAGAAAGAAACCCTTAATTCCATCCAAAATCATGAATTCGTGGTTTCTATCTCACATGGCAAGAATTGGTGTCACAAGACATCCGGCTGAGCCGATACATGGACAAAAGCCCGCCCTTCACACGGCCTTCAAACCTCGCCGGGCGAGCGCACGAACCCGACAACATTGGCTTGAGACGGGTCGAAAACAAAGCAGACCCGCGCGCTGACGTCCCACATTTGCCATCAGGTGAACGCCACTGCAGAGCCAGGCACCAAAAACAGGCAAGCGGCCCTAGGTCTGCCCCCCAATCCAATCCACCCAAATAAAAACCCCCTTGAGCCGGCAAGGGGGTTTTCAGAGGCAAGCCGGCAAATGGGCTGCGCCTCACGCGCACGTAGGGCGCGATCATCGTCAACCCAGCCGCAAACAGGTCAGATGATCAACGTGCCCACACTGGCACCACCGCAGACATACAGAGTCTGACCGGTGATGAAGCTGTTCTCAGGGTCTGAAAAGAACATCGTGGCGCGGCTGATATCGTCCGCGCGGCCCAGGCGTTTGACCGGAATGGAGGCGGCCAGCTTGGCTTCGCGCTCGCTTCCGGCTTCCACCACGTCGTAAAACATATTGGTGGTGATCGGGCCGGGGGCAATCACGTTGACCGTAATGCCCTGGTCAGCCAGTTCCAGCGCCCAGGTGCGAGCCATGCCCAACATGCCGGCCTTGGTCGCTGCATAGGCAGTCCGGGTTTGCAGACCCAGCGCGCCGCGCGAGGACATCAGCACGATCCTGCCAAAGTGGCGCTCGCGCATACCGGGCACCACCGCCTGGGTAATCTGCAAGGCAGCGCCCAGGTGGATCTGGGTCAGACCCTGCAAATCTTCCAGTTTGACCTCATCGAGCAAGGCCGGCCAGATCACGCCGGCGTTATGAATGAAGTGGGTCACATCAAAGCGCTCGGCAATGTCTTTTGCCGCCTTCTCGGTTGCTGCTGCATCCAGCAGATCCACCTGCACGCAGTGCAGACGTTCGTGCGTCCAGGGCAACACATTGCGCGCCATGCTGATCACGGTGTAACCCTGATCGAGCATCTTGCGACAAATGTCTTCACCAATACCGGTGCTGCCGCCCGTCACGATGGCGGTGTATTGAGCTTGTGTCATCTTGTTGTCTCCAGGCAAATTCAGGGTGCAGGGCGCGCTACCAGCACGGCTACGCCACCCGCATCCAGTTCCAGACTCAGGCGCACTTTCTCGTCCGCCTGCCCACCTTCAGGCAAGTGGGCGATGGCGAACGGGCCGCAATCCAGCGCAACGGTACCGATACGCCAGGGCAGTCGTGCCTGAAAGTAGGGCTCGTTGCTGTGATGCAAGGTGGTGGTGGCCTGCAGCACGCCCGTATCGGGCACGGCCTGCCAGTTCAGCGTGGTGTGCAAACAATGGCCGCACACATCGCGGGCGGGATACTGCACCGTGCCGCAGGACGGGCACACTTGCAGGGCAAACTCACCACGCCGTGCGGCGTCGGTAAGGCCAACTGCCGTGGCGCTGCGTGCGCCCGGTGGCAAGATTTGGGTATCGCTCATCACTGCCCCCGTTCCAGCAAGGCCGCGGCAGTACAGATGCCACGGTCATAATTGATCATGCCAAAACCGGACACCAGACCGATGCGGGCATTGGCCACTTGCATATCACCCGCGGTACCCGTCAATTGGCGCAAGGCCTGAACCAGACCCAGATAACCACCGGCTGCGCCTGCCTGGCCTACCGACAACTGGCCGCCACTGGTATTGAAGGGAAAGCTGCCGTCTACGGTAAAGGTGTTCTTGCGAATGAATGCCGGGCCTTCGCCCTTGGCGCAGAATCCCAGGTCTTCAAACTGCAGGACGTTGATGACAGGGTAGTCATCGTAGGTTTCCATGAAATCCACGTCTGCCGGGGTGAGGCCCGCGTGCTCGTAGAACGCATCCTTGTCCATGGCCCAGCCACCACGATGCTGTACCGCATCTTCAGGGAAGGCATTATGACGCTCGATGGTGGAACGAATACGGACATAAGGCAGGCCCAATGCTTCGGCCTGTTCACGACGCATCACCAGATAACCTTCGGCTCCGGCGCAAGGCATCACGCAATCGAACAAATGGATGGGGTCGGCAATGACACGCGCATCCATGTACTGTTCCAGCGTCAGCGGTTTTTTCATCAGGGCATGCGGGTTGCGCAGCGCATTGTCACGCTGGGCGACGCACAGCTTGCCGAAATCTTCACGCGTGGCACCGTAGTGACGCATGTAGTAGTCCGTCAGCAGCGCAAAGCTGGCATTGGGACCACCGGCACCGTAGGGGTAGACGGCATCCTGCGAAAAACGCGAAAAGCCCGACACCGTGTTCTTGAAGGATTCACGGTGGTTGGTATCGCCCGCAATACACGCCACGATGGACGCATCGCCACACTGCACGGCACGGGCCGCACGACGCATGGCCACCACGCCGCTGGCACCGCCCATGGGGATGTGGTCCAGCCAACGCGGGCTCATTTGAAAATGCTGCATCACGCCTACGGCGGTGTCCGAACCCAGCGTGAAACTAGACACGCACACGCCATCGACATCGGCTTTTTTCAGGCCGGACTGGGCCAGCAACTGGCCCAATGCCGCACCCAGCCACCAATGCGCGGTCTGCTCGGAATGGCGCTCGTAGGGAATGGTCACCGGAGCGACCAGCACCACATCGTCATAGCCCTGGCGGGCTGCTTGCGGCAAGGCCATGGGCTCAGGCCTCCTGACGTTTTTTCAGGTGATTCGTGTTCACGCAGGCCGGGTTTTCCAAAGCGGCCAGGGCCACTGTTTTCAGCTCACCACGCTGAATCTTGTTGGTCGAGGTCAGCGGCAGGGCATCCACAAACAACACGTAGCCGGGCACCTTGAAATAGGCCAGCTGGGTCAGGCCCCACTGCACCATTTCCTGGGCAGCCTGTTCGCGCTGTTCCTGGGTTTCGATGGGAGTGTGCGGCACCACCAGCGCCATCACTTCATCGCCACGGATGGCGTCGGGCACGGCGGCCACGGCAATGGAGCGCACCAGCGGGTGCTGCTGCATGATGTTTTCCACTTCCACGGCAGCGATGTTCTCGCCACTGCGACGGATCACGTTCTTTTTACGGTCCACAAAGTGCAGATAGCCTTGTTCGTCACGGCAAACGATGTCGCCCGTGTGGAACCAGCCGCCTTCCCAGGCTTCATCAGTCGCCGCCGGGTCTTTCCAGTAACCGGAGAAAAAGCCGTAGCGTGGGTTGTCACCGGCCGAGCGCACCAGCAGCTCGCCGTTTTCACCGGCCTGAGCAGGTTCGCCATCGTCTTTACGCAGCAGCACTTCCACCACGGGCATTTCCTTGCCAAAGCAGGAGGTGCCGATAAAGCGGGGTTCGTGATTGGCGATGATGCTGGCACCGGCGCCCGTTTCCGTCATGGCCCAGGCTTCCAGCAACGGAAAACCAAAGCGTTCTTCAAAAATAGGATGCAGACCACGGTCCACACCAGCGCCAAAACCAAAGCGCACATTGTGTTGACGGTCTTTTTCGCTGGCCTCGGCCTTCATCAGGATGGCAGGCATCACACCCAGGTAATGCACCACGGTTGCGCCGGATTCGCGCACCGAATCCCACCAGCTGCGTGGGTGGAAACGGTCCAGGGAGATCAGGCAGCCGCCGGTCTTGATCATGGCCATGGTCGAGCAGGCCATGGCGTTCATGTGAAACAGGGGCAACGGGGTCAGCATGCGCTCCTTGCCATGCTCCAGCGAGGCCAGACCACCAATATCGCGGTACCACTCACCGGCATAATGAAAGTACTGGTTCGACAGCATGCAGCCCTTGGGGCGACCTGTCGTACCAGAGGTGTACAACAGGGCACATTCGCTGTGCTCATCGGGAATGTCACAGGAGCGGGCGGCGGCACGCTCCACCATGGGCGGCACATCGCCGTCGGCCATGATGGCAAAGGGCTGGCCTGCACGCTGGGCCGCTTCCACCAGATCCTGGTGACGGCTGGGCAGTGCAATGGCCATGATCATTTCGGAATGGCCAATCAGGTACTCCAGCTCGGCAGCGCGCAGGTCCGGATTGATCGGCACAATCGACACGCCCAGGCTGTTCAAGGCAAACCAGTGCAGGAAAAATACGGGGCGATTCTCCAGCAAAATGCCGACGCGATGGCCGTGGCCATAGCCCGCGGCGGCGTAAGCCCCGCGCAGGGCGTCAATGCGTTCCAGCGCCTGACCGTAGGTCAGCTCACCCGCTTCAATACCGTAGATCTGGGCGGTCTCAGGCAGGGTACATACAAAGGGCTTGTCGCCCCATTTCTGGGCGGTGTCTCGAAAAGCCTGGTAGACCGTGGTGTTGGCCATCAAAAATTCTCCTGTCCTGTCACATAAACAACTGGATATTGCCAAAGGGCGCGTCGCAATTGAGCAGATCCACCCGTTTGAGCCGGATTTTCAACGCGTCGTCCTGGCGCACCAGGGTGTAGGTACTCCAACCTACATAGATATCCTGCTTGTCGCCGCGCGTTTCCGTGTAATGGAAGGCGCAACGTACCGTGTATTCGCCTTTTTCCTCGTCCATGCTTTCCACCGTGGGTAGCTGGAGCAGGTGATGACTGCGGCTTTTGGGCTGCTGGGAAAAAGTGCGACGGCCAGCCAGACGCTCAACACGAATACGCAGCAAAAGCTTGTCCTCGTGCATCAGGGAGGCATGCAATCGGGCGTCTTGCTGATCGTGTGCCAACGGCATCCAGTAGTAACCATCTTCGGTAAACAGATCGAGCCATTGCTCATAATGCTGTTCATCGAGCAGGCGGGCTTCCGCATACACAAAATCGATAAGGGCCTGACGGCTGATTTCGCTCATGGTTATTCCTCTTCTTGTTTAGCCTGCTGCTCGGGCAGCATGAACTTGAGCCAGGCACGGAACTGGGCGCGCATCTGCATTTCGCTGGTGCCGTTGATCACCACGTTCTTTTGCTGGTCTTCGTCTTTTTCCACCAGACGCGCCAGGTTCATCCAGTCGCGTCCCCGCGACTGCAAGCCCTGCTGCGCGCGTTCATACATTTCCAGATCGTCGTGGCCGACCATCGAAGTAGGCGCGTTGATCAGGCGGTTGTACATCAAGGTCCGTTCCAGGAGTGTGTCCGGCGCGCCCACCAGGCGGAAAGTCCAGGACTCCACCAGGGTTTTATCCGCGGCAATGGGCTTGAACAAACGCAGGGTCTGGATCGGGCCCTTGACCATGATGTTGGGGAAGTAACAGGTGTTGTGACGCGTGTCACCCAAAATGGCTTTGGCACGCTCTTCACCGTAGGCTTCGACCATCTGGTCCCAGTAACCGGGGATTTCGGAGTAATCCGCGTGGATGGAGTTGCTCACGCCGGTATGGCCGTGACCGTTTTCCCACACGCGAATACCCATGCCTTCATAGAACTCGTACGGCGACATGAACGGGGCAAACAGCTCAACCGCCATGGGCTTGGGCGTACCTGGAGGGGCCGCTTCCCAGGCTTTTACGGCGGTGCCCGCCGAGGACTCGTGCGCCACCATGGGGTGACAGGTATCGGTCTGGTTATCGACCAGCATTTTCCAGTTGCACTGGTGCATGTAGCGCATCACGCCACCGGCCACTTCCAGGCGGCCTTCGGGGGAGCGATCGACCATATTGTCGATGGTGCTCAGGGACTGGCCAAAGAACTCTTCAAAGCCAATGCCTTCATCGGCCAGACGGCAGAACACAAAATCGCGGTACACCCGCACATTCTTGACCGCCGCCATGCCCTGGCTGGCTTCGGTGCATTCAAAGCCGGTATTTTCGTAACCTTTCTTCAAAGGGATGGACAGCAGGGAGCCATCGGTCTTGAAGGTCCAGGCATGGTAAGGGCAACGGAAGAATTTGCCCGTGTTGCCACAGGTTTCACCGGCCACTTGCACGCCTTTATGCGGGCAGCGGTTGTACAGCACACGGATGCTGTCGTCTGTATGGCGCACCATAATGACGGACTCGGTACCGACCGTCGTGGTGTAGAAGTCACCTTTATTGGGCACCTGGCTGGCATGGCCAACGTAGACCCAGGTATTGGCGAACAACTGTTCCATCTCCAGCTCAAACAGCTCCTGGCTGATGTACAAATCCTTGTGGACCTCGGCCTCGCGTACCAATTCGCGGATGGCCTGGGGATTATCACGATACTTTTCCATCATGTTCTCCGTCGCCGTTGGGCTTTATAGATCCAGCACCAGACGCGGGGTCTTGGCACGAGAAATACAGATCTGGATAACCTTGTTGCTGGCTTTTTCCGAATCGCTCAGGAAATAGTCGCGGTGGTCAACCTCGCCTTCGATCACATCACAGGTACAGACGCCGCATTCGCCGCGCTTGCAATCGATCATGGGGTCCAGGCCCTGCTCTTCCATGACATCAACAATGGTCTTGTCGGCGGGGATCTGCAACGTGACGCCGGTCTGGCGCAGTTCCACCTCGAAAGGCTGGTCCCCTTCCTGCGCAGCCGCGGTCGCGAACAGCTCAAAATGCACATGCTCACTGGGCCAGCCACGCTGCTTGCAGGCTTCGATCACGGCATCAATCATGCCTTTGGGACCGCAAACGTAGATATGCTGATCTTTGGACAAACCATCGAGCAGGGTATTGAGGCAGAACCGGCCTTCGCTGTCGTCCGCGTAATGACGCAGAGCCGGGCCGGACAAGGCGCTCAGCTCATCCAGGAAAGCCAACTGTTCCACGCTGCGCCCTGCATAGTGCAGCTGATAGGGGCGACCCTGGTGATGCAGGGCCGCGGCCATGCTGGCAATCGGGGTGATGCCGATGCCACCGGCAATCAACACGGTCTCGGTTTCACCCTCGACGCCCTCATGCAAAGGGAAATCATTCTTGGGGCCAGCCACACGCAAGGTATCGCCCACTTTCAGGCTGTGCATGTACCGTGAACCACCCGAGCTGTTGTCCTCCAGACGTACGCCCAGACGGTAGCAGCGGGGTCCCTGCGCCATGTCAGCGTCCAGGGAAATCAGGGAATAGCAGCGGTGATCGTTCAGATCAGGAATCTGTACCTGCAGGTGCGAACCCGGCGCAAATGCGGGCAGGGAACCGGCCTGGGCAGGCTCTAGCGTAAAACTGCGAATCAGCGGGGATGCGTTCTGGATATCCCGGATGACGAGTTCAAAAGTATCCATCGTGTGCCTACCATTGAGCATGACTACATCAATTACCCAGCCAACACAGCCAAGCCATGGCATCATGTAGCGCCGCAGGGGGCAAGGGGACGGCCCAAAAAGGCTGCGTAAGGCTCGTCTACTGTCTCCGCTAAAACCGGCTGCCTGACACCGACACTGGCTGTACGGCTGGATCTCTATTCATTCTTTCGTGAATTTGTTTTATTGATGAATAGTTTACGGATAAATATATACTGCCGAATATAATGGAAAACCACTAGGTGAGAAAACAGCAGAACCGTGTCGTACACAATTCTGCCATTTTCTCCCCGTTTTGCGTTTACTGAGCTACCAGTGCGACCACGCGCAGCGGGCTGCCGGAGCCGCCTTCAATCTTCAGAGGGGCCGACATGATCAGTGCGCCCTGAGGGGGCAACTGATCCAGGTTGCACAGGCACTGCAAACCGTAACGGTTGGCGCCGTGCATCAGGGTGTGGCAAGGGTAAGCCACTGGCCAGGCGTAGGATTGGCCCGCATCGGTATTGATGGTTTCAACGCCAAAGCCGTGCACCTTGCGCTCGTGAATCATCCACTCCACCGCTTCCTGAGCTGGGCCAGGCGTATGAGCGCCGTCTTCACGCATGTTCAGAAACGCGGCGGCATCGTTGACACGCTTGGACCAATCGGTGCGAAACAGCACCCAGGCACCTTCAGGGATGCGGCCATGCTGGGCTTCCCAGTTCTGCAAGAACTCGGAGGTCAGGATGAAGTCTTCGTTCTGGGCCACTTCGGCCGAGGCGTCCACCACAACGGCGGGACGCAGAAAGTTGTCGACAGGAATGGTGTCGACGGTGTTGTCCGGATGATCCTTGCCGGAGATCCAGTGAGCGGGCGCGTCAAAGTGGGTACCGGTGTGTTCGCCACAGGTGAAGTTGTTCCAGTACCAGCCTGGGCCATTCTCGTCGTATTGGCTAATGCGCTCAATCGAGAAACCAGCAGTCTGGCCAAACTGGGGGGGCAGTTGCAAGGCGGGGAAGCTGGGAGACAGGGTCTGGGTCAGATCCACGAAACGGACCTGTTTGCTGTCGATTGCCTGGATAAAGGCTGCCAATGGGTTCTTGTCGCTCATTTCATCTCCTACGGGGATCTTATGTCATCGTTATAAGTGCCTGTCCTGCCCATGCAGGAAGGGAAGCAGCCGTTCAAACAGCCCACTCCTCCAGGCTGGCGCTGCCCCTTTTTCAAAAACGGGCAGTGTGCATCTTTGTCCACTGCGGCCAGGCCACAGCGGTTTTTGACCGGGTGCTTGAGCAAAGCGCCCCGTCAAAAAACGGTCCCGATCCAACACTGGAAGGGGACCGTCTTGAACCTGCTTACGCTTCCTTGTCGTCCAGAACGGAGAACTCGGCAGGGTTCAGGTCGGGCTGGGACGCGGCATCGCCTTCGTAAAAGCGGGCAGGCGTCAAAGCCTTGCGGTTCACACGCAGGTCAAACACGTCAAAACGGTTGTAATGACCCGTAATGTCGTGCATTTGACGCGGCTGGATGCAGCGCGACAGATCGATGTCGGCGTAGGCAATGCCTTCCTTGTCGATCAGGGCTTCGCCCTGCACGCGGCCATCGGGGCCAATAATGCCCGAGAACGCACTGTTGGGACGAGCCAGCAGATCACGCGCTTCGGGATGAGTGGCGGACATGGCCTCGACAATTTCCTCGGAAACCGTCGAGCAGGCCACCACCGTAAACACCTTGCCTTCAAAGCAGTGTGCAGCAGCACGCAGGCGAATGGCTTCAGCCATGTCGTAGTCCTTCGGTGCCACGGGCAAGGCGATGTAGCTGGCAACGTGGACCAGCTCGCCTTGCGACAACAGGCTGAAACGAGCCAGCGTGTTGGTGTTTTCGCCGCACGCCAAGGCGCCCAGAGGGCCGATGGTGGTGTCATGCACACGCATCGAGGAGGCGTCGCCGTTAGCCCAGGTCAGTTTTTCTGCCCAGGTGGGCACCAGTTTGCGGTGACGGCCCAAAATGCGACCGTCAGCGCCGATGGTGACCAGCGTGTTGTAGAGAGTGCCGATGCCAACGGGACTGCGCTCGTTCACACCCAACACCACATTGACCTTGCGCTGACGACAAACCTGCGCAACCTTCTGGATCTCGGGACCTGGGACTTCGATGGCCGATTTGCACAGGCGCTCGAACCATGGGCTGCCCTCGATCGGGTTCATCACCCAGCTCCAGTAGGGGTAACCGGAGACGAACACCTCGGGGAAGGCGATCAGCTCGGCACCGTTGTCGGCTGCTTCATTGATCAGACGACATACTTTTTCGATGGTCGCATTCGTGTCCAGGAACACAGGCGCTGCCTGAACGGCGGCGGCCTTGAACTGACGCAATTCCAGCATCATGCTCTCCTTTACTTAGTTTTGGGGGGTCACGTCCACGATGGGGTGACGCAATTCGCCGATGCCTTCCACCACAGCATGCACCACGTCGCCAGGCCACATCCACTCTTGAGGATCACGGCCAGCGCCCACGCCTTCTGGTGTACCCGTGGCGATGATGTCACCGGGTTCCAGCGTGATGCCGGCGCTGATGTCAGCGATCAGGTCATTCACGTTGAACAGCATGTGCTTGGTGTTGGAGCTTTGCTTGGTCACACCGTTCAGAGTCAGGCTCAGGTTCAGGTTGTGAGGATCGGTCAGCTCATCGGCCGTCACGATCACAGGACCGAATGGCGCGTAGGTGTCCTGGCCTTTGGAGTAGATCCACTGACCGGCACGACGGCAGTCGCGAGCGCTCACGTCGATCATGACGGAGTAGCCGAACACGTACTTCAGGGCGTCTTCCTTGGCCACGCGCTGGGCACGGGTGCCCATGATCACGGCCAGTTCCACTTCCCAGTCCATTTGCTGCGTGATGTTCTTGTTGTGCTCGATGGCATCGCCGGGGCCAATCACGGTGGTGGGCGGCTTGGAGAAAATCACGGGCTGCTTAGGCAGCTCTTTGGAGGTGTCCAGGGTACGGCTGGATTCGGCTACGTGTTCCACGTAGTTCAGGCCGATACCAAAGATGTTCTTGCGTGGACGGGGGATAGGAGCCAACAGTTTGACGTTGGCCAAGGGCAGTGCCACGCCAAAAGGCATATCGTCGGCGTAGGTTTCCAGCAAGCGAGCCGTGGAAGTCACAGCGGCTGGGCCCAGGTCGATGAAATCGAGCATATTGTCAGGCAGCATGTGGCCTGTGGCGTCGCCCAGGTAACCCAGGTCAACCACCAGATCGCCCACAATGGCGCCCAAGCGGCCAGCGGCAGCAACTTCACTACGGTACGTTACAAGACGCATTTCTATCTCCAGATTGGGCCATCTTGCGCAGATGGCTTGAATAAATCGGGTCGGCCCGCCTTGGCAGGCCGTCCAAATAAGTTAAACAAGTAGTCTTACAGCAGCACCTGGTGGCCGCCGTTCTCTGCCAACGCTTCTTCGCGGTACAGATTCAGGGCACGCATCACAGGCAGGTCGTGGAACGAGAACAGGCAGGCGTCTTGCGACGAGGAACCATTCACGTGCTCATGGAACATCCAGGAAGGGACGCAGAAAATGTCGCGTTCGCGCCAGTCAAAGCGTTTGCCATTGATGATGGAATACCCTTCACCCTTGGCACACTGATAAATGATGCTGCCCGTGTGACGGTGGGCCTTGGTGTGCTCACCGGGGCGCAGCATCTGCATGCTGGCGCCGATGGTGGACATGACAGGGCCGCCGGTCAGCGGGTTGATGTAGTCCATGATGACGCCATCAAAGGGGCTGCCGTCCGTTACCTTGGCGTAGGCTGACAAGGCTTCGTACGTCGGCTCCCACTCGTACTTGAGCAGCGGCGAGTAGGGTTTTTGCCAGTCGTGCAAAGTGGGCTTCAAACCACGGCCACCCCAGATTCCCACCGCGTCGTTGACGGGATGCGTAATGGCCTGGGCCAGATCCGGGTGAACGGCGTAAAAACCGGCTTCCAACGCATTGACCAGGGGAATGTCCAGACCGTCCTGCCAGATGCAAGGCAGGCCGTCGGCTTCCACGCCGTGCTCGTGCCAGCAGCCGTTGGGGGTCAACACAAAGTCGTTGGCACCCAGCGTCATCTTGTGCCCGTCCACGATGGTGTAGGCGCCACGGCCTTCCATAATAAAACGCAGGGCCGAGGAGGAGTGAGCATGTGCGGAAGCCGCTTCACCCGGTTTCATGACCTGCAAACCGGAGTACAGCCAACCCACCGCCGCCGACACTTCCTGGCGACCGGGGTTGTTCAGGTAAATCACGCGACGACCGGCTTTTTCAGGGCTGACCAGATCCACCGAGCGCAACACATAGTCGCGCAGGTCGCGGTAGCGCCACACCACCGGCACGGACTCGGACTTGGGCTCCCAGGGCTCAATCTTGTTGGCCACGGTCCACAAGGCACCGGCCTCAAATTGAGTCAAATCCTGGTAGTACTTCACCAGTTCGGGCGTGTCCTCAACATCAGCACGACCGATCACGCTTTCGCGATGGGTGTCAAAACGTTCTTCCGACATGATGCTGTCTCCTTTTGTGTTTTATGACTTGGCTGGGCCATCCTGGGCGACTGGCGCACGCTTGATCTGACGCTGCAACCAGTCTTTGCCCCACTCATACTGAACCGGCCAGGCCAGGTCGGTGTAGCCCAACTCCGCAGCCTGACGTTGCGGCCAGTTCGCATCGGCCAGGAAGCCGCGCGACAAGGCGCACAGGTCAGCACGGCCTGCGGCAATAATGCTGTTGGCATGATCCGCTTCCATGATCGAGCCCACCGCCATGGTGGCGATACCGGCTTCGTTACGGATACGGTCGGAGAATGGAGTCTGGTACATGCGGCCGTAAATTGGCTGCTGCTCCAGCACCACTTCACCCGAGGACACGTCGATCAGATCGGCACCGGCTTGCTTGAACAAGCGGGCAATTTCCACACCGTCGTCCGCCGTGTTGCCGCCTTCGGCCCAGTCTGTTGCCGAGATACGCACCATGATGGGCTTGTTCTCTGGCCAGACGGCGCGGATGGCCGCAAACACTTCCAGCGGGTAAGCCATGCGATTTTCCAGACTACCACCAAACTCATCACTACGCTGATTGGTCAGCGGCGAGATAAAGCTGGACAACAGGTAACCGTGAGCGGCTTGCAGCTCAATGCAATCAAAACCGGCCTGGTCAGCGCGCTTGGCAGCGGCCACAAAGGCGTCACGAATCTCGTCCATCTGGGCACGGGTGATCTCGGTAGGAACAGCCGTCACACCAGCCTGATAAGGCAGGGCGGAGGCCGACACCAAAGGCCAGTTGCCTTCAGCCAGCGGCTGATTGGCTTTTTCCCAGCCCAGCTGCGTCGAACCACGACGACCCGCATGACCCAGTTGCACACCGATCTTGGCGCCTTGTTCGTGGGCAAATGCCACGACAGGCTTCCAGGCCTCGGCCTGCTCGTCGTTCCACAGACCGGTACAACCGGGGGTGACACGAGCTTCCGGCGTCACGGCGGTCATTTCAGCCAGGATCAGGCCAGCGCCACCCATGGCACGGCTGCCATAGTGAACGTGATGCGTGGCATTGGGCATGCCGTCCTTGGCGCTGTACATCAGGGTGGGCGAGAACACGATACGGTTCTTCAACTGCATGTCGCGCAGCTTGAAAGGGGTGAACATGGGCGAGGGGGCCTTTTCACCCTCAGCCAGCTCCATGCCCGCTTCCGTCGCCATCCAACGCTCGTATTTTTCCAGCCAGGCGGCATCACGCACCCGCATGTTCTCGTGCGAGATACGCTGCGAACGGGTCAGCATGGAGTAGGTGAACTGCTCGGGCTTCATATTGGCGTAACGGGCCACGTTTTCGAACCATTCGGTCGAGTTGCGGGCAGCGTTCTGAATGCGCAATACGTCCACGCTACGAGCGGCTTCGTAATCTTTCAGCGCCTCTTCCATCGACTCGTGGTCCATATGCTGGGCCAGCGTGATGGCATCTTCCAGGGCCAGCTTGGTGCCCGAACCGATCGAGAAGTGAGCGGTGTGAGCGGCATCGCCCATCAGTACCACAGGCACTTTCTTGCCGGTGCCGTAATCTTTCCAGTGCACCCACTTGTTGCAGATCACGCGGGGGAAACGAATCCAGATGGCCGAACCGCGCAGGTGCGTGGCATTGCTGATGAGCTTGTTGCCATCGAGGTGATCGGCAAACAGCTTCTCGCAGTAGGCAATGGCCTCTTCCTGCGACATTTCACCAATACCGGCTTTTTGCCAGGTTTCCTCGGGCGTTTCCACGATGAACGTGGACAGGCCTTCCTGGAAACGGTAGGCGTGAGCCTGGAACCAGCCGTGCTCGGTTTCCACAAAAATGAAATTAAAGGCGTCAAACACCTTTTCCGTACCCAGCCAGACAAAACGGCAGTTGCGGGTGTCGATATCGGGCTGGTACACGTCTTGGTAACGAGTACGAATGGCGCTGTTGATACCGTCAGAGGCAATCAGGATATCGGCGTTGTACTTGCGGGCCAGCTCAGCGTCGTCCGACACCACGGTCTCGAACACCAGGTTAACGCCCACTTCTTCGCAGCGAGCCTGCAGGATGTTCAGCAGCTTTTTGCGACCAATCCCGATGAAACCATGACCGCTGGAGCGCACGGCGCTACCTTTGAAATGGCACTCGATGTCGTCCCAGTGGTTGAAGGCGTCACCGATGGTCTGCGCGGACACAGGGTCAGCTTCACGCAGGTTTTCCATGGTGGCATCCGAGAACACCACGCCCCAGCCAAAGGTGTCGTACGGTCGGTTACGCTCGATCACAAAAACCTCGTTCTGAGGGTTTTGCAACTTCATCAGCAAACCGAAATACAAGCCGGCTGGGCCTCCGCCAATACATACGATATTCATGATATGTCCGTATGGTCTGAATACATGCTTTCGAGCATAGTATATTTATTAATAAATATTATACAAGTCAACTATTTAAATCAAAAAAAATACCTGACCTGCACACTGCCTGCTACTACTTCAAACTAGATCAAGCCTGGCTGCTTTCTGGCTGGGCAATCACATACGCTTGCATGGGGTTGCGCAGGAAATCAGGGATAGGAATACCCAGGTGGGTCTCCAGCGAGGTGGTCACCACAGTCTGGCGCACTTGCATACGCAGCACGCCGTCCTTGCCGACGCAACGCAACAGCAACGTCAAGGAGCTGTTGCCAATGCGTTCCACTCCCAGGCTCATCACCACATCATCACCCATACGGCTGATGGACTTGAACTCGGCTTCAATATGTACCGAGGGCATGCCTACCCGTTTGCTGGCGATCATGTTGTGAAAACCCTCGGGTACCATGGAATCGATCCATGCTTCCATCAGGTCGTTAAACATCACAAAGTACTGCGGATAAAAAACGATACCCGCTGGATCGCATTCCGAAAAACGGATGCGATGTTCTTGTTCGTACAGCTTGGAAACCATGTTGTAGACACCTTTTTAGCAAGTGTTTTGTGCGCCTGTCTGTGACGCTATCCGCATTCTGTCTGGCCTCACAGACCGGGCAGAATGCACCTTATGCTAGCTGGCCGTGCTTTGCAGATGCACCCGCAGCAAGCCCAGATGCTGATGGATATGCACAACTTCGTCTGTCGCCAGTCCTTCAAACATTTCTGCAATCCAGTCACTGTGGGCCTGGGCCATCGCCTCGAAACTGCTTTTGCCCTTGGGGGTGAGACGCAACACCCAAGCACGTCGGTCTGTTGGACTGCTCTGGCGAGACACCATGCCTTCTCGGGCCAGCTCGTCAGTCAGTCCGGTAATATTGCCGCCGGTCACCATCAGATAGCGTGACAACTCGCCCATCTTCAGGCCCTGCGGGTAGCGGTACAACTGGGCCATGTAATCAAAACGGGCCAGCGAAATACCATGATTCTGGCGCAGGCGACGACGGATCTCGTCCTCGATCTGCTTGGTGCAGGTCAGCATGCGCAACCACAATTTCAGGCTGGCAGGGTCCTTGGGACCGACGCGGCCTTCAAATCCAGCATCGGCTGGCTCTACCAGTAAATCCTGTGCTGCTTCGCTTTGATTCATATTCTTGCCCCCCAAACTTTGGCTAATTTCAGTTTGACCAACAGGCGGGATACTCGTGCTTGAACAAGTGTGAACAAGTGGCCAAATAGACACGGAACGTCTGGCTCTCCACGCCGCGGTCACCGTGCCAATCCGAATTTATATTCTACTATGAATATTTTAGAAATAAAGTATTTAGGGGGTTAAATCCGTGCCTTCAAGGGTTTTCACCAAGGCCGCTGTCCAGCGGCCTGGTGAACCCTTTACACCAGGGCGTACTGGCGCAATGTGGCCTCTAGCTTGGAGCCATGCTCGTCGGCCAAGGCCGCATCGCGCAAGGCGCCCAGCATGGCTGGCGACAAGGTGCTGGGGTTGCGCTCCAGTGCCGACATCACGGTCTGGTAGTTGCGCAGCCCGCGAGCATGCGTATCGCCGTAGCCCTTGACCAGACGCTGACATTGGGCAATTTCCAAAGCCAGGGCCGGGTGAGCATCGGCCGCCTGCTCAATCTGCTTTAACCAGCTTTCAATGCGCTGTTGCTCGGCCTGGTAACGCAGCGTGCGACGACGCCAGCGTTTAAAGCCCGACAACAGATACAAAGGAATAAAGCCGCGCACCGAGCTGGTTTGAATGACACGTCCGGACTTGGTCAGCGATTTCACCAGTTTGTTGCCCCAGGTAGGACGCATCAGCCAGCGGCCAACACTGGCAAACGGCAGGATTTCGCTGATCTCTTCCACACGCGGATGCATGTATTCATTGATCGCCACAATCTGGCCATCGGCAGCACGCACTTCCTTGTGGACGCGGTCAAAACGACTGGCACGGGTTTTCAGCTCGGCCACGCGAATGGCATCTTCGTAAGACATCCACAAGGCCAGATACCGACCCGTTTCACGCACCAGGGCCACGTCATCCGGACGTGCGAAGCGGCTGATCTTTTTCAGGCGGTCCAGGTACAAATTGGCGTAATCCACATCCTGGAAATCCAGAACACGGCGCACCCCTTCCACCACGATGGGCTGGGCCTGCTCAGGCACTTCGGCACGAACACGGTCAATCAGCTTGGCAACAGCTGGGTCACGCGGAGCCAGCGTTGCCATATCAACCGGTTTGTTATCCGACTCGGCCTTGCCGGCATCACCTTCGGCCACACGAGCGTAAGCAGCGCCAAAAGCCTTCAGGCTGGGCTTGACGCCCACGCCACCGCGCTCAATTGTCTGCTCGAACTGGGTGCGGCTAAAGGGCAGCACACCCGTACTGGCCAAGGCACCAAACAGCACGGCGGAAATCACGCTGCCCGAGTCCTCGGCCGCTTTTTCCATATTGAAATACACAAAACGCTTGGCAGCCTGCGTGGCGTGCGCAATCAGCGCATTGTCATCCACCCGGCCATCGCCCATGGCCGATTTTTCGGCAATGGAGTAGACACGGTGCGTAGAGGCAATCAATGTGGTGCGGTCTTCGGTGACCAGGCCGCGCTGCACGGCGCGACCCGCTTCCATCAGCTCGGATGCCAGGACCACGTCCACATCGCCGGGCATGGGCATCAAGGCCAGCACCGGCCTCTTGCCATCAGGTGCGGCCGAGTGCGGAAACAGCTCCACATAATAAATCGTGGCACCGGTACGCTGGGCCACGCCCGGCACCGAGGTGGTTTGTGCAAAGTAGCCGTTTTGTTCGCCCAGGTTGACGATCCAGTCGGCCAGCACGCCGCCGCCTTCGCCACCCATGGCCAAAATAGCAATCTTGATTGGTTTGATCTGCATGATAAGAATCTCTACGGGTGTGCTTAGAAGGCCAGACGATCACGACGGGCAGCGTCACGACGCTGCAACCAGCCAATAAAGCCACGGCGGGTTTTTTCGCGGAACTTGTCCCAGCCAGTCGGGTTGCTGACGACTTGAGCCCGGTAGAACGAGGGGCACAGAATCGCCGCGTGGGAAACCTCACCACACAGACCGCAACCCACACAGCTGTTCATCACATTGGCCACCGGGTCCTGACGCAGAGCGTCCGGGTTGGGGCGAATCGACAGCGACGGACAACCGGACAGACGGATGCAGGAGTGATCGCCGGTACAGGTGTCCGGGTCCACGCCAAAGCGCTCGCGCACCACGCGCTCACCTGCCGCCACTGCCTTGCGGACCTGGCCTTTTTCGCGACGCTGACGGTTCAACATACATTCGCTTTGCGCCACCAGCACCTTGGGACCTTTTTCCTTGGTCGTCAGGGCCTCACGCAAAGTGGCCGTCATGGTCTTCAGATCGTAGGTGCGACGGATCATGCGCAGCCATTCCACACCCACGCCACGCGCGGCTTTCTCGATCAGGTGACCGGTACTGCGCGTTTCGTTCTTGGCCTTGGAGGACAGGATGTCCTGACCGCCCGTGGCGGCGGTGTAGCTGTTGTCGATCACAATGGTCAGGTTGTCACTGCGGTTAAATACCGCATTGGCAATACCACTGGTCAGACCGTTGTGCCAGAAACCGCCGTCACCCATGACCGAGATGGCGCGCTTGTCGGACTCCACGTTCAAGGCTGCCGAACCGGCGCCGCCCAGACCGTAGCCCATGGTGGTGTTACCCAGATTGAAGGGCGGCAAAATGGAGAACAGGTGACAGCCAATGTCGGCAGAGACGTGGTGTTCGCCCAGTTCGCGCTCCACCAGTTTCAACGCGGTAAAGATAGGACGCTCGGGACAGCCAGTACAAAACCCGGGAGGACGGGCATGAACGTTTTCGTCCAGGCTGCCCAACGGTTTGACTTCGGCGGCTTCCACGTTCACCAGGCTGGCTTGTTCCGCTTTTGGACGCTCCACCGTCTCGACTTTCATCGGGATCACACGTGGTTTGCGAGGAGCCAGAGGCTCGACGCGGCCATATTTTTCCATGAAAGCGCGCAGGCCTTTGAGCATGGTGGCGGTGTTGTATTCACCGGCCAGTGGCAGCAGGTCCTTGCCGTGCAGGGTGACGTCCACATTGTGGCGACGCACGATGTCGGAAATGTTCTGTTCCACAAAGTTGGGCTGACCCTCTTCCAGCACCAGCACCGCACGTTTGCCTTCGCAGAAACGGACGATTTCGGACTCGATCAGCGGGTAGGCCACGTTCATCACGTACATGGGCACTTTGGATTCGCCAAACACATCGGCCAGATCCAGGTGTTCCAAAGCGCGGATCACGGTGTTGTAGCCACCGCCCTGAACGATCAGACCCACATCGTCGGTGCCATCAGCAAAGAATTCATTGAGCTGACGCTCTTCGATGAACTTGACGGCGTTCGGCCAGCGCTGTTCGATCTTTTCTTTTTCATGCAGGAAGCTGGCAGGCGGCAACACAATGCGATTGATGTCGCGTGTGGGCTGCTCCATGGCTTCTTTAATGGTGAATTTGGCGCGGCGGTTGTCCGAGGCCACAAACTGACCATGCACGTGGCAGGCGCGAATGCGCAGCTGCAACATGACAGGGGTGTTGGACGCTTCGGACAAATCAAAACCGTCTTTGACCGCTTGCACAATACAGGGCAGGTTAGGACGCGGGTCCAGCATCCACATTTGCGACTTCATGGCAAAAGCGTGACTGCGCTCTTGCATGATGGACGAGCCTTCGCCGTAGTCTTCGCCCACGATGATCAGCGCACCGCCCTTGACCCCACCCGAGGCCAGGTTGGCCAGCGCGTCAGAGGCCACGTTGGTGCCTACCGTCGCTTTGAAGGTGATGGCGCCACGCAGCGGGTAGTTGACCGACGCAGCCAGTGTGGCCGCCGCGGTCGCCTCGCTGGCGCTGTTTTCAAAACGGATTCCGTTCTCTTGCAAGATGTCCTGGGCATCGGCCAGCACGTCCATCAAGTGCGAGATAGGCGCACCCTGGTAACCGGCCACATAGGACACGCCCGATTCCAGCAGGGCCTTGGTCACCGCCAAGATGCCTTCGCCACTGAATACGTCTCCATCCCCCAGGCGCAGCTTTTTGACTTCTTCGACAAATGATCGCTCAGCCATTTTCTTTCCTTACTTACCGCGTATTGTGAACATGGTATTTATTTTCATCGGAATATGTTTATATCTCAACATATCCATTCTCATGGTTTTCCCTAGTAAAGACGCCAAATTATTTGCGACACGCGAACGGACAGCTTGGTTATAGTGAGCCCTGTTGCCGCCGCGCGGGGTCTTCAGGCCTGACCATCTGCTCGGGCCCACGCCCCTGCAGATTCGCGGCACCCACTAGCCTGTAATGACAATAAGCACCATGAGCCCCACCGAACACGACACCGTCTTTGTCGAAAATTACCTGCCCGCCCTGTTGGCCCAGGCCAGCCAGCTGATCTCTGCCGAATTCCACGAAGTGGTGCTGAGCAACGGTTTGTCCATTTCCGAATGGCGTGTCCTGTCCACCCTGTCCGGCGCGGGCGAGGTCAGTATTGGGCACCTGGCGCGCATTGCGACCACCAAGCAACCAACTGTCACCCGTTTGCTGGATCGACTGGAAAAACAAGGTTTATTGCGCCGCGTAGCCCACGATGTGGATCGTCGCATCACGCTGGTGCGCATTACCGAAGAAGGGCAGACCCTGATCTCCGGCCTGATTGCCAAGGCCCGCCTGCACGAGCAGGAGGTCGTCCAGCGCCTGCAACCCCTGGACGTCAATGCCCTCAAGGCCACCTTGCGACGCCTGATTTCCGAGCAGCACGACTATAACGAGCAGTAAAACGCAGCACGACCGCGCACACTATCGGTTCTAACCCTGCTGCCTGGGGATCTGGATGGTCCAGCCAGGAGTGGGAGAGAGAGACGGCCAGCATTCAGAAACACCACCCACACACCGCTCAGGCGATGTGTGGGTGGTGTTTTTTGTTGACGCAGTCCTGCCGGTTCCAACGCCCCCGGCCGACCGCTTGCCGGCACAGGGCGCTACCCGACCCGCCGTTTATTCAGGCTGAATGCCCAGGGTAGGGATCAGCTCGGAATAAACTTTGGAGTCGTTCTGCACACGCTCCAGCGTCTGGGCTGGGGTGGTGTAGAACTGGGCCAGACCACGGTTCTTGAAAGCCGCCTGCATCTCGGGAGTTTTCAGTGCCGCATCCACTTTTTCCTGAATTTCCTTTACCGTCTCATCGGGCGTGGTGCCGGGAGCAAACAGTGCAAACGTAGTGGTAGGGATGCTGTTGGCGTGGCCGCCTGCTTCCTCGACAGTCGGCACGTTTGGCAGCAGCTCGGTCCGTTTGTCTGCACCGACGGCCAGGATCCGGACTTTACCGCCATTCACATGCTGGGATGCCAGAATGCCACCGACCAGCATGGCATCCGTCTCGCCACCCAGAATTGCATTGGTCGCCGGGGCCATGCCTTTGTAGGGAATGTAAGTGAAGTTCACGCCTTCCTCACGGCCCAGCAGGCCCATGCCCAGGTGCGTGACATGCCCACGTCCGCCTGTGCCCACATTGGTATCTCCGTTGGCCTTCTTGGCCTGGGCAATGAATTCCTTGTAATCCTTGGCCGGAAAGTCATTGCGCACCAGCAGATACAGGTTCACACCTGCTACCGTGGTGACCGGCTTCAAGTCTTTTTCCCATTTGTAGGGCAGGTTGCTGTAGAGCAGAGGGTTGGTCGATACCGCCAGACTGTCCACCATCAGCAAGGCCGAACCATCGCCTTTGGCCTTGACCACATTATCGGTGCCAATAATGGCATTGGCGCCCGGGCGGTTTTCAATCACAAAGACTTTGCCCGTGGCCTTGTTCAAATGCACACCCAGATCGCGGGCCAGAATGTCAGGCTCGGTGCCGGGCGGGTAGGGGACCACAATACGTACCTGCTCCGTGCTCGGCCAGGCCGCCTGAGCCATCATCGGCGCCAGAGCGCCTACTCCGGCCAGCAACAGGGCCAGCGTCGTATTTTTAAGCTGTTTCATTGTCCACTCCTTATCGTTATTAATTGCGGCCCGCCACCCACACTGGCAGCCCCCCGCAGCGTATTTACCATCGTCCAATCAAGATGTTCATCATGCGCTCATGCGCATTGGTACGATCTTCTACTGCAGCCCAGCTTTCGCTGGCACGCCCTTTCAGGGTGTCATGCCAGTCCAGCAGGCCTTCTTTCATACGCCGACAAACCGCCGCGTACGCCGGGTCCGCGCCCAGGTCGTGCAGCTCGTCAGGGTCTTGTTTCAAATCGAACAGCTGGGGCCGATAGCCCTGCCAATGTATGTATTTATAGTCACCATCGCGCAGCATCAGCCCCCGGCACTCCTCCACCCCGCGACCCAGGATCTGACGGGCTTCCCGATACGCGTAGTCCAGACTGGCGACGGTATACTCACGAGCCCAAGCGGATTGACCGTGTAATAGGGGAATCAGGGAGCGGCCTTCCACGCGATGCTCCTGGGCGGGCAGTTGCAAGGCATCCAGAATCGTGGGCGTCACGTCCACACACTCCACAAAGGCATCACTGCCTTGTCCGCGTGTGGCGTTCGCCGACGCCCGGGGATCAACCACGATCAGCGGCACGCGAATAGCGTTTTCAAAAAAATATTCTTTCTCGCCCAGCCAGTGATCGCCCAGCAAATCACCATGATCCGAGCTGAAAATAATCAGCGTGTCTTTCAGGCGATCCTGCTGTTCGAGCTGGTCCAGCAAACGGCCGACCTCATCGTCGATCTGCTGGACCAGGCCCATATACACGGGCTTGATCGTGCGCCAGACCTCGTCCTGAGCGAAAGACCGGGACTCTTCATGCTGCTGATAGGCGGCATGGACCGGATGGGCCTGGTGGCGCTCGTGCTCGGCCCGCACTGGCGCACAGGCATCGTGCGCGCCAAAGCGGTCGTGGTAGGGCGCTGGCGCCTTGTACGGCCAATGCGGTTTGATGAAAGACAGGTGCAAGGCCCAGGGCTCTTCACCTTTGGCGGTGATGAAATCCATGGCGCGCTGGGTAAAGTAGGCGGTTTCAGAGTCCTGGGCCTTGACCCGTGCCGGCAGGCTGGCATTGCGCATGTACCAGCCAGAGGCAAACTGCCCCTGGGCGTCCTGGCTGCCGATCACATAATCTTCCCAGGGCCGCTCGCTGTCATAGCCCTTGCTGTGCAAATACTGGCGGTACTCACTATCGGGGCCCATCTCGAAGTGACCGTCATAGCGCTCGATGGCCGTAAACCCCCCTTGCCAGAAGCGCTCGGCTCCCTCGGGCTGGACCTGAAAGCGCCCGGCACGGGCGCCAGCCGGGTCCGGCACATGATGGGTCTTGCCCAGCAGATGGCAATCCCGTCCGGACTGGGCCAGATAATCGCCCAGATACAGCTCATCGATAGGGTGAGGAACGCGATTCCAGGTAACCCGGTGCGACAAGGGGTAGCGGCCGGTGTAATACGAAGCCCGTGCGGGGCCACAGACGGCCGAGTTCACATAGGCGCGATCAAAGCGCATCCCCATCGCCGCCAAACGATCCAGATTGGGCGTCTTTAATGCACCGCCGGGGGCATAACAGGACAGGTGATCCGCGCGTAACTGGTCACACATGATGAACAGTACATTCTTGATTTCCAACGACACCTGACTGGGCTGAGCCTGATCCATGTCCGCCTCTAAAAACCGATGCCGGGCCCGTGTCGTGCCCAGCGTCACAAAAAGGGTAGGCCATGTGTAAGCAAATGCATAACAGACCCGCTTGTTCTCCAGATTATTACCGCAGTCTGAGAAAAATTTCCGAATAATGTGATGGTTTAGGTATAAACCAGTAGAAGGGGGACTTGCCCGATGTTGCGCCCCACTGACAGGCCGCCGCGTGGTTAGAATAGAGAACCAACAACTCCATTTTGACGAGGGCACATGAATAGTCTAAGACGCATGTTGCAAATTCTGGACTTGTACGGTGCACACACGCCGGTGCTGGATGTGGAGACCATCTGCACCCGCCTGAGCTATCCTCCCGCCACCACCTATCGCTATCTGAAAGAGCTATGCAATAGCGGCCTGTTGATTCGCAGCCCAGAAGGCTACGCACCTGGGCCACGGTTTATTGAAATGGATTTGCTGATCCGCGAATTTGATCCGCTGGTCAGCCGCTGTCGCCCTCTGTTGCGATCTCTGGTTGAGCAAACCGGGCTGGATGTCCTGATTGGCCAGCAATATGGCGAACGCATTCTGACCACCCACCAGGAAACAGGGCCCGAGCGCTTCGAGCTGCTGTTTGGGCGAGGCCGCACGATGGACATGTTCCGCAGCTCCACGGCGCGCATCATCACCGCGTACCTGCCTACCCGTCATCTTCGCCGTTTGTACGAGAAAAACCAGCGCCTGGATTATGTACAACGCCTGGGCAAGGACTGGCCGGCTTTTTCCGCGCATATGCAGGAGCTGCGTCGCGCCGGCTACTGCATCACCAAAGAACAGATCAATCCGGGCATAGGCGGGATTTCTGCACCCATTTTCGATGATGCCAAGCGTATCTTTGGCAGCCTGACCTTGCTGGGAAGCCTGGAACGCTTTGAGGCAATCAGCCCCGAGGCACTGGCCACCCTGATCCAGCCTGCTGCACGCGCCGTCAGCCGGTCTCTGGCACAGGCCTAAGGCCTCCCTGTCCACCGTGGTTTAAGCTGTTTTCACTCTTTTTCCTGCTCCACCCCGCTGGCCGCTGGGTGATTAACAAACCCGAACGGGATGTGCACGGAGGGCAGAGTCTGCGCAGTAGGAATCAGGTGGGTAGTCTGGTCATCAAAGAAAATATGAGGCTGCAAGACCTCCAGCACCCGCCGCTTTTCAATGCCGCCCAGAAAGAAGGCCTCATTCACCTCGATGCCCCAGCTGCGTATGGTGTTGATCACACGCTCGTGAGCGGGTGCGTTGCGTGCCGTCACAATGGCAATACGCAGACGCGGCACATAGTCGGCATGGTGTTGCTGATGCTGCTGCTCCACTTCCTGAATATGCGCCAGTTTTAGCAAAAAAGCCTGCAAAAGGCCGGGATTATGCGGTTGTTGCACCAAACGCATTTCATGCTCGAAAAAAGCAGGCAAGCCCCCCTGCTGTTGGTAGACGCGCTCGGACTCGTCATCGGCAATCACGCCATCAAAATCAAAGGCCACACGAATCGGCTGATCGTCATAGGCATCCTCGTAAGAGGAGTTCAGGACCTGTCCAGCCGGATACCCTTGCTGCACCGCGCGATGCACGTCCTGCTGATTGGCGGACAGAAACAGGCTGATCGACAAGGGTTGGATATACGGGCTGGGATCGCCTCCTTGCAAAAAAACGGCTCGCGTAATGTCCAGACCATGGTGTCGAATCGAATTCATCACCCGCAGGCCGGTATTGGGATCGTTGCGAGACAGCAGCACCACCTCGACCAAGGGATCGTCGGGGGACAGGTCATTCAAGGCCAGCAAACGCCGGATAAAGGAGAAGGCCACGCCCGGTTTCAGGGGTTCGTGCTCGCGTGCCAGCTGATAGTCGCGATAGGCCGCCTCGCCCTGTTCCTGAAAGACCTGATGGGACTGGCTCAGATCAAACAGGGCGCTGGAGGCCAGCCCGATCACCAGCCGTTTTTCCAGGTCATAAGCCATGGTTTGCTCCGCAAGTGCGCAAAAAAACCAGCATACCAAAACACGAGGCAGGATCTGGCACTACCCAAGCAGAACAAAGCCTACTAAAGTGCAAGCACTATCCGCTTTGCGACACTGTGCCACCATGCCAACCACCAAACACTACACCCTTGTCCTGGGCAATCCCCACTACTCATCCTGGTCCCTGCGTCCCTGGCTGCTGATGAGCTACCTGGGCATGGACTTTGATGTGCGCTGGTTCAATTTCGGGCCCGCCTTCAGTACCCTGGCCTTTCACGAAATGGCCCCTGCCGGACACGTACCCGTGCTGCACACGCGCGGGCAAATCATTTGGGACAGCCTGGCTATTGTCGAGTATCTGGCCGAACAGCATCCCGGCGTCTGGCCCATTGACCCGATTGCCCGGGCCTGGGCACGCAGTGCCAGTGCGGAAATGCATGCCAACTTTTCTTCCCTGCGCACCCTATGCCCCTTTGCCGTGGCACTGCGCGCCCAGCATCACCGACAGGACATGCGTCTGCACGGCGAGCTTGAACGCCTGCAAACCCTCTGGCAAGAAGGTCTGAACCGCTTTGGGGGGCCTTTCCTGGCCGGCGAACGATTCAGCGCCGTCGATGCCTTTTATGCCCCTGTGGTGTTCCGTCTGCAAACCTATGGTCTGAAACTGGACCCCGCCTGCCAACGCTATGCGGACAGCCTGCTCGCCCTGCCAGCCATGCAGCACTGGCACCAGATGGCCTGTGAGGACAGCTGGCGCGACCCGGATCATGAGGCCGAAGTGTTGCATGTGGCCGATATACATCTGGATTTACGCCAGCCAGCCTAGTGTCAGCGAATAGCCATGTCAGCGCAGGCCTGAAAGAGTATCCTTGATGGTCCCGAATGATTTCGCTGGCAAGGATTACGCTGCATGGGCGACACGTACTTTCGCACGACACACTACCATTTCACCGAGCTGGACCCTCAGGCGCAGGACGCCTATACGGACTCGCTGTCTCAACAGGCACGGGCCAAGGCGGCCTGCCTGCGCTTTGATGTCGTACGCAAGGACCAGCCGCCGGGACAATGGGTGTTGTATGAAAGCTGGCAAGACAGCCAAAGCTGCCGGGACTTTCACGCCAGTGCTGCGGCCCAGACTCTGCAGAAAGCCCGGATCGAGCCGATGCTGAACCCCGCCGCGGCACCGGCTGACCCTTCCCTGGCCGCGCGCCCCGCCCGCAAGAAACGCCAATGGGACCCCTATGTGTGGATCAGTATCGCCATGTGTATCGGCGTGATGGGCACCGCTCTGGCCAGTCCGCTTTACCCGCTGTATCAGGACCGGTGGGACCTGAATGCCAGCCACATCACCCAGTTGTACGTGGCTTATATGGCCGCCGGTCTGACAGGCCTGCTGTTTCTGGGCCGTCTGAGCGACCTGAAAGGCTTTATGCCGGTGCTGCGCACGGGGCTGATTCTGGTCACCAGCGGTGTGACCTTGTCTGCCTTTGCCTGGGACGTGGGCAGTTTCCTGTTCAGCCGCATCATGATCGGAATGGCATCGAGCATGATTGTGACCTCGGCCTCCATCGGCCTGGGGCAATTTAACCGGGGTGGGGATGTACAACGCGCCGCCGCCACCACCTCGCTGATGCTGGCTTTTGGTTTTGGTCTGGGCCCGGTTGTGGGCGGCCTGATTGCACAATGGATACCCAATCCGCTGTTCTCAAGCTATCTTCCCTCCATGGTGCTGGGCATCCTGGCCATCTATGCGCTGTTCCAGATCAAACCCCTTGCCAGCAAGCAGCCCGTTGTGCAGGAAAAAAGCAGCTGGCGCACCTGGATGCCGCGGCTGACACTGCCCGCCACTCATTTGCGTCGTCCCTATCTGATTGGCTGTTTGTCGGCCTGCTGCGCCTTTGCCATGTTCAGCCTGTTTGCTTCCCTGGCACCCAGCTTCATGGAACAAATGGTGCCTTGGCATGGCCCGGCCACCAGCGGTCTGTCTATCGGGATCATCCTGTTTCTGTCCTCAGGCTTTCAGTTGCTGATCCGCCGCTGGCCCGCCAAGCGCAGCGTCATTGTGGGCCTGCTGTCCTTCACCCTGGCATGTATCGCCCTGCTGATTAACCTGTGGGCCAGCTCCTCGCTGCTGTTCATTTTGTGCGTGCTGCTGACCGCCTTTGGTCACGGCCTGTGCATGTACGGAGGCATGTCCATCGTGCAGCGCGTCTCGCCCCCTCACCAGCGTGCCGGTCTGACCTCCACTTACCTGATTACCGGCTATCTGGGCGCCATCCTGCCCATTCTGGGACTGGGCTGGCTGGCCGATCACCTGGGCCTGGACCAGGGCTTGATGATCTTTTGCAGCCTGATCGCCCTTGCCGCAACGGCGGTCTCCATCATTGCCTACCTGACGCCTGTTCTGCACAAACCGGCCTCCTGACAGCCCCCCCGGCAAGCCGTTCCCCCTTAAGAACGGCTTGCCGCGTCTGCTGCCCCCGTATATTCCCCTAGTCCATTTCAGCGCTTTCCTAGGGTTAGACCTTAAAAAGAAACGCGGCGACCCTCAGTAGAATAAAACCCGCTCCTTAACGTTTGGCAGCAACTCGCGAACGTATCCAAGTATCGCCCACAAGAATAAGCAATCCTTATCCAGGAGGCATTATGGCTGTTGCATTAAACAAGCTGTTGGTCAGTCTAGGCGCGGCGTTGGCCTGCTCGGCCGTCGCACAGGCGGCGGACTATCCGGACCACCCCATCAATATGGTGGTGCCGTTTGCCGCAGGCGGCCCGACCGACAACGTGGCCCGCGCCTTGGCCGAGTCCATGCGACCCGTACTGGGCCAGACCATTGTGGTCGAGAACAAGGGCGGGGCGGGCGGCTCCATCGGTACGGCTCAGGTTGCCCGTGCCAAGCCAGATGGCTACAACATCCTGTTGATGCACATCGGCTTTTCCACCGCACCGTCGCTTTACAAAAAGCCCGGCTATGACGCCATCAACGGCATGTCTCCCATTGGTCTTGTGGTGGACGTACCCATGACCATCATTGCCCGTGAGGACTTCCCCCCCAATAACATCCAGGAACTGGTGCAGTACCTGAAGGACAACCAGGACAAGGTCTCCCTGGCCAATGCCGGAATTGGCGCAGCCAGCCACCTGTGCGGCACCATGTTCACCGAAGCACTGGGTATCGATCTGCTGACCGTGCCCTACAAAGGCACGGCCCCCGCCATTGCGGACCTGATGGGCAAGCAGGTGGACATCATGTGTGACCAGACCACCAACACCACTCAGCAAATCAAGTCAGGCAAGGTCAAGGTATATGCCGTCACCAGCCGTGAGCGGGTCCCCACATTCCCCGATGTCCCCACCATGCAGGAGTCAGGCTTCAAAGACTTTGAAGTCGGCATCTGGCACGGCATGTGGGCTCCCAAAGACACGCCCCAGCCTGTAGTCGACACCTTGGTAAAGGCCCTGCAAGCAGGTCTGGCCGACGAGGATTTCAAAAAGCGCATGGCCACCCTGGGTGCCACCGTCATGCAAAACGAGGCCAACCCGGCAGCCCTGCAAGCCAAGGTCGAGCAACAAGTGCCCCAATGGGCTGAGTTGTTCAAGAAAGTGGGCGTGGAGCCCCAATAAAATCGCTTAGCCCAAAGGCTTTTGAAAAGGACGCTTAGGCGTCCTTTTTTTCGGCTTGAGGAACGGTCTATCATAGCGGTGGATAGCCTGTTCGGATGAAAAAGAGGCAATGCGCCCTCAGGCTCCTGGCGATTCAAGAAACGCCGATCAAGAAAGGCTCGGACTTAACGACTAAAGGACATCCGGCCAAGAGAGGCTCGGACTCATCGAGTCTTAATCCGTCTTTCGAACCGCAGCATCCAGTTCCTGCAATCGCGCCCAAAGCTCCTGAAAATCCAGATCCTGCGTGATCAATACCATGCGCCCTTGCTGATCCAGCCAAGGCCAGTGAGGCACGGTCTGCCAAGGGTAGGACTGATGCTGCACGGCATGAATCACCTGTGGCTGGTCCATGCCTTGTACGGGCAGAACCGCCTTCAAGCGCAATAGACGAGGGCCCGCCCATTGGCACAGATTCGACAGCCAGGATTGCAGCGTGTCGGCAGGCAAAGGCTGGGGGAACAGAGCGCTTAACGAATAGATGGAGTCTCCATGGCGGGAGGTATCCGGCATACTGACCGCCGACGTTCCTGGACGCTCTCCCTGCGGGTGAGCAGACTCAGAACTGTTGCTGTTGCCAGCCAGGGTGCCCGTGCCGTGGCCATGGCTATGGCTATGGCTATGGCTATGGCTATGGCTATGGCTATGCACATGATCGTGATCGTGATCGTGATCGTGATCGTGATCGTGATCGCCAGTATCTTGCCCCAGCACCTCAAAAGCCTCCAGGCTCCAGGCCCGTCCTTGTCCGACTTGCTCGCCCAAGCCCAACAGGCTGGGAGCAACAGGCTGCCCGGCCCTCAGGATCTGCTGTTGCGCCAAAGGATTCAAGCCACGTACATATTCACGCAGCGCCGTTTCAGTCCCTGCATCCACCCGGTCACGCTTGCTAAACAGCAGCAGGTCGGCCACGGCCACCTGTCGCTGTGCCTCGGCATGGCGCGCCAGCGTTTCCAGTCCATGCTCCAAATCCACCACCGTCGCCACACCCGCCAGGCTGTACTTGCCCGCCAATTGTGGATCACTTAACAAGGTGTGCAAGATGGGTGCGGGATTGGCCAGCCCGGTCGTCTCAATCAGCACCCGTCGAAACTGCCGCTGACCTGCCCGCGAAAAACGCCAGGTAATGTCGCGCAAGGTCTGCACCAGATCACGCCGTATGGTGCAGCACAGGCAACCGCTGCCCATGGCCTCGATCACGTTTTCCTGGCTGTGCGCCACCAGATGATGGTCCAGCGCCGTCTGCCCAAACTCATTGATGATGACCAGGGTGTCGGCCATCTGTGCTTCTTGCAAAGCACGATTGATCAGAGTCGTTTTCCCGCTGCCCAGAAAACCGGTCAACAGTGTGACGGGGATAGGGCCTTGTGCAGATTTGGGCATCGCATTCATCCGGCTAAGGGCCCGCCGTCGGGCCACCCGCCATTATACGAAGCCCAATACTGTCCCTTCTAACGTAGAAACCGGGCCTCAATCTGACGCATATGGGCATCACCTTGCAAACCAATAATGGTTTTGACGGAAGGCAGATTGGCATCCACATTCTGAATGCCACCATCCTGGCGAATCTGGGCAAATACAGCTTGCATGGCCCCTACGGCCGCACGAATCGCATGATTGCCGTAAATCACCACGCCCACCTTGCCCAGTTGCGCAATGTCCGCCTCGGTCAGTTGAGGATAGGCCGTTGGCACCAGCACCAGCGGCACCTTGCCGGTCCAGGCCTGCACAAAGGACAGAATCTGGTCTGGCGTGGCTTGTTTGGAGTGAATCAAAATGGCATCTGCACCCGCCTGCTCGTAAGCCAGCCCTCGCTTCAGGGCTTCTTCCTGCCCCAGGCCAGCAATCAGGGCCTCGACCCGCGCAATGATCAGAAAGTCAGGGTCACGGCGTGCCGCGCACGCCGCTTCAATCTTGCCCTGGAACTCCTCAATGCGTACCAGTTCCTGACGCCCATCCGCCCGCAGGCTGGTGTCTTTAGGGAAGGTTTTATCCTCCATCACAATGGCACTGGCGCCCGCTGCTTCGTACAGCGGGATGACGTAGCTGACATTCACCGCATTGCCAAAGCCGGTATCAATATCGGCAATCAAAGGAATGTCTACGGTCGAGGCGATCGCCCGCATCATCTCCAGGTGGGTTCCCATCGACAGGATATTGGCGTCAGGCACGGCATAACTGGCTGACAACTCAAAACCGCTACCCCAAATTGCCCCGAAACCGGCATCCTGAGCCAGGCGGGCAGACAGGGGATTATGTGCGGCCATTGCCGTCATCAAACGCCCTTGGGAGAACGCTTCTTTCAGCACCTGGTTTTTTTTGCTATTCACATTATTTCTCCGTAAGGAATCAGCTCAGTCGCGCAATGGCCTGGGCAATGCGGCTCATCGCCTCCTCCAGCTCCTGATCACTGGAGGCATAAGACACCCGAAAGTGGCCCGGCAGTTCAAACGCCGAACCGGGCACCACGGCCACCCCCGCACTGCGCAGGAAATACATGCACAGGTCCTTGTCGGTACTGATCAACTGGCCTGACGGGTCCCGCAGGCCCAATACGCCTTGGCAGCTGGGGAAAACGTAAAACGCCCCCATGGGCAGATCGCATTCAATGCCTGGCATGGCATTGAGCGCGGCTACCACCTTGTCACGGCGACGGCGGAACGCTTCCACAAACTCGGGCAGAAAATCCATGGGGCCATCCAGTGCGGCCACGGCCGCTGCCTGGCTGATGGAGCTGGTATGGGACGTCGCTTGCGACTGCACCAGATTCATGGCCTTGATCAGAGGCAGCGGACCGGCGGCGAACCCCACCCGCCAGCCAGTCATTGCATAGGCCTTGGAGACACCATTGATGGTCAAGGTGCGCGCCGCCATGTACGGAGACAAGGCAGCAGGCGTTGCAAAGGGTTCGTCGCTATAGCGGATTTTTTCGTATACATCATCGGCCATCACCCAGACATGTGGGTGGCGCAACAGCACTTGCTCCAGCGCTTCCAGTTCCTGGCGTGAATACACGGCACCACTGGGATTGGAGGGGGAATTGAGCATCAGCCATTTGGTACGGGGGGTGATGGCGCGTTCAAGCTGATCGGCTTGCAACTTGAAACCGGCTTGGGCACTGCACCGCACAATGACCGGCTGGCCACCTGCCAACAAGACCATTTCAGGGTAAGACACCCAGGCAGGGGTAGGGATGATGACCTCATCCCCGTCCTGCACGGTGGCCTGCAAGGCGTTATACAAGGCTTGCTTGGCCCCGCAACCCACCTGGATCTGATCCGGGCTGAAATGCAGGCCATTGTCACGCTCGAACTTGCGCACCACGGCCTCCCGCAAGGCCAGGGTGCCGGCTACTTCGGTATAGCGGGACTCATTGCGATCAATCGCTTCCTTGGCCGCCTGACGCACATGCTCGGGGGTTGCAAAGTCCGGCTCGCCCTGACTGAGGGTAATCACAGACTGCCCCTGTTGCCGCATTTGATTGGCCAGACGCGTCATCTCTTTGGTGGCCGATGCCTTGGCTCCCAACACGCGCTGGGCCAGCGCGATCTCTTCCTGACATTGCACAAAGCTCATTGTGTCCATCCTACTTTTACTTTGAAAACGAAACGGGTCAGCAGCAGCGGCAGGAATATCGCCATCAACAGCACCAGGCTATACGCACTGGCCTGCGCCAAACGTCCACTGTCCACCAATTGAAAAACCTCGATAGGCAGGGTGCTCATCCCGCCAAAATACAGAACCACCGTGGCGGATAACTCCGACAAGGTCGTGATCCACATCAGCACCGTGGCCGCAATGACGGCAGGCCATACCACCGGCAGAACGACCTTTGCAAAGGTGGGCATCGGGGCCACACCCAAACTGATGGAGGCCTCCTCGATGGAATTGCGCAAGTTATGCAAAGGCCCCATGGCCGCCCGCACACTGGTGGGCACCCGGCGTAAAAAGTAGGCCAGCGCCATAATCACCCAACTGCCCGTCAGCACCAGCCAGCCGCTGTTAAACACATTGATCAAGGCAATGCCCAGCACCGTGCCGGCAATCGTCAAGGGCAGCATGACCAGCACATCCAGGCCCGCACTCAAGCCGGACGGCCGTTTCACAATCAGATAGGCCGCCACGATGGAGAACACGGCACCAGCACTGGTTGCCGCAGCACCCAGCAGCAAGGAGTTGTACAAAGGTCCGGGAGCCTGCACCAGGGCTTGCTGCATATGGCTCAAGGTAAAGCCGCCATACTTCAGCACCGGCCCGATAGAGGGCGTAAATGCGGTGATAATCACCACCATCACGGGTAGCACTGACAGCACAATCAGGATCGATACCAAAGTGGCACACACAGCGGCCTGCCAGGCACGCAGGGGCACGCGCTCCGGAGCTCGTCCGGACTCCATCTGGTAGGTGCGTCGGGCCACCACCCACTTTTGAATCAGCAGCAAGGCCAGGCCCAAAAACACCAGCAAAGAAGCCATGGTGGTCTGCATTTGCGGATTACCACCCATCTCGCTGACAAACTCGTTATAAGTCTTGACCGCCAGCACGGGGGTGCGGGCTCCCAGAATGGCTGGAACACCAAAATCCCCGATGACGTGCATGAAAACCAGCACCGCGGCACCACATAAAGCCGGCACCATCAAAGGAAAGGTCACCGTGCGCAAGGTGCGAACCGGAGAGCTGCCCAGACTCAGGCCCGCCTCTTCCAGGTTGCGATCCATGGACTTCAAACCTACCAGCACGGCGACATAGGCGTACACGTAGTTGTTCAAGGTCATCACAAAAACCAGACCCCACCAGGAATACAAGGACGGCAGCTCCAGACCCAAGGGCGCCAGCAAGCTATTGAGCACACCTTGCTTACCCAGCACCACGATCCAGGCCGCCGCCACCACCACATCTGGAATGACCAGGGTCAGCAGGGGCAAGACACCCAGGCAGGCGGCCAAGGGGAAGGAAAAGCGAGCGGCGGCCAGGGCCAAACCAGCGCCCAGCACCAGACTGAGCAGGGTAACCGCGCCTCCTAGCCACAAGGTGTTGAACAGGCTCTCCCGGTAAGCGGGCTCAGAGAAGAACTGCACGTAGCCGTGCAAGCCAAACTGACCTTCCTTGTTGAACAGGGAACTGGTCAGCATGGACAAGACCGGCCACAGCAAAAAGTAGCCCAGCAAGGCCACCGCCCCCAGCGCCAGCATCAACCAGGCTGGATCACGTCGCAAAGAACCCAGCATCATGTCCGCTCCACCAAAAGAGCCGACTCGGGAACGCGCAATACCACCGCATCGCCCCGTTCCCAGCTCTGGCTGACGCCGGTATTCCAGACCACCGCCTTCAGAAAACCGAATTCGGTGCGCAACTGATATGCCGTACTGGGGCCCCGGTAATCCACGCTCTCAATTCGCGCGGCAATGTCCCCCTCGTCAAGCGGACGCAAGGCATCCACACTCAGGGTTTCAGGCCGCACAGCCAACATCGTCTGCTCAGAAAAACGCCCGGCAGACTGGATACGCACAATGCAGCCTGCCGTCCGGAAGCGGCGGCAGCCGTCTGCGGCTTGACCGAGCTCCTCCTGAAGCTCGATCAAATTGGCCCCTCCTACAAAATCAGCCACAAAGCTGTTGTCAGGGCAGCGATAAATCTGCTCGGGTGTCCCGACCTGACGGACGCAGCCCCGATCCATGACGGCAATGTAATCAGACACGCTCAGCGCTTCTTCCTGATCATGCGTCACAAACACGGTAGTAATGCCGGCTTCCTGCTGCAAGTCCCGCAGCATCTCGCGCAGATCGGTGCGCAGCTTGGCATCCAGGGCAGACAAGGGCTCATCCAGCAAGAGCAGATCGGGCTTGATCACCAAAGCGCGTGCCATGGCCACTCGCTGTCGCTGCCCACCGGACAAGGCAGACGGCAAGGCATCCGCCTTGTCCTTCAAGCCCACGCGCGCCAGCATTTCCAACGCGGGGACGCGAGCCTGGGAGCGAGACTGGCCACGCGCCAGCAAACCGTAGCTGACGTTATCCAGCACGCTGCGATCCGGAAACAGCGCGTAATCCTGAAACACCATGCCCACATTGCGTTTGTGCACAGGCACTCGCGTCATGTCTGTTTGGCCGAACAGCACCTTGCCATGATCAGGGCGCACAAACCCGGCCAGCATGCGCAGCAAGGTCGTCTTGCCACAACCCGATGGCCCCAGCAGGGTAAACAAGGAGCCACTGGGGATGTCCAGATCCAAACCGTGAAACAAAGTCTGTGAGCCGTAGCTTTGCTCAATACCTGATAGATGTATCTGCATACCAGTCCCGCCTAGCGCTGGGAAACCAGTGCACGCCAACGTGCCAGGAAGGCTTCACGATCCGCCCCCATACGATCATCATCCAGCGCATGCACACGGATCTGATCCATGGCAGGCAAGCTTGTCAGCGTATTGACGGCAATATCGCTGCGCAAAGGGCGGCGGAACGCGCTTTTGAACACCTCTTCCTGCGCAGGGCGGGAGGCAAGGAAGTCATACAGCTTGCGAGCGGATTCGGGGTTACGCCCGCCCTTGATCAAGGCCATGCCTTCCGGCGACAAGAAAGTGCCCTCTTTGGGGTAGACCAGGTCAATCGTATCCAGACCACCGGCCACATATTGATAGGCGGCATATTCCATCGTTACCGCAACCGCAAACTCGCCATTGGCAACGCCCTCGTAGGCGCCGGAGGTGGTCCCGACCACCACAGCATTGCGCACGACCTTCTCAAACACCTCCTGACCCATCAGATCTTGCAGGCCGTACAAGGCAACATAAGAAGAGCTGCTGCGCTCCGGATCTGGAATCACGATCTTGCCCTTCCAGGCCGGATCAGCCAGATCCGCCCAGCTGGCAGGCGCCTTGAGCTTGCCCAACTGACGCTCGTTGAGCATCAATACCGTGACATGGGTATTGGTACCCAGCCAGCGTTGCCCGGCTCCCTGATACTGTGCACCTACTGCACTGGCCTCGGGCGACGAATAGGGCGCCAGGTACTCGGCATACTGCGACAAGGTGGAAAACCCGCCGGACCAGAACAAATCGCCCAGGGGTTGCTCTGCTTCTGCCTTGATACGCTGCATCAGGGCACCGGAACCCGCCCGCACCACGGACACCGATATCTCGGGGTGGACCTGACGGAACTGCTCAATCACCGTGTTCACCACATCGATGTTATTGGAGGAGTACAACACCACTTCATCCGCCTTGGCAGCCCCCGTACCCAGGCAGGAAAGCATGAGCAAAGCGGATAGATAAGAGAAACGGTTTTGCATGATTATTTCCTGTAATTTCAATAAAATTGCATGAAAATCATGGTATTTATCTTAGATGACCGTTCTGTTACACCCTACACCTACCCCCTGTTAAGCGTGGCCCTATCATGAGTTTTAATCATGCTTGAAAATGTTCCTCTGGTCCCTCTGCGTGTATTTGTCGCGGTGGGCCGACAAGGTAATTTCACCCGTGCAGCCCAAAGCCTGGGGATCACCCAAAGCGCAGTCAGCCGGCATATCGCCACCCTGGAAAAAGTCAGCAAGCAGGCTCTGTTCATTCGACGCGGCCCCTATATTGAGCTGACGGCAGCCGGCCTGCAGTTGTATGACACGGTCAAAGATGCGATGGCCACTCTGGAGATGGCCATTCAACAAATCACCCATCAGCAGGATCAGCACGAACGGCTGAGAGTCCGCACCTCCATGCCCAGCTTTTCAATGACGGTGCTGGTGCCCATGCTTGGCCAGTTCACCGCTCAGCACAATTGGCAGATTGATCTGATCACCAATCTGTCGCCACCCCGTCCTAATGAAGCGTTTGACGTGCTGATCAGCCGTGACTTGAGCCTGCCCGACAGCGAAAGCTGGGAGCTCATACGCGAAGAACTGGTATGCGTGGCAGCGCCCGCCTTAATCCAGCAACATAGCAGGCAGGCCTGGGAGCACTGGCCTATGGTGACCGCACGCTCACGACCGGACATGTTGGGTTTATGGGCTTTGGATCAGGGTATTGAGCCTTCACGGCTGCTGTTGAGCGCCACCTACGATCACCTGTTTTTCGCAATTGCCGGGGCCATTGCCGGCTCCGGATTTCTAGTTGTGCCGCGTTTACTGGTGATGGATCATCTACGCGATGGCGTTCTGCGGGAAGTCGGCCCTGGCCAAGTCGCCACGGGCGCAACCTACATGGCCTATGTCAACGCACAATCACCCCAGCAAAGTGAGGCCCGCCAGTTTTGCCGATGGTTGAAAAGCAGCTTGCGACAACGCATTGCGCCTTGAGGCCGTTCACGTCATGTCGCTGATTCGGTCAGGCTCTGCGACGTCGCAACTGACTGATCCAGCTATAGGCGCTGACCAAGGTAATGCCCATCAACACCAGTAAAGCGCCCATCACAAAACGGGGTTCTATGGGCTCACCCAGCAAAAACGCCCCGAACAGAACACCGAACAAAGGGGTGGCGAAGGAAAAGACCCCCAGACGCGACGCCTGATAGTTACGCAGCAACCAGAACCAGACCAGAAAGCTCAAGAACGCCACCACGACGGACTGAAACACCAGGCTGGCGACCAGCAAGCCTGACCATTGAATCTCGGTTTGTCCGGTCACGGCAGCAGCTACCATCAGAATGACAAAAGCGCTGAGCAGCTGATAGAGCAAGGCTTCCGAAGGCGGGACGGCAGACAGGCGCGTGCTACGGATCAGCACGGTGGTAAAGCCCCATAAGGCCCCCGCCGCCAAGGCCATCAAATCGCCTATCAGCATGTGCCCCACATCGGCGCCGTCGGGGCTGCCCGGCCCCAGAAAAGTAATCGCAATACCCGCCACCGCCAGCCCGATCCCCACCCATTGCAGGCGCGCCAGCCGCTCAGAGGGCAAAAGCAGGTGCAGGCCCAGGGCCGCAAACACCGGTGCGGTGTACAGAAACACCACCACATGCGCGGCCGAAGTAAAACGCAAGCTCTCGCCCAGCAGCAAATACTCCAGCGCAAACAACAGGCCGGCCATCAGTCCCGGTTTCCAGGCCCCTTCAGTAAAAGCCAATTTGTGCGTGCGCACCAGAACCAGCAGGGCCACCAGCACGCAGGCCACGCCCGAGCGCAGGCCAATCTGAAAGACAGGCGCCATGTCATTGGCCGTAGCCTTGAGCAGAATCTGCTGAAAACTCCAGATCAGACACAGGACCAGCATGGCACCACTGGCCAGGGCATCCAGGGGTTTACGTTCATTGCTCATCAGGCAGGGGGACTCGGACAGAAAAAATTGATTATCCGCGAAAAACGGCCGAATCAAAACGGGCCGCCCGCTTCTTTACCCTCGGATAAGCCTTAATTGATATATCAAAAAGCTCTACCTAGAATGATTTAAGCCTAAAAAACAGCACCAGGCGTGGGAGACAGCCATGACGCTCAGCAATACCGACCGGGTACGAATCGAACTGGAGCACCGCATTGCCAGCGGTGATCTGCCGCCGGGCAGCGCCATTGACGAGTCCTTGCTCTGCACCTTCTTTCGGGTGTCACGCACGCCGGTGCGTGAGGCCTTGCTGCAACTGGCCGCCACCGGTCAAGTGCGCATCGCCCCGCGTGCCGGTATTTTTGTCACCCAGCACACCATTGAGGAACTGGAAGAAATGCTGGAAACCCTGGCTTTGCTCGAAGGTGCCTGTACCCAACTGGCCGCCTACCGGATCAGCAATGCCCAGATTCGTGAGCTGGAGCGTTTGCAAAAGCGGGGCGCCAAGGCCTTGCAGGACAAAAGTCTGGGCGATTACGCCGCCTATAACGCCGAACTACATGCCCTGGTTCACAGCATTGCCGGCAACTCCTTCATGGTGCAGCAGATTGAACATCTGCGCCGTTTGACCAATCCCTATCGTCATCGTCATCTGGATCAGGAAAATCGCATGGAACAGTCCTGGCATGAGCATCAGGCACTGACCCAGGCACTGGCCCTGCGCGATGGCCCCAGCGCCATGCAGGCCGCGGCCAGCCATGTGCTGTCCGGTGCTGAATCCCTGCGCCGTGTCGCCCAAGCCCATCCCGAAAAATGGGAGTTCGACAAGCGCGAGCGCTACAGCTGGCTCAATGCCCAGCTCAATCCCTTGGCCGGATTTTATATGCGGCACTAATTCATAACTAGCTAAAAACAACCACTCATACCGAGGAGACTTTCTCATGTTTGCAAGCCGTTTCACACGGCGGGCGCTGGCTGCGCTCGTCCTGACATTCAGCCCTGTGGCCGCCTTACACGCTGCCGAGCCCATTCGTCTGGTCGTGGGCTTTGCCCCCGGCGGCGGCGTCGATACCCTGGCGCGGGTAACCGCCCAGGCGCTGAGCAAAGAACTGGACCGCACCGTCATTGTGGAGAACAAATCGGGCGCAGGCGGCACAATTTCTGCCGACTATGTGTCCAAATCCCAAGCCGACGGCAATACGCTGCTGTTTGCAGACACCTCTTTGCTGGTCGCACCTTATATCTACCCGGCTTTGCGCTACGACCTGCAGCGCGACTTTGCCCCGATCGGCATGGTCGGTCAGTCCGATCTGGCTTTGGCCGTCCCCGGCGACAGCCCCGTCAAGAACGTGGCCGAACTGGTCGAAGCCATCCGCAAATCTCCCCCTCAAACCGAAACCTTTGCCTCGGTGGGCGTGGGCTCGGTACACCACCTGGGTGGCGAGCTGTTCGCCTTGAAAACCCAGACAGAACTGGTGCATGTCCCATATCGCGGTGGCGCCCCGGCCAGTCAGGCACTGGCTGCCGGCGAAGTCTCCATGTCCTTTGCCAGCCTGGCCTCTTCGATCGGCCTGGCCAAGTCTGGCCGTATCCGTCTGCTGGCCACCTTGTCCGAGCGCCGCTTTCCCGGCATGCCCGAGCTGCCCAGCGTCTCGGAAACCATCCCCGGCTATAGCGTGACGCCGTCGCTGTTCATGCTGGCACCCCAGAACGTGGACCCGGCCTTTATCGCCACGGTCAGCAAAGCCCTGGAAAACAGCATGCAGCAACAACAGGTGCAGGACGCGTTCCTGGCCCAAGGCTCCGTTGCCGGCTATCAAGATGCCCAAGCCACCGAACAATGGCTGGGTGAAGAAACACAACGCTGGGCCAAAGTCATCGAAAGTGCCCAGCTCGACTTTAAACAATGAACCAAGCAGCTACTGTTATGACGACTGACAACTCTGGCGCCCAGCGCCCCGTACTTGGCCTGATCGTGCCACCAGCCGCCGGTCTGGTGCCTCCGGAAGGCCCGGAAATGTACCCGGAAATTGACTTCATCGCCCAAGGCCTGGCGCTCAGTTCCGTGGACAAGGAAGGCTATGACCAGGTTATTGACCAGGTCGTCGACGCCGCTCAAAAGCTGGCCGCTCGGGGAGCCCAGGCCGTGTCCTTGATGGGGACCTCACTGAGCTTTTACCGCGGCTCGGACTTTAACGAGGAACTGGTGGCACGCCTGCGCGAATCCACCGGTCTGCCATGCTCGACCATGAGCCACGCCATTTTGCGCGGCCTGCGTGTCAGCGGCATCGAACGGGTTGCGGTCGCGTCTTCTTATATTGATGACGTGAACCAGCGTCTGGTCCGCTTTCTGGCCCAGAACCAGATTCAGGCCGTGTGCGCGTATGGTTTGGGCGTCAATGACGTCACCGCCATGTCGCAAATCAGCACGCAAGAGCTGGTCGATCTGTGCCTGAAAACATGGGACATCGCCCAAAAGCAGGCTCCCGGTCAGGCACAAGGTCTGCTGCTGTCTTGCGGTGGTCTGGTCTCGCTGGAAGCCGTGCGTCAGGTCGAGGACAAACTGGGCGTCACCGTCGTGTCCAGTTCCCCCGCTGGCTTCTGGGATCTGGTGGCGACAGCTGGCCTGGATTTATTCCCACAGGGGATGGGACGACTGGCACAAACGCGTCAAACCGCCTGATACCACGATATGGACAGCCCCTTGTCCGCACCCGCGGGAAGGGGCACATAAGACGCTATGGTTGGACACCACAACCACGTAGCGTGTGCCACCCCACAGTCGGACGTGACCGGTTCGGTGTCCACGCAACGCAAAGGGCGGTTCCGGCCTCCCAGCGTCGCGGTAACCCAGGCTAAGCCACATCCAGCTTGAATTGCTCATCGTGCATAGACACGAAAAGCCCCCACGCTACGCCTTCGGTGTGCTGCCCGCCGAGGAGGAGCTTGTTGTCTTGGGGCGGCCCGGCGACAAAAAACCCGCACGCGCCTGGGCTCCCTCTACGCTGTCACGGCATACCAGCGCCTGATCGGCATCCATATAAATGCCCAAGCGATTCAACGCATTGGCGACCTGATTCACCGATTCCTTGGTCATGCGAATAATCGCCGCAGGCGACTCCGAAGCCCGCTTGGCTAAAGACTGCGCCACTGCCACGGCCTGACCGGGTTCGCAGACTTCATCCAGCAAGCCCCATTCCAGCGCCTGTTCAGCACCGAAACGTTCGGCCAGCAAGATGGCTCGTTTGGTACGGGCCGCTCCCAACATGTTCACCATGCGCGGAATGGCACCCCAGCCCATATTCAGCCCCACCTTGGCCTCGGGCAAATACAGAAATGACGCTTGCGAGGCCACACGCCAGTCGCAAGCCAGCGCCAGGGCGACCGAGCCTCCCACCGCCGCGCCTTCAATGGCGGCAATAGTCAGCTGCGGCAGCTCTTCCCACAGGCGGCACAGACGCGCGCCCCGCTGGGCCACATCCCGACGCTCCAGCAAACCGGCCTGTTCATCATTCCACTTTTGCGGGTCCTTCAGATCGATTCCAGCCGAGAAAATATCCTTGGCCCCCGTCAGCACCACCGTGTGAATCTCCAGCGACAAGGCCAGATCCTGCGCCACCTGCGTCAAGGCCAGCAAGGTGTCCTGATCGATCGCGTTGCGGTTCACGCCGCGATCAAAGCGCACCAGCGCGTGGTCGCCCGTCACCTTGACCGTCACACTGCGGCCATATTTGCGTTTCATGAATGTCTCCCCAAAGGTACGGAAAAATCAGCTCTGCGAGCGGTGGCTTCCGTCACTGCGCGACAGGCGTGTGACGTAGCGGAATTCATAAGGCGGGTAAAAGCTGACCGCCACTTCCATGACCTTGCCCGCCTGATTGCGGAAGGTACGGATAATCAGCAAGGCGGGGTCCGCATCTTCATAACCCAGAAAGCGGGCGACATGCGGGGGAAAGCGCGAGGCGGAAATTTCCATCTCGATGGTTTCCACCACTTCGCCACAGTGCTCCTCCAGCAGCGGATAGACACCCCCGGGTTGGGTGGAAATCAGATCCGCCACCGCCTGGTATTCCTTGCGCAGATAGATATCTGTCCAGGAAATACCGCGCTTGCTGCCCGGCACGCTGCGATAGGTCTCCACCTTCACCCAATCGGACGGTTCACCGTCCAGCGCGGTCTCCGGCGGCTGCTTGTCCACACCCGCCGCCTTTTTATGCACGTGCAGATCGGTAAATTCCAGATAGCGTTGCAACTGATCCGTGGTATCTAGCGCCAGGCCGAACTGCGGCTTGGGATGCTGGCGTATCACGGTGGTACCGGCACGGCGACGCCGCTCGATCAAACCCAGATCGGTCAGCTTGCGTATGGCTTCACGCGCCGTGTGCCGACCGACCCCGTACATCTCGCACAGCTCCATCTCGGTAGGCAGCTTGGAGCCGACCGGGTAATGCCCCGAACGGATCAGCTCCAACAAGCGATCGCTCATGTTCTGATACAGGGTTGGCTTGGCACTGGACTGGGATTCGTTGTTTGCCATACGGTTTTCAGTTTAAAGAGACAGGCGGCGCATCGCAGCCAAGGTGTCGCGGGTGAACTGCTCCGGACATTCACTTTGGGGAAAATGCCCGATGCCCGGCCATTCTATATATTCCACCGGAACTTTGCCTTCTCGCAGCAAGCGTTCAACCTCTCGGGCGGACTCTGGTGGCACGGACCAGTCCTCGCTGCCTTCCACAATCACCACCGGGCAGCGAATATCGCTCAAAATCTGCTCCATCCGAAAGCCGCCAAACGCGCAGATATCCGCAAAGGCCACCGCCGGAATGCAACGTCGGGCATCCGTCACCACTTCGAGCGCACGCGTCGGGTCGGACAGGGTGCCCATCAGGGTTCGGAAGGTCACTTCAAACCAGTCGCCCGGGTTGATGCGCGCCATCTCCAGAATGCGCGGGTTATAGCCGGAGGACTTCACTACATTGACTGACGCGCCATCGACCAGCACCAGACCACGAATCCGCTCAGGCGCCATGGCAGCGGCCTGGGCGACAACGCCCCCGCCCATGGAATGGCCCATCAAGACCGGATTCCGGATACCCGCCGCCTCCAGGAACTGCAGCAGATACTGCGCGTTCTGGGGAGTCGCGGTATGCGGCCCGCCAGCCGGCATGCCGCTTTTGCCATGGCCGGGCAAATCCAGCGCATACACCGTGTAAAAGGGCGCAAAGTGCTCCAGCACATATTGCCAGGACAGACTGTCCTGGCTGGCGCCATGCACCATCACCAAGGCCGGACCGGAACCGGCCAGATCGTAATAGGCACGGATACCGTCCGCGGTTGTCACATAAGGCATGCTCAGACCTCCAGCTCGCCCGTCAGACGGGTCAAGGCATACAACAACATCCAGTTCTGCACGCAGGCACGCAAATCGCCTCCCACAACCAATCGGTGCTGACGCACCAAGCGGTTAAATGGAAAGCCCTGGGCCAGATCCGCAAAGGCGGCACGATCACCTTCCAGCCAGAACGGCACCTCACGCGGCCCTGTGCCTGCCTGCACCCCCTGTTCTGACACGGCCAGCCAAATGTGCTCGCCGGTGTCAGTATTGCGCAGCGCCACACACACATCGGCCAAAACGCTGTGCTGCCGTACAAACTCATCGGCGCTGGCGCGTTGCGCCCAGGCAGCCAGCACCGCAGGATCAAACAGAGATAACGAAGTCAGCATCAGACATACCTTTGTCGAAGAAGGAACTTCTGCACTTTGCCCGACGAGGACTGAGGCAGGGAATCCACAATAAAGATGCGTTTGGGTACTTTAAAGCCCGATAGTTTTTCCCGGCAAAACGCACGCAAGGCTTCCACATCCGGTTCGCGCCCCTTGGCCGGCACAATGGCCGCGACCAGCTCCTCGCCCCAATATTCATGCGGCAGGCCAAACGCAGCAGCCTCGCGCACATCGGTGTGGCTGGCCAGACAGTTTTCCACTTCCAGCGCGGCCACATTTTCCCCGCCTGTCTTGATCATATCTTTGCTGCGGCCCATGAAATAGGCAAAGCCTTCATCATCCACACGAATCACATCGCCCGTGTGCAGCCATCCCTCGGCATCCAGCACCTGAGCGGTCAGCTCGGGCTGGCGCCAATAGCCTTTAAAAACCGTGGGGCCGCGTACCTGCATCTCGCCAGGGCCACGCTGATCGGGCAGCACCTTGCCGTCTGCATCGACCAGTCGATATTGCACATGCCGCCACAGGTAACCGATGGAACCGGGATGCTCCAGAATCTCCTGCGTGTAGCGATTCTTGATCGTGGTGACACAGCTTTCCGTCATGCCAAAGCCCCAGCTGAACTCGGCATTGGGAAACACGGTGCGAATCAGGTCCTGACGCCACTGGCCCAAAGGCGCAGCCGCAGTCTGCACAAACCGGGCCGCGGGCAGGGACAGCTCCTTGAATTCCGGATGATCGGTAAGTCCCACCCACATGGCAGAGAGCAAGAACACATGCGTAGGCTGATACAAACGCAATGCATCCATCACCGCATCGGCGTCGAAGCGCGGCACCACATGCAAGCTGCCCCCCGCGTACAAGATCGGGCCATTGATGACCCCGAAGCCCCCGATATGAAACAGCGGTGTCGCCAGCAACGAGCGGCTCGTGGCATCAATGCCCAGCTCCATGATGTAGTTCACGGCATTGGCCGACAGATTGCCGTGCGTCAGCATCGCCCCCTTGGGGGCCGATGTCGTACCCGAGGTATACATGATGATGGCCACATCCTCATCATCCACACGACCAAAGCGATACTGCACCGGGTCGTCCCCGCGGGGATCAGGCAAAGACTCAGGCAGTTTTTCCAGCCACTGTACAGCACGGCTCAAACCACCCGCAGACTCGATCTGCTCACGCAAGGGCCGGTAGGCCGGGTCCACAATGCACACCGTGGGCTGGGCATCATCCAGCAGGTAGCGCAACTCGGCAACGCCATAACGGGTATTGACCGGCACCAGAGAAAAACCGCCTACCGCCGTGGCATGCAGCAAGGCCAGATAGTCGATGGAATTGGGTGTCATGATCGCCACCCGGTCTCCCGATTTCACCCCCAGCCCGTTCAGATAAGCCGACAAGGCGCGCGCACGGGCGCAGAACTGGGCAAAGGACAGTGCCTGGCGATCGTCCGAGACCGCAACCTTGTCGGGGTAGCGCTCGGCGTTAAACATGGCGACCTGGTAAATATTAGGCATGATGCGATGACTCTCCGGCGTGACCCAGATAGGCCGCCGCAATCTGTGGGTTGTTCATGATGTCCCTGCTGTGCCCGGACAGGCTCAAACGCCCGGTTTCCAGCACCACGGCATGTTGCGACAGCTTCAGAGCCAGACGGGCATTTTGCTCCACCAGCACAATCGTGGTGCCGTCCTGGCTGATCTGGCGGATGGCGCGCGCCACCTCCAGCGTGACGGCAGGCGCCAGGCCCAAGGAAGGCTCATCGAGCAACAGCAAACGCGGTCGGGACATCAACGCGCGACCAATCGCGCACATCTGTTGCTCACCTCCAGACAGGTGGCGCCCCTGGCTTTGCTCCCGTTCCAGCAGACGCGGGAAATAGGCGTAGATACGCTCCAGATCCACCGTGATGTCGGCCTGATCCTTGCGCAGATAGGCTCCCATCAAGAGGTTCTCGCGTACCGTCAATTCAGGGAACAGCCGCCGACCTTCGGGGGACAAGGCAATGCCCAGAGTCACCCGGCGCTCCGCGCTTAAGTCCTGAATGGGCTGGCCTTCGAGCCGGATTTCTCCTTCGGCCACCGGCACCAGGCCGCTAATGGCTTTCATCAAGGTCGATTTGCCCGCACCATTGGCTCCGATCACGGCACACACACTGGCTTCTTCTACTGCAAAACTGACCTTGTCCAAGGCCCGTACCGCGCCATAGGACACACTCAAGTCCTTGATTTCCAGCATGGGCACAGGCTTGTTGACCTTGGGCGCTCCCTGACCAGCCGTAGAGACCGAAGCCGAGCGTCCCGTACCGTTCTGCGCAGCGCGGGCCTCCACGGCTGGCTCCAGCCCCGGCTCCTTGTCCAGATCCGCACCCAGATAGGCTTCAATCACCCGCGGGTCCTGACGCACTTGCGCGGTCGGGCCTTCGGCCAGCAAACGACCGTTAACCAGCACCACCAGCTTTTGGCACAGGCGCATCACCAGGCCCATATCGTGCTCGACCACCACCACATCAATGCCACTGGCATGGATGCGTTCGATCAGGTCGGCCATGGCCACGGTTTCCACCGGGTTCAGGCCAGCAGCGGGCTCATCCATTAAAAGAAGGCGCGGCATGGCGGTCAGGGCCATGCCCACACCCAAAATCTTCTGCAAACCGTAGGCCAGTGAATCGGCCTGCTCATTGGCGACAGACTCCAGGCCAATCAAGGCCAAGGCCTGTTCTGCCTGCCGCGCGGCCTCTTCGCGGCCACGACGCACACCCCAAGGGTTGAACAGCGACCAGGGGGAGGGAAACTGACGGAACAGGGCAGCGCGATACAGGTTTTCAAGTACCGTATGACCGGCAAAAACATGCGTCATCTGGAACGTGCGCACCACGCCCTGACGCGCCAAGGCTGCAGCCGGACGACCCGTAATGGCGGCACCATCCAGGGTGACCACACCCGCACTGGGTTTGGTCGTACCGGCGATCAGGTTGAACAGCGTGGTTTTGCCAGCTCCGTTAGGACCGATCACCCCGGTAATCTGACCGGGAGCAGTGCTAAAGGACACCTCATCGACCGCACGGATACCACCAAAATGTCGGCTCAGGCCCTGGACATTCAATTGCACGCTCATGCGGCCTCCTTGCGCGCGCCGCGCCACTTGTTCCACAGTCCGGCCAGTCCTTGCGGCATGAACAACAGCAGCAGAATCAAGGTCAGGCCGTAGATCAGGCGTTGATACTGCTGCAGGTCGCGCAGCAACTCCGGCAAGGGGATCAAGATGGCTGCGCCAATCACCGCACCGGCCAATGCCCCCACACCCCCGAGCACATTCATGATGACGGCGTTCACCGCTGTCCAGAAACCGAAGGAATCGGGCGAGATATAGCCTTGATAGTGGGCGTACAAGCTGCCCGTCCAGCCAGCAATCAGGGCGCTAAGAACAAACACACTGACCCGGAAACGCAGCACATTCAAGCCTCCGGAGCGCACCAGTTGTTCGTTCTGGTGCAAGGAGTCGGCCACCATGCCCCATTCGCGGCGGTACAAGGCCCGCAGCACGAAATACACCAGCAGCGCAAAGCTGACCACCATCAGGTACACGCCATACCGCCCTTCGGGAATCGGCAGGCTGTCCTGCAAAGGCGGAATCTGCCCAAAGCCGTTATTGCCGCCAAACAGTTCGTGGAACTCGATAAAGCACAGCACCACGGCTTCGCCCAGGGCGAAGGTCAAGAGTGCGAAATGCACACCCTTGATACGCATAAAAATAGGGCCGGTGATCACAGCCAATGCTGCCGTCAGTACTCCGGCGCCCAAAAACGCGGCTGGAAAAGACCAGCCATAATCCCGGCTCAAAATGGCCGAGGCATACGCCCCCAGCCCGAACAGGGCACCATGCGCCAGCGAGAGCTGGCCGATGCGCAGCACCAGATTCATGCTCATGGCCAGGCAGGCGTACAAGGACACCATGATGGCCAGATGCAGGGCAAAGCGAGGCTGTCCGGCCCACACGGGCCAGCCCAGCAGCACCGTCACCACCACGGCATGCCAAACCCAGTTCAACACGCCATCGCGCGGATAAAAAGACACTGTCTTGATCGCGCTCATGACGATTTCCCCATCAAGCCGCTGGGCTTGACCAGCAACACAGCCATCACGATCAGGAAGGACAGCATGGTGGCCACGGTCGCGTTATAGAAGGTAGACGCCACCGCCTCGGTGACGCTCAGAATCAAGGCGGCCACCACGGCACCGGGCAAGCTGCCCAGGCCCCCCAGGACCACAATAATGAAAGCCTTCACCACTACGGCTTCGCCCATATAGGGATGTACGGTATAGACGGGTGCCATCAGAGCGCCAGACACACCCGCCAAGCCACAGCTCAGTGCAAAGGTGAAGGCCATGATCTTCCAGGAGCTGACGCCTTGCAGACGCGCCACTTCCCGGTCCTGCGCCACCGCACGTATGGTCATGCCGATACGGGTGCGCTCAATCAAGAAGTAAAAGGCCGCCAGCGCCAGCACACTCATGCCGACGATCAACAACTGGTCCTTGGCGAAAAACGCCTGACCGATCTGCCAGGCGCCTTCCACCGGACGGCGTACCGATTGCTCGTCCACCGAGAACAGCAGCGAAATCCCGGCTTGCAAGGTAATCGCCAACGCCAGGGACATGATCATGCCGCCCATCTCGTCGCCCACAAAGCGACGGAACAGGCCACGTTCAGCCAGTAAACCCAGGAATCCCACCAGCACGGCAGCGGCCGCGATAGAAGGCAGATAGGACCAGCCAAACTGTCCGTAAAACACATACATGGCATACGCGCCCAGCATGTAGAACTCGCCGTGGGCGAAGTTCACCACCCGCAAGATGCCAAACACCAATGTGAAGCCCAGGGCTACCAGGGCATACACAAAGGTGGACATCAGGGCGATGATGGCGATTTGCATTGCAATCTGCATCATTGCTAACCGTATCAAGGGGCACTGCACCCGCGTGGCGCAGTGCGAACTGAGACAAGCCCGATATTTAACGGGCGTCGAACTTGTTGATGACCTTGGCCTTGCCATCCTCGATCACGCCCAGATAGGCCGGGGTCGCGATCTGGTGGTTCACGCCGTAAACATCTTTGCCGCCCCAGACAATGGCGCCCTGAATGCCGTCATAGCTGGTATTGGCCTCAATGCGGGCACGCACGGCATCGGTATCCTCCACCGTGCCGGCTTCCTGGATGGCCTTGAACAGCAGACGGGTGGCATCGTAGAAGTAGAAAGCAAAGTCATCCATGCTGTTGCTGTGGATCTTGGCGTAGGCCTGGCTCAGCTTCTGATAAGGCTCGCTGGACGGATCAGCCGATAAATAGACCAACGTGCCTTGTGCGTTGTCAGCACCGGCAGACTTCACGGTTTCAGCCACATTATTGCCACCAAATTTGGTGAACTGGCCTTTGAATCCCATCTCTCGCGCCTGGCGAATCACGATACCGGCCGGGCCGGGGGGCACCGTATCCAGTTCGATAAAGTCCACATTTTTGGCCAGAATGCTGGTCAGCAAGGTACGAAAGTCATTTTGCGACCGCTCAAAGAACTTGGTCTCGGCTACGTCGTAACCGGCATCCTTATAAGCAGCCGTCTGAATTTTCTGGGTGCTCCAGCCGGTGGCGTCATTGGGCGAGAGAATCGCCAGACGTTTCAGCTCAGGACGTTCCTGTTTCAGCCAGCCAATCAACTGGCGGTTGTATTCATACTGCGTAGGCAGCACGCGGAACATATATTTTGTGTTTGCATCCAGCACTTCGGTCGAGTAGCTGTTGGACAGCATGATGACCTTGTTGCGCTCGGTAATGGGCTTCATGGCCATGACCGAGGCCGAGCCAATCGGGCCGATGATGTATTTCACTTCGTCCTGATCGATCAGACGGTTGGTGGCCGTGACCGCATCGGCAGCCTTGTAATGATCGTCGTAGGTCAACACCTCAACCTTGTATTTCTTGTCGCCCACCTGCAGACCACCGGCCTGATTGACTTCATCCACGGCGATTTTCACGCCTCCATCAATCGCCAGTCCCCAGGGCGCGCCTGGTCCCGTCATGCCTCCCACCACACCCAGCTTGAGCGTTTGAGCCTGCGCGCCCAGCGCGGCCACCATCCCTGCGACCGCCAGTACACTCCGAATCCCGTTTTTCATGGACCTGCTCCTATTAATTGACCGGACATAATTATTGTTTGATACGAACAATATAATAAGGAGGCGATACTTGTCTACGGAAATATGGATTGATAATGACCTTATAACCAGCGCACACAGAGCGATTCGTCTGAAGTTAAGGGAAAACACCGACCCAGTCGGTCAAGCTATTTGTACGGACCTTAATTCATATGTTTATAAAAAAAACGCATAACGAATGCAGTCACCTGCCTGCCAGACAGAGCACACCGCTGGCAGGCTGACAAAAAAGCCGCTTTCCATCATGGAAAGCGGCTTGCAGTCCAAACATGTCTCTACCCAGCATTTACAGATTCACAGACTGCATATATTGGTCAAAGCGTGCTTCCGCAAAGCGGAACCACAACAGCTCATCTTTTTGAAAGGCACGGTAGTCGGCATAGATTGTTCGCCATTGTGGATTGCTTTCACTCAGTTCGGCATACAACTGCTCGCTGGCCTTGAAAGAAGCGTCCAGCACCTCTTTGGAGAACGGCAGCACCTTGGCTCCCTGCCCAACCAGTTCTTTCAAGGCACCCGGGTTGCGAGCATCGTATTTGGCCTGCATATCCAGGTGTGCATAGGTGCTGGCCGCCGCGACGATGTCTTTGTAATGCTGGGACAAGCCCTCATAGGCTTTCTTGTTCACCAGCAGATCCAACCCTACTGAACCTTCCCACCAACCGGGGTAATAGTAATAGGGCGCGACCTTGTGAAAGCCCAGTCGCAAATCGTCATACGGCCCCACCCACTCAGCGGCATCAATGACACCCTTTTCCAGGGCCTGGTACACCTCGCCACCGGCGATGTTCTGCGGAATGCCACCCAGCTTTTCAATCACCTTGCCCGGCAGTCCCCCAATGCGGATCTTCAGCCCCCGGATGTCATCCGGCGTATTGATCTGCTTGCGAAACCAGCCCCCCATTTGCACCCCGCTATTGCCACAGGGGAAATTGACGATGTTGTAGTTGGCATAAAAATCCCGGGTCAGCTTCAAGCCATTGCCGTGATACATCCAGGCCGTCAACTGCCGGGAGTTCATGCCAAAGGGGATGGCACAGCTCAGGGCAAAGGCTTCGTTTTTACCAAAGAAGTAGTAGGGCGCCGTATGGGCCGCTTCCACCGAGTTTTGCTCAAGCGCATCCACCACCCCCATCGCCGGCATCAGCTCTCCGCCCGCATGCACCGAGATGGTAAATTTGCCATCGCTCAGTTCCCGCACCTTCTGGGCAAACACTTCGCCCCCGCCATAAATCGTATCCAGATTCTTGGGGAAGCTCGATGCCAGTCGCCAGCGCAGATTCTCTTGCGCCTTGACAAGGGCAGGGGCCATGCCACTGGCCACAATACCGGCCAGGCCGGTCAGTTTCAGCATTGCTCGTCGTTCCACGCTTGTGTCTCCTCGTTTTATTTATGCGAAATCAGCAGCTTGTCCCCCAACGGCCAAGCTGCCTGCGGGACGGATCAATCAAACATATCGGGCTGGGTGCGCAACAGGTTTTCCCAGATGGGCTGAAAGTGCAGCCAGCCAATGTATTCACTGCCTACGTGCTCACGGCTGTAGCGGGCGCGTTCGGGCGTCACCAGCGTCGGATTCATGCCGGTTGCGGCAATCATCAATTGCTGCTGGCAGCAGCGTTCCAGCGCAATAAACCAGAAAGCAGCCGCTTCAATACTGTGGCGGCTGGCCGTCAGCAAACCATGGTTCTGGTGGATGGCCGCCTTGACACCGGCAAAGGCATTGGCCACTTTGTGACCCGCTTTGGTTTCCACCGCAACCTGACCGGCTTCTTCGCGAATGACGACATGGTCTTCAAAAAAGGCGGCCGCATCCTGCGTAATGGGCAAAATCTCCTGCCCCAGCGAGGCGAAAGCCGTGCCATAGACGGTATGCGCATGGCACATCGCCACAATGTCAGGATGAGCCTCATGCACAGCGGCATGCAGCACAAAACCCGCGCGGTTCAGGGCGTAATCCCCTTCCACAACCTTGCCTTCATGGTCTGCCAGGATCAGGTTCGATACCTTCACGTCAGCAAAGTGCACGGCCATGGGATTGGTCCAGTACAAGCTGGGGTGCTCGGGATCGCGAATGGTCAGGTGGCCTGCGAAACCATAGTCCAGACCATGAAGCGCAAAAGCACGGCAGGCGGCCACCAGGCGCTGCTTCAAATGCGTGCGCGCTTCCTCAAAAGAATCGAATTGAGGCTCTTGCGGGTAGATCAGGCCTTGCTGTTCGGGCTGGTAAATCGACTTTCGGCCCGTCATGGCCAACATTTCATTGATATCGGGTTTAGCGTTCATGGGAGGGTCTCCTTCGGGTTCGGCAAGATGTTGCGTTGCCCGCACGCCAGCCCATCGAGCGCAGCGTACGGGTAAAACGTAAAACCATGGTAGAGGTCGAAAACCATGAATGACAAACGAAGCTTTTTCAGCTATTGATTAAAAATATTCACCTGAACAAGGCGCCACTGATGCGAGCCATTCCAAATTTCGCCTGGTTACGGGCATTTGAATCCGCCGCCCGCTTAGAGAGTTTCCGCTTGGCAGGCGACGAGCTGCACCTGACCCCCTCGGCCATCAGCCATCAGGTCAAAAGCCTGGAAACACATCTGGGTCGCAATCTGTTTGTGCGCCATAACCGCCGTGTCAGCCTGAACAGTCACGGTCAGCAGTTCTATCGGGAGCTGAGCCCCTTGCTGGACCAGTTGGCCCGCTTGTGCGAGGACACCCAGGGCAAGACCGCAATTCACCCGGCGCTGACCGTGCATTGCGCCCCCAGCCTGGCGGTCAAATGGCTGGGACCACGTCTGCATGCTTTCATGCGCGATCATCCTGGCCTGCCCATCCATCTGCGTACCGACGCCACTCCCCCGGATCTGCATCAGTCCACCGACATTGACTGCGTCATCAGTTACGGACACGCACCAAGCCACGACCCCCGACTGGTGGTCGAGTCGCTGCATCCCGAACCGTTGTTGCCCTTGTGCTCACCCAAGCTCTACGCCAGTCTGGCCCTGCACCAACCCTGGTACCTGCACCTGCCCCTGATCGACTCCACCATCAGCCCGGTCAGTTGGGCGGACTGGTTCGGCAGCAATGGCATGGCCGTCTCTCCCGGCCCCAGGCTGTCCTTTGATCGCGGCGCCATGGCGGTAGCCGCTGCCGTGGACCAGTTGGGCGTCTGTCTGGAAACCCAACGTTTTGCCGAGCGCGAACTGGACAACCGGGAGCTGATCGTTCTGCCCGCTCCCAATGGTCGCAGCCTGCAGCGCGAGATGCATTTTCTCTACTACCGCAATCACCGCGACACGCTCAAACGCGTGGAACACCTGCGTGAATGGCTACTGCGCGAGGCCAGCCTCAGCCACGTGCGCTGAGCAAACACACTGCCCTAGGGATTTCCCCCGACCTGACAATTTTTCCTTGACACCTCGAATATCGCCCCACAATACTGAACTCTGTATACAGAACACAGAATCCACCAAAAGGAGGCAGTATGAAGGTGTTTTATGACAAGGACGGCGATCTGGCCCTGGTGCAGCAACGCCGGGTTGCCATCATCGGCTACGGCTCTCAAGGCCATGCACATGCATTGAATCTGCGCGATTCTGGCGTGGAAGTGGTTGTGGGTTTGCGCCCCAACAGTACCTCGCGTCCCAAGGCCGCCATTGCCCGTCTGGCTGTGGCCGACATCGCGTCTGCCGTTCAACAAGCCGACATCGTGATGATGCTGCTGCCTGACGAGGACATTGCCCGCGTCTACGAGCAGGAAGTCGCTCCCCACATCCGCCCCGGCGCCACGCTGGGCTTTGCCCACGGTTTCAACATCCATTACGGTCAGATCCAGCCCCGCGACGATCTGGACGTCATCATGGTCGCCCCCAAGGCGCCCGGCCACACGGTGCGCTCCACCTATGTGGAAGGCGGCGGGGTTCCCCACCTGATCGCCATTCATGCCGACCGTTCCGGTCAGGCTCGTGACCTGGCCCTGTCCTACGCCATCGCCAATGGCGGCGGGCGCTCCGGCATCATCGAAACCGATTTTCGTGAAGAAACCGAAACGGACTTGTTTGGCGAGCAGGCGGTGCTCTGTGGCGGCATGGTGGATCTGGTCAAGTGTGGCTTCGAAACCTTGGTCGAAGCCGGCTATGCCGAAGAAATGGCCTATTTCGAATGCCTGCATGAACTCAAGCTGATTGTGGATCTGCTATACGAGGGCGGCATCGCCAACCTGAACTACAGCATCTCCAACAATGCCGAATTTGGCGAATACCAGGCCGGTCCACGCATCGTGACCGAAGACACACGCCAGGCCATGAAAGCGCTGCTGCGCGACATTCAGGACGGCACCTATGCCAAGAATTTCATCCTGGAAAGCCGTGCCGGCCAACCTTCTTTGAATGCCCATCGACGCCTGAACCAGCGCCACCGCCTTGAAATCGTCGGCGAGCAGCTGCGCGCCATGATGCCCTGGATTCAGGCCCAGGCCCTGGTCGACCGAAAAGTAGCCTGACCCTTCCACCATTGATCTGTACACGAGGACGACATGACCGAAAAAAAACTGATTCCCTACGGCGGCTATTACACCAACCGCATCCCCGAGCATGACCCTGAACTGACCGAAGTAGGCCCTGGCACGCCCATGGGGGAGTACATGCGTCGTTTCTGGCACCCCGTTTGTATGGCGGCAGAGCTGACAGACACGCCCCGCTTTCTGAAGATCCTGGGTGAGGAACTGGTCGCCTTTCGCGACAAAAGCGGCCAGATCGGCGTCTTGCACGCCCATTGTGCGCACCGTGGTGCCTCGCTGGAATACGGTGCCATTCAGGAAAAGGGCATCATGTGCTGTTACCACGGAATGGTGTTCGATGTGGACGGCACCTGTCTGCATGTGCCGTACCCCAAAGGCGAAGAGGCCGAAGGCGAAAAATATGCCTGCTCCATCCGTCAGGGTGCCTACAAGGCCTTCGAGCGCCATGGCCTGATTTTTGCCTATATGGGCCCACCCGATGCCGAACCACCTTTCCCCGAATGGGAGGAAAACTTCACCGTCATGCCCGGCGATGAACTGGTGGCTTTCAGCAACTTCCAGCACTGCAACTGGCTGCAAGTACAGGACAATGCGGCCGACAACTTCCATCCCACGGCCTTGCACGCCGCCAAAAACGTGGTGGGCGGCAACTACCAGGGCACCACCTTCGATGAGGTGGGCGCGGCCTCCATGGAAGTGGCGCCCGACATGCAGTTCATCCCTGTCCACAACGGTCGCAGTCTGGCTTGCGCCGGCGCGCGTCGTGCCAGCAAGGATCATCTGTTTATCCGTGTTCAGCACCAGGTACTTCCCAACCTGAGCCTGCATGCCTACACCTCGGAAGATGGCTCGCAAGAAAAATTCTTCAGCCGCTTTCACATCGTGCGCTGGACGGTGCCGGTAGACGACCAGAACAGCAAAATGATCGGCTGGCGCGTCATGGGGCCAGGGATTGATACACGCGCAGTGGGCAACAAGGACATGGTGGGCTATGAGACCATCGACTTTCTGGAAGGGCAGGTCGCCATGCGACGCCCTGAACGCTTCGGCAAGTACAAGCTGGAAGACCTGCCGCCCATCCCGTCCGATCACCGTGCCCGCCACAACTACAAGGAATGCCAGCAGGCACCCGGCGATTACGAGGCCATCATCAGCCAGCGTCCGATTGCCGTCCATGCGCTGGAGAATCCGACCAAGTTTGACGCTGGCTTGTACATGTTCCGCAAGATGCTGCGCGATGCCTTGCGTGGCGCCAACCCGGCCGCCACCCCGGAAGGCTTTGCCCAATGGCTCAAAGACTGCGGTGGCGCGCCCAACAGCTACTGTTCGGGCAATGTGCTGTCCATCCCCGAGTCCGACGATGTGGCGCAGGAAGTCTCCCGCCGCCGCCATGCCACCCGCGAGATCGTGCGCATCCTGACCTCTGCCGATGGCATGAAAGGCGCCGAACGTGAAGCCTTCGTCAAGCAAAGCATGCAGGAATTGCAACAATCGCTCAGCGCTGTCGCTGCCCAGGCCTGATCGCCCGCCGCACCCGCCCCATCGGAGCGGGTGCCCCCTACGGAGAGCACCATGAACGCCATTGCAGAACCCGCCACTCCCGTCCAGGCGGTCACCCAACCAGACGGGCTGCTATCGCTGCAGATCCGGCAGATCCGCTACGAAGCGCAGGGTATCAATTCCTACGAGCTCTGCTGTCCTCTCGGCGGGGAACTCCCCCCTTTCGAAGCCGGGGCCCACATTGATGTCCATATCCAGGCCGGACTGATCCGCCAATACTCGCTGTGCAACCCGCCGCATGAGCGTCACCGCTACGTCATTGCTGTCTTGCGCGATGCCAATGGACGAGGCGGTTCACGCACCTTGCACGACGCCTTGCAGGTCCAGCAGCAGGTAACCGTCAGCACACCCCGCAATCATTTCAGACTGGACCCGCACGCCCGCCGCTCCATCTTGCTGGCCGGGGGGATAGGCATTACCCCCATCAAGGCGATGGCCCACTTTCTGGAATCTCAGGGCCAGCCCTTTGAATTGCACTACTGCACCCGCAACACCAACACGGCAGCCTTCGGCCCTGAACTGCGCAGGTGGCAGGAACAAGGCCGCCTGCATCTGCATCTGGACAATGGCAATCCGGCACAAGGTCTGAACCTGCAGGACTTGCTGGCCAATACAGATGAAGGCACCCACGTGTATTACTGCGGCCCAGCCGGTTTCATGCAGGCCTGTGCCCAGGCCAGCTCACACTGGCCTGCCGGTTCCGTGCATTGCGAACACTTCAAGGCGCCCGAACCCGCCCCCAATGCCAATACCCTGCCTCCCGGTGCCTTCGTGGCGCAAATTGCCAGTACCGGCCAGTGCATTGAGGTTGCTCCCGATCAATCCCTGAGCGATGCCTTGACGCAAGCCGGTGTGCCTATTGCCACCTCCTGCGTATCGGGCCTGTGTGGTACATGCCGCATCAACTACCTGCAAGGAGATGTTGATCACCAGGACTACATCCTTAGTCCCGATGAGCAAAGCCATTGCCTGACCGCCTGCGTTTCACGCGCACGCTCGGACGTACTGGTTCTGGACCTGTAAGGCCATCCCCTGGTCCTGGCTCCCGCCAGGGCACACCCCATTTACTTCGGGCACGATCGTGGCCCAAGGAGTCACCACAGCACCTGCTACCACGCGGCTTGCACACGTCCGCTATCAAACACTCCCCGGCAGCACAACGACGAACACAACAATATTCGCGGAGACAAAAATGACTGCATTGAAAACCATGGTGGGGGGAATAGACCACCTGAACCGCTGTATCGGATTCATCATCAAATGGCTCTTGCTGGCCACCACCATTCTGAGCGCCAGCAACGCCATTACTCGCAAGGCCTTTGACCTGAGTTCCAACGGCATGCTGGAAGCTCAGTGGTACCTGTATGCGGCTGTCTTTCTCTTGGGAGGGGGCTACGCATTTCTGCATAACAGCCATGTTCGCATCGACTTCATCTCCACCCGCCTGGGGGCGCGGGGACGCAACTGGGTCGATATCGCCGGGATTGTTGTCGTCCTGATCCCGTTCTGTCTTTTTGTCATTAACCTGAGCTGGGGCTTTTTCACCGCCGCCTGGCATTCAGGTGAAATGTCCGGCAATGCCGGTGGACTGGTGCGCTGGCCCGCCTATCTGCTGATTCCCGCCGGCTTTAGTCTGCTGTTGCTGCAAGGCTTGGCCGAGCTGGTCAAACGTATCCTGTTCCTGACAGGCAAAGGACCGGACTGCATTGCCGAAGATAACGCCCAGGACACGCCTATTCATGTGCCTGCCCAAGCGCTATCGACTGTCCAGGAGGGCGCGCGATGATTGTCTCCTTTATCACGGACAACTTCGTCCCCATCATGTTCCTGAGCCTGATTGTGCTCCTGCTGACCGGCTTTCCCGTCGCGTTTGGCCTGGCGGCCACCGGGCTGATTTTTGGCGTTCTGGGCATCGCCCTGGATCTGTTTCCCACCAACCTGTTCCAGGTTTTGCCGCTGCGCATCTTTGGCATCATGCAAAACGAGACCATGCTGGCCATCCCTTTTTTCACCTTGATGGGCATCATTCTGGAACGCTCGGGCATGGCTGAAGACCTGCTCGAGACCATGGGGCAGTTGTTTGGCGCCGTTCGCGGCGGTCTGGCCGTCTCCGTGATTCTGGTTGGCGCCTTGCTGGCAGCCTCCACCGGTGTCACCTCGGCGGTCGTCATCTCCATGGGCCTGATCTCCCTGCCTGTCATGCTGCGTTACGGCTACAAGCCGGAAATCGCCAGCGGCGTCATCACGGCCTCGGGGGCACTGGTGCAAGCCTTGCCACCGTCTCTGGTTCTGATTGTGATGGCCGACCAGTTGGGCCGGTCCGTCGGTGATATGTATGCCGCTGCGCTGGGCCCCGGTTTGCTGCTGCTGGTGATCTACATCAGCTTTGTCATCATTCTGGCCTTGCTTCGCCCCAGCTGGATGCCCGCCTTGCCTGAGCAGGCCCGAAGCCAGGTCACCGCCGCGGGCGCCAGCGGACGCCGGTCACTGGGCATGCTGGTTCTGTTGTGCGCTTTCATCGGCTTTACCTGGGCAGGTCTGCACAACGAAGTCATGGCCCAGGTCTTTTCCCAGCCGGCTCAGGCCCCCACGGATCAAGTTGCCATCACTGCCCTGGTTGTCGCCTCCCTGAGCGCACTCCTGTTTGCGACCGTCAATCGGGTTACAGGCTGGGGGCTGCTCTCGCAGCTGGCAGAACGCTTTGTCTTCGCCCTGATCCCTCCGGTCATCCTGATCTTTCTGGTACTGGGCACGATTTTCCTGGGTATTGCCACACCCACGGAAGGCGGTGCCATGGGCGCTATTGGTGCGCTAATCCTGGCCCTGATCCGCAAACGCCTTAACTGGACCTTGCTGAACCAGGCCCTGGAAAATACCGCCAAGCTGGCTATTTTCGTCATGTTCATCCTGATCGGCTCGACAGTCTTTAGCTTCACCTTCAGCGCCGCAGACGGCCACCTGTGGGTAGAGCATCTGTTTGATGCCATTCCCGGCGGCGAACTGGGGTTTGTCATTGCCGTCAGTGCCATCATCTTTGTGCTGGGCATGTTTTTGGACTTCTTTGAGATTGCCTTCATTGTGGTACCGCTGCTGGCACCCGTTGCCAACAGCCTGGGCATTGATCTGATCTGGTTCGGCATTGTCATCGCCCTGGTCCTGCAAACCTCCTTTCTGACACCGCCTTTTGGCTTTGCTCTGCTGTATTTGCGTAGCGTGGCACCCCGTTCAGATTATGTGGATTCAATTAGTCGCCGAACTATTCCTCGGGTTCGTACCCAGCAGATCTGGAAGGGCTCAGCCTACTTCGTCGTACTACAATTGCTGGTGGTCGGTATTGTGATTGCCTATCCGCAGTTGGTGACGGGTGGACTGCACAAGACGGTCAGCCTGAGCGAAGAAGAAATTCTGCTCCAGCTCAACCGACCTTCGCCCAGCCTGACACCCGGTGCGCGGCAGGCCGATGACCCGCTTGGCAACCCCTTTGACGCACAGGCGAGCTCGGACTCGGACCCCATGGCCATGCTTTTGCAATCCATGCGTTCCACGCCTTGATGAAACCCGGGGCCGCAACGCCGTTGCGGCCTTCACCTGTTTTTTTGTTTGTATCGGAGTTCCAGACCTCATGCATGCCAAGCTTTCCGGTAAGTTGCAGGCCCGTCCCCACTACGTGGACGAGGTTTATCGCATCCTGCTCGATGCGATCAGTGACGGTTCCCTGGCCCCTGGCTCGCGCATCACGCAAGAAGACATCGCCGAGCAACTCAACGTGTCGCGCTCGCCGGTCCTGCAAGCGATCCAGTTACTGAAAAAAGATGGGCTGTTGCAAGATGCCGAAGGGCGGGGCGTGATGGTCGCGCCACTGGATCTGGAACATATCGGGCATTTGTATCAAGTACGTGGCGCTCTGGAAGTCCTGGCGACCCGGCTGGCGGCACGCCAAAGTGCCGTGCTGGACCCGGACCTGATCCGCATGGGACGCAAGGTGGCCCGGGGGCACGATGTGCGCGCCATGATCGAAGCCGATGAGGCCTTTCACAAGGCCATTTACGACGCGTCGGGCAATCCCATGATCGCTGAAAGCGCCCAAGTCCACTGGGTGCACCTGCGCCGTGTCATGGGGGCAGTACTGCAATCTTCAGAGCAGCGCCTGTCCATCTGGGACGAGCATGAAGAGCTGGCTGCGGCCATTGCATCGGGTGACGAAGCAGGTGCCATCGCCATCTGCGAACGGCATATGCACAACGCCAGCGACAAACTGCTGAGCCGTCTGCAGGAAATACTGGAACAACCGGTCTGAGGAAACGGCAAAAGAATGCCACTGCACAGCCTTAGGTCACGCGCCGGTTCAAACAAGCTGTGTGAAAAAGAGAGGTGTGCAGGGAGTCCGGAGCCGCCGCCGCAAACTCCCCGGGCGCCTGCCTGAATACCTGCCCGCCAAAGCGCGGCTGCTCGTCCATCACGGCTACGGTTAAACCCTGCGAGCTGGCGATACAGGCAAAGGGGCAAGCTCAGGAACGACACGGCAGGCGGTATGCACGCTACGTGGCAAAGAATCCAGGTTCAGGCTGGGTTTGCGTTCCAGATCCGCGATCCCATACGGTGATGCAGCTTAGAAGGCCAGCAAACGCCAAGCAGCACCGTGCCTTCGGCAGTTTGCTTCAAGAACAGGCTTCGTCCCACGTACTGGAACAGGTAAACCGTTTAACCCTCTTCTGCAAACTGCTGCACCTCGGCAGGGGTCAAATAACGCGACTCTCCGGGCTCCAGACTGTCATCCAGGGAAAGGGAGCCAATACGCTCACGATGCAAGGTCTGAACCAGATTCCCCAGGGACGCGAACATACGTTTCACCTGATGGTATTTCCCTTCCTGGATGGTCAGCCTTGCGGTGCGTTCATCAATGCGTTCCAGCACGGCTGGCAGCGTTGGCTTGTCCTCGCCATTTAACAAGATACCGGCCTTGAACAGTTCTTCTGCATTGTCAGGCAAAGGCTCTGCCAATGTCGCCACGTAGACCTTATCGCACTGATGACGGGGCGAGATAATACGATGCGTCCACTGGCCGTCATCCGTAATCAAAATCAAGCCGGTAGTATCCACATCCAATCGACCGACGGTGTGCAAGCGTTCGCGCTTTTCTACATCGATCAGCATCATCACGGACGGGTAGGCGCTATTTTTAAGGCTGCACTCGTAACCAGCGGGCTTATTAAGCATGATGTAACGCAGGCCAATCAAGGCAAGCGGCTCATCGTCCCAGCACACCACATCGCCCTCTTGCACAACGTGGGTGCCTTTGGTCACCACCTCCCCGTTAACCGTGATCTCCCCGCTTTTAAGCACTTTACGTGCGTCTGAACGACTCAGATCCGTACTCTCACCAAGAAACTTGTCCAGTCGCATACCATTTCCAAACAAAGAGTTATTGAATAATTTATAGCGTCAGTGCTATCGACCAAGAGGCCTTGCAAGGCCGACGCCAAGTGCCACCTTCAGACCCACTCGCCCCTTCTTTTCGTTCGTTCTGAAGCAGGGTGAATCACTGCAAGTAGACCATATAAGCGTGATTGTGCGCCTTTACATTCCTGGAGCGCGTGACCTCATGACAACTAAGCTACCTGGCACTTGATCAGCCAGTGTTTGCTGTCAAACATTAATTGAGCCTGCCCAAGATGCTGAATCTTCAGGGCTCAGCACTCATTCGCCATCATCAAAAAAATGAGCCCCAGCAAAAATGCCAGAGCCCATTTTGGGTACCCACATCAACACAAGGTTTTTCACGAATTCCTGAATGCAGGAATTGTGAACACCGTCATCAAATATCCAGGTTCCCCGCCTGCAAGGCATGAGTCTCGATAAAGGCACGGCGTGGCTCCACGTGATCGCCCATCAGGGTCGTGAAGATTTGATCCGCGTCGATGGCATCGGCAATCTGCACACGCAAGAGGCGACGGACGTTGGGGTCCATGGTGGTTTCCCACAGCTGGCTGGGGTTCATCTCACCCAGACCTTTGTAGCGCTGCTTGCTCATACCACGCTCGGCTTCGGTCAACAACCATTGCATGACTTCACGGAAGTCATCGACCTCGGTTTCACGACGTTTGTCACCTTCACCACGTGCGACCTTTGCCCCCTCACCAATCAGGCCGGCAAAGGTCTCGCCCGCACGGGCCAGGGTTTGATGGTCGGCGCCACGCATGAAGTTGCGGTCGAACACGGTCACGCGGATATTGCCGTGATGCAAACGCTGCACCACTACGCGCCAGGATTCGCTGGCCTCATCAAAGGCCGCAAACACTTTCACCACGTTAGGCATCGCCTCGTCATACAGCGCTTTTTCCAAATCCTGCGCGCTTTGCTCAGCCTGCTCCTGAGTATCCAGATTCAGCTTCACGCCTTCAGCCAGCGCAGACAAAGCATCACCGTCCATATGGCGCGACAGACGCTCTATCACGCCCTTGGCCTTCACATAGCGGTGAGCATAATCGGACAGGGCCTCGCCGGTGATGGGAGCCGCGCCTTCGGATGGGGTCAGCACAGCATCGCGCAGGGCCAACCTCAACATGAATTCGGCTTCCTCGGCGTCGTCCTTCAGATAAATCTCTTCACGACCCACCTTGACCCTGTAGAGCGGCGGCTGGGCAATGTAGACGTAGCCACGCTCGATCAGCTCAGGCATCTGGCGGTACAGCAGCGTCAGCAGCAGCGTACGAATGTGAGCACCGTCCACGTCCGCGTCAGTCATGATGATGATGCGGTGGTAGCGCAGTTTGTCGATATCAAAGTCCGGGCCAATGCTGGTGCCCAGCGCGGTGATCAAGGTGGTGATCTGTTCACTGGAAATCAGACGATCAAAACGGGCTTTTTCAACGTTCAGCACCTTGCCGCGCAAAGGCAGAATGGCCTGGAATTTACGGTCCCGGCCTTGCTTGGCCGAGCCGCCTGCGGAGTCACCCTCCACAATGTACAGTTCGCACAGGGCGGGATCTTTTTCCTGACAGTCGGCCAGCTTGCCGGGCAGGCCAGCACCTTCCAGCACGCTTTTGCGACGTGTCATCTCGCGGGCTTTACGGGCCGCCTCACGAGCACGGGCCGCTTCCACGATCTTGCCACACAGCGCCTTGGCGTCGCCGGGGTTCTCCAGCAACCAGGTTTCCAGGGTCCGACCCACCGCTTCTTCAACGGCAGGGCGCACTTCGCTGGACACCAGCTTGTCTTTGGTCTGGCTGCTGAATTTGGGTTCGGGCACCTTGACCGACAAAACGCACACCAGGCCTTCGCGCATGTCATCGCCCGAGGTGTCGACCTTGGCTTTCTTGGCCAGCTCGTTATCGGCAATGTATTTGTTCAGCACGCGGGTCATGGCCGCACGCAGACCGGTCAGGTGGGAACCACCATCACGTTGGGGGATATTGTTGGTGAAGCACAGCACCGTCTCGGCATAACTGTCGTTCCACTGCATGGCCACTTCAACGGACACTGTCGTGCCGCCGGCGCTGGATTCGGTGGCAACACTAAAGACATTCGGGTGCAGCGGAGTCTTGTTGCGGTTGATAAAGTCAACAAAGCCTTTGACCCCACCCAGGAAGGCAAAGTCTTCTTCCTTGCCCTGAATCTCGTCAACCAGACGGATCTTGACGCCATTGTTCAGGAAAGACAGCTCGCGCAAGCGCTTGGCCAGAATTTCGTGGTGGTATTCAATATTGCTGAAAATCTCCACGTCGGCCAGGTAACGCACGCAGGTGCCCGTGCGGCCTTCTGCGGGGCCGGTCACCGACAAGGGCGCCGTGCGCTCACCACGGCGAAACTCCACCTGATGTTCGTTACCGTTGCGCCAGATCGTCAGCAACAGCCATTCGGACAGGGCATTCACACATGACACACCCACACCATGCAGGCCGCCAGACACCTTGTAGGAGTTCTGGTCAAATTTGCCGCCGGCATGCAGTTCGGTCATGACGATTTCAGCGGCGCTGCGCTGATGCTCGTCGTCCTTGTGGATATCGGTTGGAATACCGCGGCCGTTATCACACACCGAAATGCTGTTATCGGAATGGATGGTGACGACGATATCGTCGCAATGACCGGCCAAGGCCTCATCAATCGCGTTATCCACCACCTCGAAAACCATGTGGTGCAGGCCGGTGCCATCGGACGTATCCCCGATGTACATGCCTGGACGCTTGCGCACGGCCTCCAGGCCTTTGAGCATTTTGATGGAATCAGCACCGTAATCGGCTGGCTGGGTGGTCGTGGTTTGATCGGTCATAGCATAAAACCTTGTAATAGCCTGTCTGCTTCAAGCGGGCATGACCCGGCGGGCCATGCCTGTCGAACATGCCGCATTAAATGCGCATCGGCATGACCACGTACTTGAAGTGTTCTTGCTCGGGCAGCGTCATCAACACCGAGGCGTTGGCATCGGGCTGCACAGACCAGCGGACTGTTTCGTCCTTGATGCTGGCCAACACATCGAGCAGATAGCTGACGTTAAAGCCAACGTCCAGACTTTCGTGTTCATAATCGATATCCAGCTCTTCGACCGCTTCTTCCTGCTCGGCATTGGAAGCGGAAATCTTCAGCTGGTTTTGCGACAGTTGCAGTCGCACGCCACGCAGTTTGTCGGTGGTCAGGATGGCCGCACGTTGCAAGCTGCCTTGCAGCACGTCGCGGCTGACATCAAAGTGGCGGGTGTAGTTGGAAGGGATCACGCGCGCAAAGTCGGGGAATTTGCCTTCCACCAGTTTGGAGATCAACTCCACATCGCCAAAACGGAAACGGATCTGACGGCTGGACACATCAATATTGACCAGATCGTCGGTATCGCCCAGCAGACGCTGCATTTCCAGCACGGTCTTGCGAGGCACAATAATGTCGTGGCGCTCCTGCACACCGTCAATCGCAGTGGCATTATGGGCCAGGCGGTGCCCGTCCGTGGTCACCGTACGCACCATGCCGGGCTCGAACACCAGCAACATGCCGTTCAGGTAGTAGCGGATATCCTGCTGGGCCATGGCAAAGTGCACCGTGTTGAACAGGTGCTTGAGGGTGCGCTGGGGCATGCTCAGCGACACATCCCATTGCTCGGGCAGGGTAAGCACTGGAAAATCAGCCGCTTCCAGCGTCTGCAACTGAAAACGGCTCTTGCCAGACTGAATGGTCAGCTTGCCGCTGTCCAGACCCAGACGCACGTCACCAAAATCGGGCAGGGCTTTGAGAATGTCCAGCAGCTTGCGGGCTGCCACCGTGGTGGCCGCATTGTCCTCACCCACACCAAAGCCGGCATTGGTGGTGATCTGCACTTCCAGATCTGTGGCCAGGAAAGAGACGTCCGAGCCGTTTTTACGCAGCAGGATGTTGGCCAGAATCGGCAAAGTATGGCGGCGCTCCACAATGCCAACAACTGTGGATAAGGGCTTTAGCAATGCGTCGCGGGTAGCTTGAACGAGTTGCATGGTCATCCTTTGAGAGTTTGTTCCAGTACGTGTAATGCGTGATTCAATTCGGCTTGCTTGGTGCGTGCGTCCGAGATCTTGCGCACTGCGTGCAGCACCGTTGTGTGGTCCCTGCCACCGAAAAGATCGCCAATTTCCGGCAAACTCTTTTGGGTCAGTTCCTTGGCCAGATACATGGCCACCTGACGCGGCATGGCGATATTGGCGGGGCGGCGCTTGGAGTACATATCCGCGACCTTGATTTTATAAAAATCGGCTACGGTTTTCTGGATATTTTCCACGGTGATCTGCCCATTGGAGACGGACAGCAAATCCTTGAGCGCATCCTTGCACACTTCCACCGTCAGGACATCGCGACCATGAAAACGGGCATAAGCCGAGACCTTGCGCAAAGCTCCTTCCAGTTCACGCACGTTGCTGCGCAAATGCTTGGCGATAAAGAAGGCCACTTCTTCCGGCATGGCGATGCCTTCGGCCTGAGCTTTGCGCAGCAAAATTGCTACACGCATTTCCAGCTCGGGTGGCTCGATGGCCACGGTCAGACCGGAGTCAAAGCGCGAGATCAGGCGGCTATCAATATTGGCCAGCTCTTTGGGGTACGTATCCGAGGTGATGATGATCTGCTTGCGCTGGGCCACCATCGCTTCAAAGGCGTAGAAAAACTCTTCCTGCGTGCGGTTCTTGCCGGCAAAAAACTGAATATCGTCAATCAGCAGCAAATCCAGCGAATGGTAATAACGCTTGAACTCGTCAAACGCCTTGCGCTGGTAGGCCTTGACCACGTCTGACACGTACTGGTCGGCATGGACATACCGTACCCGCACACCATTGCCATTGGCGACCAGCGCATTGCCGATCGCGTGAATCAGGTGTGTCTTGCCCAAACCCACGCCACCATACAGAAAGAGCGGGTTATAGGAGACACCAGGATTCTCGGCCACCTGCAAGGCCGCAGCGCGTGCCAGCTGGTTGGCTTTACCCGTTACGAAATTGTCGAAGGTCAGTTCGGCATTCAGGCGCGAGCGATCCTGTACCGCATCCACCACCGCGGTCACGGCCGGATTGGCGCCGGGCGGGGCCAGGTTCTCACCGGCTGGACTGCCGGCAGGCGCGGGCGCGGCCCGGTCAGCCAGGGCGCGACGAGGCGCCGCGCTGGCCGAAGGCAGCTCGAACTGAACCGTTACGGGACATTCGTAGAAATCCGAGGCCAGTTCCTCGATGCGCGTAGCAAAATTCTTGCGGACCCAATCCAGCTTGAAACGGTTAGGAGCAGAAACGCGCAACACCCCGGCCTCACTATCGAAGTCCAGGGGAACCAGTGGACGAATCCACGCACTTATTTGTTGGGGGGGAAGCTCCTGCTCCAATTTCTGAACGCAGGACTGCCAGAATTCATTCAT